>NZ_JBQEQC010000041.1:0-28525 GCF_052044195.1 Variovorax sp. 22077
AAAAACTTAAATCCTCTTCGTTGACGGCAGCGACCATATGAGCCATTTGGTGTGCCCTTTCTAAGGAGTTGCACGTCACTTGGTTAGACGGCTGAGGTGTTCGCGCACCTTGGCCGTCGCCTTTTGCGCCTCACGTTCGCGTCGATGCACGTCGCACCAACAGCCCGCCGCAAGGCAATGCGGTTTCACTCAAGAGAAGTCTTTGTGTGCTCTGCCCTCCATGCCCACTTGGTGGGTCGTTCAACCACAGGGGCATTCACTGTATAGAAGACCAGGCTGCGCAGAAGTGACTTTCTGCCCAGAACCTGCTGATTCCTTCGCTTGATCGCGAAGCGGCGGCGCCAGTCCACAAAGCGCTGACAGTCGCGGGGTCGATCAGCGAAAAAGAGGCTGCAGAAGCGGCTGCGTCAACTCAGGAATCGCGCCCGAATTCGCGCGCATGTTCCACCGCGTACTTGATGAGCTCGGCCTGCCCCTCGATGCCCAGGCGGCGCTTGATGCTCTGCCGGTGCGCCTCCACCGTGCGCACGCTCAGGCCCAGGTCGCGCGCGATCTGCTTGCTCGATTCGCCTCGGCCCAGCGCCGAAAGAATCTCGCTCTCGCGCGGGGTGAGCAAGGGCCTGGGCTCCTGCGTGCGGAAGAGTTTTTTCGACACGGCGGGGCTCAGGAATGTGCCGCCGGCCGACACGGCCTCGATGGCCGCGACGATCTCCGCCGCAGGCGCGTCTTTCAGCACGTAGCCGCGCGCGCCCACCTGCAGGGCCTTCTGCACGTACTCGGGGTTGTCGTACATGCTGAGCATGACGATGTGCGTCGCGCTCTGGCGTTGCAGCAGCACTTGCGCAAGCTCGATGCCGTTCATGTCCTTCATGCCGACGTCCATCAGCATGAGGTCGGGCCGCACGCTGTCGACCAGTTCCAGCGCTTCGGCCGCGCTGCCCGCCTCGCCGACGATCTCCAGGTTGGGCATGGAGCCGAGCCGCGCGCGCAGGCCGTCGCGCACCAGCGGGTGGTCGTCGACAAGAAAGAGCCGGATGGTCTTGGCGGTGGTCATGCTTTGGCGCCTGCCGTGGGTGCGTGGGCCTGCTGTTCGTGTTCCGCCGCTGCGGCCCTCGCGCTGCGGGCGGGCACTTCGGCTTCGATGGAGGTGCGCCCGGCGTTGCTGCACATGGTGAGGCGCCCGCCGATGGCTTCCATGCGCTCGCGCATGTTGCGCAGGCCAATGCCGCGCCGGGGGTCGAGCTGCACGGCCTGGATGTCGAAGCCGGTGCCGTCGTCGCTCACTTCGAGGCGCACGCCATCTTCTTCGTCGAAGTTCAGCGCAATGTGCACGTGCTGCGCGTTGGCGTGCTTGCGCACGTTGGTCAGTGCCTCCTGCGTGAGGCGGAAGAGCGCAGTCTTCACCTCGGGCTGAAGCTCGAAGGATTCGCCGCCGATCATCATCGAGGCATCGACGCCGCCGCCCTCTTCCCTGAACTCGTCGACCAGCCGCTCCAGCGCGGCGGGCAGGCCCAGGGTGTCGAGCAAGGCGGGGCGCAGCCGGTGCGAGATGCGGCGCACTTCTATCAGCGAATCGTTGAGCCGCTGCAGCGCCTTCACCAGCGCGGGCGGCGTGGGCTGCTGCTGGCGGTCGAGCGATTCGACGGCCGATTCGATCAGCAGCTTGGCCGACACCAGCGTCTGACTGGTGCCGTCGTGCAGCTCGCGCGCGAGGTGGCCGCGCTCCTCTTCCTGCGACTGCACCACGCGGCGCGCGAGCAGCCGCAGCTTGGCTTCGGCCGTGCGGTGTTCGCTGAGGTTGAGCAGCAGGCCCGCGGCGCTGACCACGCCGAGGCACAGCGCGGCAATGCCCGCTATCCACAGCAGCGTGGCGGTGACGTTGGCGTTCACCTGCCGGTCGAGGGTGTCCATGGTCGACTGGATGTCGTCGAGGTACAGGCCGGTGCCGACCATCCAGTTCCATCGCGGCAGCGCGGTCACGTAGCCGAGCTTGGGCGCCAGTTGGGCGCTCGAGGGCTTGCGCCATTCGTACTCGACGTAGCCGCCGCCGTTCTCCTTCGCGCCCTTGATGAGTTCCTGGATGGTGTAGCGGCCGTGCGAGTCGCGCAGCTCCCAGAGGTTCTGGCCGACCAGCTCCGGCTGGCGCGAGTGCATGAGGGACTTGCCCTCCAGGTCGTACACGAAGAAGTAGCCGTCGTCGCCGTAGTTGAGCGCGGCCAGCCGGCGCAGGGCCTCGGCGCGGGTGGCCTCGTCGTCCTGGCCCGATTCGTACAGCGGCAGCAGGTTGCTCACGGCCAGGTCCACGTAGCTGCGCAGCTCGCTGCGGCGCTGGGCCATGTAGCTGTTCTCGATGAGGGCTCGCTCGCGCTGGGCGAGGTCGTTCTCCTGGTGGCGCACCGCAAGGGCCACCAGCACCAGCGCCACGAGCAGCGGTGCGACGGCAAGCGCAACGATCTTGGTGCGGAGGTTCATCGGGTGGCAAGGCTACCACCCTGGCCGCGGGCCCCGGCTAGCCGCCGACCGCTGCGGGGGCCGCGCTGCGCCTGAATTCCGTCGCGTAGTACAGCAGCGCCACCAGCACATAACCGCCACCCAGCAGGCACAGCCCGCTCCACCCGTGGAAGGCATACACCGCGGCCGCGATGCCCGAGGCCACGGCCGCGCAGATGAAGATGAAGGTCATGAACAGGCCGTTGAGCCGGCCGCGCAGCTCGGGGGCGAGCATGAAGAGGCTGCGGAAGTTGAGCACCTGGCACAGCTGCACCGCGCCGTCGAGCAGGATGCCAGCCGCGACCAGGCCGGCCAGCGAGTGGTAGTGCATGGCGACCGCGCCCAGCACGAAGGAGAACAGCGCCACCGCGATGGCGACGCCGGTGGCCGGCCGGGTCAGCCCGCGGTCGGCCAGCCGGCCGGCGATGGGCGCCATCAGCGCACCGGCGGCACCGGCCAGCGCAAAGGCCGCGATGCCGCCCTGGCCCATGCCGAATTCATGCGCCAGTGCCAGCGGCACGGCCGTCCAGAAGGCCTGGAAGCCCGAGAACATCATTCCCTGGTACAGCCCGCGCCGGCGCAGCACGGGCGTGGTCCACACGATGCCCGGCAGCGAGGCCATGGTGCGCGCGTAGCCCATCGATGCATGCGGGTGGCGCTGCGGCAGCGCACGCCACAGCACGGCGATGAGCGTGGCCATGAGCACGGCCGACACCCAGAACACCGCGCGCCAGCCCAGCGCCGAAGCCACCATGCTGGCAAAGGGCCGCGCCAGCATGATGCCGCCCAGCAGGCCGGCCATGATGTTGCCGACCACCTTGCCGCGCGTGGCCTCGGGCGCGAGGTGCGAGGCGAAGGGCAGCAGCACCTGGGCCGCGACCGCGCAGGTGCCGACCACGAAGGAAGCGGCCAGGAAGGTGACGGCCGAGTTCGACAGCGCGATGCCCACCAGCCCGATCACCGCGCCGAAGAGCGCACCGACGATGAGCCTGCGGTTCTCGACCACGTCGGCCAGCGGCACCAGCAGCAGCAGGCCCGCGCCGTAGCCGAGCTGGGTGAGCGTCATGATGAGCCCGGCCAGTCCGGCGTGCAGCTGCAGCGTGTCGGAGATGGGGCCGATGAGCGGCTGGGCGTAGTAGATGTTGGCTACGCACAGGCCGCAGGCGACGGCGAAGACCAGCGTGAGGGCCGGGCTGAGGCCCGAGGCCGCGGATTGGGCGGAATGGCCGGGGTGGGCGGCGCGTGGCGCGGAGGAAGGAGAGGACACGGAGGGATCCCGGTTGCGAGAGGTCTGCCCTCGGGTTAACCCGAGGGCCGGGCACCATAGCACGCGGGGCAGGTTTCTGCAGGCGTGGGCCTTGTGCAGGCCCTCGGAACAATGTCGTCGCCTTCAGTCGAGCGTGGTCGGCCGGCCCGAGGCCACCCAGGCGTCGAGCCCACCGGTCAGCGGCAGGGCCCGCCGCGCACCGCGCGCCAGCAGCACGCGCGCAGCCTGCGCGGCCGACACCTCGTTGGGGCAGTTGCAGTACAGCACCACGTCGCGCCCCGCCGCGTGCGACAGGTCGAGGCTGCGCTGCTGCAGCGCCTTGAGCGTGTACGACTGCGCGCCCGGAATGCGGCGCGGATCGACCTGCACGCCGGCCTTGCCGCGCACGTCGATCACCAGCGGGGGCTCTTCGCCGCTGAGCAGCTCGTGCAGCTCTTCCACCGAGATGCGGGGCATGCCCGTGAGCCGCATGAAGGCGCGGCGGCGCCAGTAGCGCACCGCCAGAATCACCAGCAGCACCACGCCCAGCGCGGCGGTGGCCACGCCGCCGGCCTGCGCCATGATGGCCAGCACCTCCTGGATCTGGTTGCGGAACACCCAGCCCAGCCCGAGGAAGAGCCCGGTCCACACCAGCGCCGCGCCCACGTCGAAGCCGATGAAGCGCCGCACCGACATGCCCAGCGCCCCGGCCATCGGCGGCGCCACCACCGACACGCCCGGCACGAACTTGGCGGCCACCAGCGAGAGGCCGCCCCAGTCGGAAATGAGCGATTCACCGCGCCGCACGCAGGAGTCGGGCGAAAGGGAGATGCGGCACAGCAGGCGCATGAAGCGGTAGCCGAAGCGCCGCCCGGCATAGAACCACGCCCCGTCGCCCAGCAGGTTGGCGATGACGGCCGCCACCACCACGCCGGCCACGGACACATCGCCCGCCGCGAGCAGCGCGCCAGTGAGCACCAGCACCGCCGCGGCCGGCACCGGCAGGCCCAGCCGCGCGGCGAAGCTGGCGGCAAAAACCACCAGGATCGCGTTCTGCACGAGCAGGGACATCAGCTGTGCCATGGCTGCCCCTGCCTTGGCCCGGATGCGGGCGGAAATTGCGGTGGTTGCGTGCTGTTCATGCCGGCAGCGATTCTCCGGCATGGCCCAAGAACGTACCGGGCACAGGCCATTGCCTGGCGCCTTCAGCCATCGTCAGCCGGCCGTTTTCTCGGGGGAGCGCGATACGCTGAAGCCGAAGGTATTCCAACCTTCTTCGCTCGACGCGGAGACCTGCCCTCCATGCATGCTCGCCACCGCCTTCACGATGGCAAGCCCCAGCCCATGGCCGTGGTGCTCGCCGCCGTCGTTGCGGGCCTCGTCGACGCGATAGAACCGGTCGAACAGGTGCTGCAGGTGCTGCGCGTCGATGGGCTCGCCGGGGTTCGACACGGTGATCCAGGTGGCAGCGGCCTCCTCGCGCAGCCTCACGGCGATCTGCGCGCCGGGCTGCGAATGCTCGATGGCGTTCTGCAGCAGGTTCGACATCGCGCGACGGAAGAGCGCGCTCTCCAGCCGGGCCTCGGCCTGCACGTCGCCCTCGATGACGACCTGGGCGCGCGTCTCGTCGAGCACGAACTCGAAGAACTCGATGGTCTTGCGCACCTCCAGCGCCACGGGCGTGAGCACCAGCCCGGTCGCCACCTCGCCGCGGTCGGCGCGCGCGAGGAAGAGCATGTCGTTGACGATGGAGCGCACCCGCTCCAGGTCTTCGAGGTTGGCCTGCAGCACCTCCTGGAACTCGACCGCGCTGCGCTGGCGCGACAGCGCCACCTGCGTGCTGCCGATGAGGTTGGCCAGCGGCGTGCGAAGTTCGTGCGCCACGTCGGCGTTGAAGGCTTCGAGCTGGCCGTAAGCCTCCTCCAGCCGGCTCAGCGCGCCGTTGAACGCTTCGGCCAGCGCCGAGAGTTCGACCGGCAGGCGCTCCACCTGCAGCCGCTGCGAAAGCGTCTTGGGCCGCAGCGCCTGCGCCTCCCTCGACAGCCGTTCCAGCGGCCGCAGCCCCAGCTGCGCGATCCAGTAGCCCGCCGCGGCCACCACCAGCACCGCGCACAACCCGAGCCCGACCAGCGCGGTCAAAAAGTTCTGGCGCGTGCGCGCATAGGGCTCGGTGTTGCGCCCGACGATGAGACGCACGGCCGGACGCTGCTCGAAGGGGTCGATGTGCACCGACAGGGTACGGAAGGGCCGCTCCTGCCCCGGCAGCTCGATCACGCTTGTGTGGCCGTTGGCCTGGCGCGTGAGGCCGTCGATCTCGGCCAGGCCCTTGCCGTACTGGAAGCGCGGGTCGTCGCTGAGCACCCAGAAGCGCACGCTGCCGTCCTCTGGCGTGAGCGCGTCCATGCGCGCCTGCACGCGCGGCCAGCGCTCGGGGCTGCCGATGGCCTTGATCCAGAACTGCAGGCTCTTGAGGGTGGTGTCGAGCTCCTCGTACTGATGCCGCTCCAGCTCGCGCGCCAGCACGCTGTGCAGCGCGAAGCCGGCCAGCGCGAAGGTCGCGAGCGCCACCGCCGCGAACATCAGCACCAGCCGCGCGGTGATGGAGCGCTTCACGGGGCCGCGCCTTCCCCTGCTCCCTCGCGCAGCTCCATCACGTAGCCCATGCCCCGGATGGTGTGCAGCAGCTTCGGACTGAAGGGCGCGTCGATCTTGTCGCGCAGCCGCTTGATGGCCACCTCGACCACGTTGGTGTTGCTGTCGAAGTTCATGTCCCACACCAGTTCGGCGATGGCGGTCTTCGAGAGGATCTCGCCCTGGCGGCGCGCCAGCACGGCCAGCAGTGCGAACTCCTTGGCGGTGAGGTCGATGCGGGTGCTGCCCCTGACGGCTTTTCGCGCCAGCAGGTCGATCTGCAGGTCGGCGATGCGCAGCTGCATCGGCTCCTGCTTGCGGCCGCGGCGGTTGAGCGCCTGCAGCCGCGCCAGCAGCTCGAGAAAGGAGAAGGGCTTGACGAGGTAGTCGTCGGCCCCTTCGTGCAGGCCCTTGATGCGGTCTTCGACGCGGTCGCGCGCGGTGAGCATGATGACCGGCGTCTGCTTCACGGCGCGCAGCGCGCGCAGCACCGAGAAGCCGTCCTGCCCCGGCAGCATCACGTCGAGCACGATCACGTCGTACTCGTGCGTGAGCGCGAGATGCTGGCCGTCGATGCCGTTGTGTGCCATGTCGACGGTGCAGCCCTGCTCGGTCAGCCCCTTGGAGAGGTAGTCCGCGGTTCTCAGTTCGTCTTCGACTATCAGGATCTTCATGGCGCTTTCTGCCCTCTTGTCTTTGTCTCCACCCCCGCGATCTCAGCCGGTGTTCATCCGTGCACCTCGGCGGGCACGGGGGCCTTGCCTTGCTTCGCTGCCTTGCGGGCCTTGCGCGCTTCCTTGCGGCGCAGGTACCAGTAGTGGGCGCGGTCGAGGTACAGGTAGACCACCGGGGTCGTGAAGAGGGTGAGCGCCTGCGAGAGTATCAGCCCGCCGACCATCGCGTAGCCCAGCGGCCGGCGCAGCTCGGAGCCGGAGCCGTGGCCCAGCATCAGCGGCAGGCCCGAGAGCAGCGCGCACATGGTGGTCATCATGATCGGGCGGAAGCGCAGCAGGCAGGCCTGGTAGATGGCGTCGTGCGGCGTCATGCCCTGCTCGCGCTCGGCCTTGAGCGCGAAGTCGATCATCATGATGCCGTTCTTCTTCACGATGCCGATGAGCAGGATGATGCCGATCAGCGCGATCACGCTCAGGTCGTAGCCGCCCGCCATCAGGATGAGCAGCGCGCCCACGCCGGCCGAGGGCAGCGTCGAGAGAATCGTCAGCGGGTGGATGTAGCTCTCATACAGCAGGCCCAGCACGATGTACACCGCCACCAGCGCCGCCGCGATCAGGTAGGGCTGGGTGGCCAGCGAATCCTGGAAGGCCTGCGCCGTGCCCTGGAACGAGCCGGTGAGCGACTGCGGCAGCCCCATGTCGGCCTGCGCCTTGTTGATGGCGTTCACCGCGTCGCCCAGCGCATGGCCCGGCGCGAGGTTGAACGAGATGGTCACGGCCGGGAACTGGCCCTGGTGGCTGATCGAGAGGTAGGCGGTCTTGCTGGTGTCCACCTTCACGAAGGTCGACAGCGGCACCTGCTGACCGGTGATGGGCGAGTTCAGGTACAGCTTGCTGAAGAGCGCCGGGTCCTGCTGCAGCGCGGGCGTGACCTCCAGCACCACGTGGTAGCTGTTGAGCTGGGTGAAGTACTGCGCCACCTGGCGCTGGCCGATGGCGTCGTACAGCGTGGCGTCGATGGTGGCCGGCGAAATGCCGAAGCTCGATGCGCGGTCGCGGTCGATGGTGAGCACGGCCGAGGCGGCGGCGTTCTGCTGGTCGGTGGCCAGGTCGGTGATCTCGGACAGCTGCCTGAAGCGCTCCAGCAGCTTCGGCGCCCAGGTGTTGAGCTCGTCGAGGTTGGCGTCGGTCACCGTGTACTGGTACTGCGTGCGCGATGCGCGGCCGCCCACGCGGATGTCCTGCCCGGCCTGCAGGAACAGGTTCACGCCCTGCACCTTGGCCAGCTGCGGGCGCAGCCGCGCGATGATCTCGTCGGCGGTGGCGGTGCGGCCCTCGTCCTTGGGCTTCAGGCTGATGTAGAAGTTGCCGGTGTTGTAGGTGGAGGAGCTTCCGTTCATGCCGAAGCCGGTCACGTCCGGGTCCTTGCGCACCACGTCGGCCAGCTCGACCATGCGGGCGTTCATCGACGCGAAGGAGGCGTCCTGCGCCGATTCGGCGAAGCCCGAGATGAAGCCCGTGTCCTGCTGCGGGAAGAAGCCCTTGGGAATGAACACGAACAGCACGCCGGTGGCCGCCACCGTGGCGATGAAGGTCATGAGCGTGATGAACTGGTGGTCGAGCACCACGTGCAGCCCGCGCTTGTAGGCGCCGAGCATCGCGTCGAAGCCGCGCTCGAAGAGCTGGTAGAGCCGCCCGTGCTTGCTGCCGTGCTCGTTCTTGAGGAAGCGCGAGCACAGCATGGGCGTGAGCGTGAGCGAGATCACCACGCTGACCACGATGGTGAGCGTGACCGTCACCGCGAATTCGCGGAACAGGCGCCCCACGATGCCGCCCATGAGCAGCAGCGGAATGAACACCGCCACCAGCGACACCGAGATGGAGATGATGGTGAAGCCGATCTCGCCCGCGCCCTTGTACGCGGCCTCGACCGCCGACATGCCCTCTTCCACGTAGCGGTAGATGTTCTCCAGCATCACGATGGCGTCGTCCACCACGAAGCCGACCGCGATGGTCAGCGCCATGAGCGAGAGGTTGTCGAGGCTGTAGCCCAGCAGGTACATCACGGCCACCGTGCCCAGCAGCGCGAGCGGCACCGTCACGCTGGGGATGAGCGTGGCCGGCACGTTGCGCAGGAACACGAAGATCACGGCCACCACCAGCGCGATGGTCAGCAGCAGCGTGAACTCCACGTCCTTCACCGAGGCGCGGATGGTCTGGGTGCGGTCGATGATGGCGTTGACCTCCACCGTCGGCGGGATCGAGGCCTTCAGCCTGGGCAGCGCGGCGTTGATGCGGTCCACCGTCTCGATGACGTTGGCGCCCGGCTGCTTGGTAATGGCCAGCACGATGGAGCGGCCGTTCTGCACGCTGCTGCCCTCGGGCGCGGCGGCGCCGGCATAGGCCCAGCCGGCGATCTTGGCGTTCTCGGGGCCGTCCACCGCCACGCCCAGGTCGCTCACGCGGATGGGCGCGCCGTTGCGGTAGGCCAGCACCACGTCGTTCCACGGCTTGGCCTTCAGCAGCTGGTCGTTCGTGTAGACGGTGAAGCTCTGGCTGGGCCCGTCGATGGTGCCCTTGGGCGCGTTGACGGTGGCCGATGCGAGCACGGTGCGCACGTCTTCCAGGCTCAGGCCCAGCGCCGCGAGCTTGGCCGGATCGACCTGCACCCGCACCGCCGGCTTCTGCACGCCGCCGATGTTGACCAGGCCCACGCCCGATATCTGCGAGATCTGCTGCGCGAGGATGTTGTCGGCGTAGTCGTTCACCTCGGTCAGCGGCAGCGTCTTCGACTGCACCGACAGGATGAGGATGGGCGAGTCGGCCGGGTTCACCTTGCGGAAGGTCGGCGGGCTCGGCAGGTTGGCCGGCAGCTGGCCGGTCGATGCGTTGATGGCGGCCTGCACGTCGAGCGCGGCGGCGTCGATGTTGCGGTCGAGGTCGAACTGCAGCGTGATCTGCGTGGAGCCCAGGCCGCTGGTCGAGGTCATCTGCGATAGCCCCGCGATCAGCGAGAACTGCCGCTCCAGCGGCTGCGCCACGTTGGACGCCATGGTCTCCGGACTGGCTCCCGGCAGGTTGGCCGAGACCTGGATGGTCGGGAAGTCGACCTGCGGCAGCGGCGCCACCGGCAGCAGCGGAAACACCGCCGCGCCGACCAGGAGGATGGCCAGCGCCAGCAGCGTGGTGCCGATGGGGCGCTTGATGAATGCGGCGGAGATGCTCAATTGCTGCTCCCGCTGCTGCTGGCGACCTTGGCTGCGTCCTTCACCGCATCCTTCACCGCGCTCTTGGCGGCGGGCGGCGGCTCGACGATGGTGGCGCCGGGCTTGAGCTTGTACTGGCCGTCGATCACCACGCGCTGGCCGGCCTCCAGGCCCTTGTCGATCACTGCGGTGCCGTCGGCGATCTGCACCACGTGGACCGGCACGTTGGCGACCTTGTTCTCTGCATCGACGGCCCAGACGTAGGTGCTGTCCTGGCCGCGCTGCACCGCTGCAGCGGGCAGCGTGAGCGAGTCGGCCCGGCGGTCGAGCTGCAGCCGCACGTTGACGAACTGGCCCGGCCACAGCGTGTGCTGCGGGTTGGCGAAGCTGCCCTTGAGCTGCACGGTGCCGCTGGTGGTGTCGATCTGGTTGTTCAGCAATATCAGCTTGCCGGTGCCCAGCATCTGCGTGCCGCTGCGGTCGTAGGCCACCACCGAGAGCGGCTGGCTGCTCTGCTGCTGCACGCGGTTGATGTCCTGCACGGCCTCTTCGGGCAGGGTGAACTGCACGGCGATCGGGTCGATCTGGTTGATGACGACCAGGCCGTTGGCATCGGTGGCGTGCACGATGTTGCCCGGGTCCACCAGCCGCGCCCCCACCCGGCCGTTCATGGGCGAGGTGATGCGCGTGAAGCTCAGCTGCACCTCGGCGTACTGCACCTGGGCCGCGTCGTTCTGCACGGCGGCTTCGAGCTGGTTGACCAGGGCTTTCTGCGTATCGACCTGCTGCTGCGTGGCGGCGTCCTCCGAGAGCAGCGTGGTGTAGCGCTTGAGGTCGGCGCGGGCGTTGGTCAGCGTGGCCTGGTCCTTCGCCCGCGTCGCCTGCGCCTGCGCGAGCTGGGCCTGGAGCGTGCGCGGGTCGAGCTGGGCGAGCAGCTGGCCGGCCTTCACGTCCTGCCCTTCGACGAAGCCGACCTTGTCGAGCTGGCCGTCGATGCGCGCCTTGACGGTCACGGTGGCCATCGAGGCGACGGTGCCGATGCCCGAGCGATAGACCTGCACGGTCTGCGGCGTGACGCGCGCGGTGGTCACCTGCACGGGCGGGCTCTTCGGCGCATCGGGCTTGGCTGCGTTGGCGGCGTGGTGCGTCAGCGCCCATGCGCCGCCGCCGAGCACGAGCACCAGGGTGGCGCTCGCGAGCCAGGTGTAGCGTCTCTGGAACAAGGAAGGCGTGGTGGTTTCTGCGTTCGTCGTCATGGCATCAATTCCCGGAAGTCTTCGGTGCGGCGTCTGCTGCGGTGACGGCAGCGGCGGCGGCATTCCAGCCGCCGCCCGTGGCCGCGATCAGCGAGACGCTGGCGGCCAGCTGGCGGCCGAGCACCTGCGCGGCCGTGCGCTGGTTGGTGAGCGAGAGCGTCTGCGCAGTGACCACGCTGAGGTAGGTGGCGGTGCCCGCGCGGTACTGGCTCAGTGCCATGCGCTCGGCGAGCTGGGCGGCGCGCACGGCGTCGGCCTGCAGCGCGGATTCGTTGTCGAGCACGCGCAGGGTGGCGAGGTTGTCTTCCACCTGCTGGAAGCCCGCAAGCACGGTCTGCTTGTATTGCGCGACAGAGGCGTCGTAGGCGGCCACGGCCTGGTCGGTGTGGGCCTTGCGCAGGCCGCCGTCGAACACCGTCTGCGCCAGTGCCGCGCCCAGCGACCACACGCGGCTGGGCGTGTTGAACAGCGTGCCCAGCGTGGCCGCGCTGAAGCCGCCGCTGGCACTGAGCACGATCTGCGGGTAGTAAGCGGCCTTGGCCACGCCGATGTTGGCGTTGGCGGCCTGCACGCGGCGCTCTGCGCCGGCGATGTCGGGGCGGCGCTCCAGCAGCTCCGAGGGCAGGCCAGCGGGCGTCACCGGCAGTTGCAGGTGCAGCGCGGCGGCCGACGAAAGCGATTCGGCGGTCGGCGGGTTCGACGAGCTTTCGAGCGGCGCCA
Organism: Variovorax sp. 22077; assembly: GCF_052044195.1. Lineage (NCBI taxonomy): Bacteria > Pseudomonadati > Pseudomonadota > Betaproteobacteria > Burkholderiales > Comamonadaceae > Variovorax > Variovorax sp. 22077. The sequence goes on from NZ_JBQEQC010000041.1 coordinate 12,224, forward strand.
GCGAGAACGACGCAGGCGCCTGCCCGGTCAGCACGGCGATGGCGTGTTCGAGCTGGCTGCGCTGGGCTTCGAGGTCGACGGCCTGCGCCTGCGCGGTCTTGAGCTGGCTCTCGGCCAGCGCAACGTCTGAGCGCAGCACGGTGCCTGCGGCGTACTGGTGCTGCGTGAGCTCGAGCGCCTTGGCGTAGGCGGCGGTGGTGCTGGCGTAGAGGTTGCGCTGCAGGTCGATCACGCGGATCTGCAGGTAGTCCTGCGCCAGCGTGGTCTGGATGCTGAGCCGCGCGCCGGCCAGATCGTCGGCGCTGGCCTGCACGCCGGCATTGCCGGCCTCCACCGAGCGGCGCACCGCGCCCCAGATGTCGGGCTCCCAGCTCGCGGCGAGGCCCAGGGTGTCGGTGGTGCCGAGCTTGACGGTGCCGGTGTTGTTGGTCTGCGAGCGCGTGGCGCCGGCGTTGAGGCCCACCGTGGGGAAGAAGCCCGCCCGCGCCGCGGCGGCCAGCGCCTGCGCCTGGCGGTACTGCGCCTCGGCCACGCGGATGTTCTGGTTGGCCGCGTTGGCCTGCACGATCAGCGCGCTGAGCGTGCTGTCGCCGAAGGCGTCCCACCAGGGATGGTCGGCGTCGATGGTCTGCGGGGCGGCGGTCTTCCAGGGGCCGCCGGTTTCCTTGAAGGCGGCGGGTACGTCCAGCTGCGGGCGGACGTAGTCGGGGCCGACGGCGCAGCCCGCGAGGAGCAAGGCGGCCAGCGCGAGGGCTGCGCGCGGGAGGGGAGGTACGTCGGAGAAAACCATGATGAGGGCACTCTAGGTACCCCCGTCAAACCCCTCGCTGTCGACTAACTGACAGTTCTGAAAGAAATGGCCCTCCCCAAAAAAATGGCTCTCCCCCAGGCTGCGCGCACTTCGTGTCGCTCCGCCAACCCCCTTCCGGGGGCAACACCTGCGGCCCGGCCGAGCCGGTTCCGCGGTGTTCCTGGGCTTCCTCCCTCCCCCGCTGGGGGAGGGTCGGGGTGGGGGCACGACGGCGCTCATGGAACGCGGCGCCTGTTCAAGGGCCTGCCCCCATCCCGGCCTTCCCCCAGAGGGGGAAGGAGAAAAACCTCTCAGTGGGGGGCGTCGCCCTTGCACTACTCGGCCGGTTATCTCTTCTCCCTCCCCCGCTGGGGGAGGGTCGGGGTGGGGGCACGACGGCGCTCAAGGAAGCGCGGAGCCTTTTCAAAGGCCTGCCCCCATCCCGGCCTTCCCCCGGAGGAGGAAGGAGACAAACCGCTCAGCGAGGGGCGTCGCCCTTGCGGTACTCGGCGGTCAGCTCGTCCAGCTTCTGCTTGAGCGCCGGGTCGAGCTTGTATTCCGCCGCCGCGATGGTCGCTTCGAGCTGGTCGGGGCGGCTTGCGCCGAGCAGCGGCGCGGTGATGAGCGGGTTCGCCATCACCCAGGCCAAGGCCAGGGTGGCCAGCGGTACGCCGGCTTCGTCGGCGAGCTTGTGCAGTTGCGTGACGGTGTTGAAGCTGCGCTCGTTCCAGTAGCGGTCTTGATACATGCCGCCTGCGGTGCCGAGGGTGAAGCGGGTGTTCTCCTCGGGCTTGCTGCCGGGCTTGTACTTGCCGGTGAGCAGGCCGCCGGCCAGCGGGTTGTAGGGGATCACGCCCAGGCCCTCTTCCGCCGCGAGCGGCAGCAGCTCGCGTTCGATCTCGCGGAACAGCAGGCTGTAGCGCGGCTGAACCGACACGTAGCGCGTGAGCCTCAGCAGGTCTGACTTGCCCAGCGCGCGGGCCAGGCGGTAGGCCAGGAAGTTCGACACGCCGATGTAGCGCGCGCGGCCCGACTTCACGATGGTGTCGAGCGCCTCCAGGCTCTCTTCGAGCGGCGTCTCGCGGTCGTCCATGTGCAGCTGGTAGAGGTCGACGTGGTCGGTCTTCAGCCGCTTGAGCGAGGCGTCGATGGCGTCCAGCAGGTGCTTGCGCGACGCGCCCTGGTCCCAGCTGTTGGGGCCGACCTTGTTGACGGCCTTGGTCGCCAGCACGAAGCGGCGGCGACCCGCGGGGCCCTGCTTCTCCAGCCAGTTGCCGATGATCTCCTCGGTGCGGCCTGCCGTCTCGATGGTGCCGCCGAGCGGGTAGACGTCGGCCGTGTCGAGGAAGTTGATGCCGCCTTCGGCCGCCTTGTCGAGGATCTGGTGCGATACGGCCTCGTCGGTCTGCAGGCCGAAGGTCATGGTGCCGAGGGCGAGGCGGGAGACGGTGAGGCCGGTGCGGCCGAGACGGGTGGAGGGAATGCTCATGGTGTTCGGTTCTCGCTCGGGAGGGAAGGAGATGAGATGGAAGGAAGGGAGCGGCGGCCATCATAGGCACGGCCGCGCAATCCTGCAGGCGGGCGAGGTTTAGCTGCCTTCGGCGTGCACGCCAGGCGCACCGCGCTCGACCGAGAAGCGGGCCATGGTGCCGACCGGCGAATCGGCCGTCTTCTCGTCCTCCACGGCGCGGAAATCGACCGTGGCGCCGCGCGCATCGAGCGTGGCGATCGCATAGCCGCGCCTGTCGGCCCGCCCGTAGCGCAGCTGCGGATTCTTCGAGAGCATGTTCGCCACGCTGGCGGCGCTCGGTCCTTCGGATGTGATGGCGCCGCCGACGAACTCGGTCGCGACCAGCGGCCCCTGCTGCGCATCGCCGCGCCGCAGGTCGGCCGCCCAGAAGGCGTGCACGTCGCCGCTGGCGACCAGCGTATTGCCGCCGCGCGACTTGTGTTCGGCCAGCGCGTCGAGCAGGCGCGAGCGGGCCGCGGCATAGCCGTCCCAGCCGTCCATCCAGTAGCCGTGCTCCGCTCCGCGCTTGCGGTCGGCCTCGGCCAGCAGCGTGGGCTGGGCGAGCACGGTCCATCGCGCGGGCGGCGCGGCGAGTTCGCGGGCGAGCCAGGCCTCCTGCTGCGCCCCGAAGAGGCTGCGCTCGGGCGCGAGCCGGTCGGCGCAATCGGCCAGCGGCGAGGCACTGCGGCCGGAAAGGCAGACATGGTGCGAGCGGTACTGGCGCCCGTCGGTCAGCAGCAGGTCGAGCATGCGGCCGAAGCGGTGTCGGCCGTAGATGAGCGCATCGGGGCCACGTGGACGCATGCTGGCGGGCACGGGCATGTGCTCGTACCACGCCTGATAGGCGGCTGCGCGGATCGCGAGGAACTGCGCAGGGTCGGCCGTGCGCGGCGACTCGTCGTTCGTGTAGTCGTTGGCCACCTCGTGGTCGTCCCAGGTCACGAGCCATGGGAAGGCCGCGTGCGCGGCCTGCAGCTGCGCATCGGCCTTGTAGAGCGCGTAGCGGTCGCGGAACTCGGCGAGCTGCGTCGGAATGCCGCCCTCGTGCCGGCGCACCTGGTGCGATTTGCGGGAGCTTTCGTAGATGTAATCGCCCAGATGCACCACGAAGTCGAGCGGCTGCGCGGCCATGTCTCGGTAGGCGGCGTAGTAGCCCTGCTCGTAGTGCTGGCAGGAGGCGAAGGCGAAGCGCAGCTGTTGCAGGGCCTCGTCGTTGTCGCCTGGCGTGGTGCGCGTGCGGCCGGCGGGGCTGCGCGCGCCGCCGGTGGTGAAGCGGTACCAGTACCAGCGCGCCGGCGACAGGCCCTGCACCTCGACGTGCACCGAGTGCGCGAGCCCGGCTGTCGCGACGGCGCTGCCCTTCGCCACGATGCGCCTGAAACCCTCGTCGTCGGCCACCTCCCATTTCACATCGACGGGCGCATCGCCCATGCCGCCGCCCTGCAGCGGATCGGGTGCGAGCCGCGTCCAGAGCACGAAGCCGTCGGCGCGCGGCACGCCAGAGGCCACGCCCAGCGTGAACGGATAGCGATCGCCCGATGTCGCCGCCGTGCCTGTCGTCGTCGCTGGCTGCGCCTTCAGCAGCAGGAACGGATGGCCCAGCGAAGCGGCCGCGAGCCCGCCGCACAGCAGGCGTCGGCGCGAGAGTCTTTCTTCCTTCATCCAGTGCAATGTCGTGCGCTTCGCTCGCTCCTGTCAATCGGGCGACGCATGGGCGACGGCGTGAACCCGGCTACGGCCCCACCACGGTGACCCGCGCCGTCATGTACGGATGGACCGAGCAGACGTAGTCGTACACCCCCGGCTTGTCGAAGACGCGGGCGAAGGCCTTGCCGGGCAGCAGCAGATCGATGCCGGCCGCGCCGTCCTTGAAGGCCAGGCCGTGCGGCGCGCCGTCGTCGTTCTGCCAGCTCACGCGCTGGCCGGCCTTGACGGTGATCTGCGCGGGCTCGAAGGCGAAGTTGCGGATGGTCACGTGCGCCGACCCGCCGGCGTGCGCGCCGTCCGCAGCCGCTGCAGGCGAAGCGGCAGCCGCCGTGCGCTGCAGCGCGATCTTGCGCGGCGCGTTGCCCACCTGCACCGTGCGCATCGGCCCGCCCGCGAGGTCGACCACGCTGACGTCGTTGGAGCCCTCGTTGCTCACCCAGAGCTTCCTGCCGTCGGCCGACAGGTCGAGCCAGTGCGGCTGCTTGCCCACGGGAATGCTGCGCACGGCCGTGTGCGCTGCGGGGTCGAACAGCATGACTTCGCCGGGCCCCTGCACCACCACCACGCCGCTGGCCATGCCCGCGAAGTGCTGCGCGATGTGCGGGGACACGCCCGTGGGAACCGGCGCGCCCCACTGGTTGTTGGCCGGATCGAGCACCTGCACGGCCGCAACGCCGGCCAGCGTGAGGTAGAGCGACTTGCCGTCATGGCTGAACTCGAGGTCGCGCGGCGGCTTGTCGAGCGGGATCTGCGTGACCACGGCGCGCGTCGCCATGTCGATGACCACCAGCGCGAAGTGCCCCGGCTCCTGCGATGCGACGTACGCCTGCCGCCCGTCGGGCCGGATGGCGATGGTGTGCGGCTTGGGCACCGGCACGGTGGCGCTCACGCCATGCGCCGTGGTGTCGACGAAGGCCACGCGGTCGTCGCCGTTGACGGCCACCAGCAACCACTTGCCGTCGGCAGTCATGGCCAGCCCCTGGGGGCCCTTGCCCACGTCGATGGCGCGGGTCACGCGGTCGCTCGCGGCATCGATCTCGCTCACGGCGGCGGCGCCGGAGCCGCTGACGAACACGCTGCGCCCATCGGGCGCAACGATGATGCCGTCGGGCCCCGCCGCCACCGGCAGCGTGGCCACGACGCGCTCGGTGCCGGTGTCGATCACGCTGACGGTGCTGTCCTTGAAGTTGCCGACATAGGCCCTGGGACCCGCGGCAAGCGCGGAGCCGGCCGAGGCCGCCAGGGCCGCGAAGATGACGAGGATGCGTGCGAAGCCGGGCATGGCGATCATGGTGAAGACCCTCATGGAAAGCGGAAGAGGAAGACGGAAGAAGCAGAATCCGAGAATCCGCAAAGGGCATGACGCATGGCATGCCCCGCCTATTCCAGCGGGGCCGAAAAAAAAGCTGGAATAAAACGCCGGACTGTCACGTCATGCAGGAAGAAGGAGCACTTGAGCCTGTCGACCGACCGCACACGCCAGTTCGAAGCCGCCGCGCTGCCGCATCTCGATGCGGCATGGAACCTTGCGCGCTGGCTGCTGCGCGACGACCAGCTGGCCGACGACGCGGTGCAGGAGGCCTACCTGCGCGCATTCCGCTTCTTCGAGGGTTTGCGCGGAGAGAGCGCACGGCCGTGGCTGCTGGGCATCGTGCGCAACGCCTGCTACGACTGGATGCGGCAGAACCGGCAGCTGGCCGACCAGCTGGAGTTCGACGAGCTGCGCGACAGCGAGGCGGTGTCGGCGCCCTTCTCCTCCTCCGCCGACGGTGATCCGGCGCGGCAGTGGGAGCAGCGCGTGCAGGGCGAGCGAGTCAACGCGGCCATCGACGCGCTGCCGCCGGTCTATCGCGAGGTGATCGTGCTGCGCGAGCTGGAGGAACTGCGCTACGAGGACATCGCGCGCATCGCGGGCATACCGCTGGGCACCGTCATGTCGCGGCTGTCGCGTGCGCGCTCGATGCTGCGAGAGAGCCTGCGCGACGAACGTCCCGGCGATGCGGGAGGAAGGACACGCCATGTCAATGTCTGACGAGGAACTGGGAACGCTGATCCGGCGCCACGCCGTGCGGCACATGCCGCCCGAGGGCCTGGCGGCACGCATCGCGAATGCGGTCCGCACGGAGGAAGCCGCCGCGCCGGCGCCGAAGCCCGCTCCCGCGCGACAAGGCCGCGGGCTGTGGCAGGGGCTGGCATGGTTCGGGACCGGTGCCGCCACGGCCTGGGGCCTGGCGCTCATGCTGCTGGCGACGCCGATGCCGCCTGCCGACGCGCTCGCCGAAGGCGTCACGGCGAACCACGTGCGCTCGCTGATGGCCTCGCACCTGGCGGACGTGGCCTCGTCCGACCATCACACGGTCAAGCCCTGGTTCGCCGGCAAGCTCGACTTCTCGCCGCCGGTGGTCGACCTCGCGGCGGAGGGCTTTGCGCTTGCGGGCGGACGGCTCGACTACCTGGACGGGCGCACCGTGGCGGCGCTGGTCTACCGCTCGGGGCCGCACGTGATCAACCTGTTCGTGTGGCCGGCGCCGGATGGAAAGAAAGCGCAGGCGCAAGGGCCGGTGGCTTCGGCCCGGCAGGGCTACCAGCTCGTGCACTGGACCCAGGGCGGCATGCAGGCCTGGGCGGTGTCGGATCTCAATGCGACGGAGCTGCAGAACTTCGCGGTGCTGCTGCGCGAGCGAACCGCGCCGGCGCCTTCGCCGAAGTAGCAGCCCTGTTCAGCAGGCGACGGCTGCCGGCCTGCGTGCGGCGGCACGGGCGCTCGCCACCGCCCAGCCGAAGATGCCCAGGCCGGCCAGCGCCAGCAGCGCGCCGACCCAGCCGGTCGAAGTCCAGCCCAGCCCCGCGGAAATTGCCACGCCGCCGAGCCATGCGCCCAGCGCATTGGCCATGTTGAAGGCCGAGTGGTTGAGCGCGGCCGCGAGCGTCTGCGCGTCGCCGGCCACGTCCATGAGACGGATCTGCAGTGCCGGGCCGATGGCCACGGTCGAACCGATGAGGAACACGTTGACGGCGGCCGCGACCACGTTGTGGGCCGCGAAGGTGAACACCGCGAGCACCAGCGCCGCGTAGACCATCACGCCGCCGATGGTGCGCATCACCGACTTGTCTGCCAGCCGCGAGCCCACGAGGTTGCCCACCACCATGCCGAGGCCGAAGAGCGCGAGCACGATGGGCACGCCGCTCACCGGCATGCCGGCCACCTCGATCAGCGTGGGCTTGATGTAGCTGAACACCGAGAACATGCCGCCGAAGCCGATGGCGGCGATGCCCAGCGTGAACCACACCTGCTTGCGCTTGAGCGCGCCGAGTTCGCGCCAGGGACTGGCGCCGGCGGCGGGCGCCATATCGGGGATGTCGCGGCGAAGCAGCACGATGGCCACCAGCGCGATGAGGCCCACGAACACGAAGGCCGCGCGCCAGCCGAAGAACTGGCCCAGCCACGCCGCGATGGGCACGCCCACCAGCGTGGCGCCGGTGAGCCCCAGCATCACGAGCCCCACGGCCCGCGCGCGGCGGCCCGGCGGCGCCAGCGTGGCGGCCACCAGCGCGGCCACGCCGAAGTACGTGCCGTGCGGCAGCCCCGCGGCGAAGCGCAGCAGGTTGAGCAGCAGGTAGTTGGGAGCGGCGGCGCTGGCGAAGTTGCCGGCCGCGAACACGGCCATGAGCGCGATGAGCAGCGCGCGTCGGCGCCAGCCGGCTGCGAGCACCGCGAGAACGGGGGCGCCGATGACCACGCCGATCGCATAGGCGCTGATGACGTGGCCGGCCTGCGGGATGCTCACGCCGATGTCGCGTGCGACCTCGGGCAGCAGGCCCATGATGACGAACTCGCCGGTGCCGATGGCGAAGCCGCCGACGCCGAGCGCGAGCACCGCGCGCAGGAAGTTGGCGGGCGCGCCCGAAGGCAGGGTGAAGGAAAAAATGTCGGTGGCCGCGCTGTCCTGCGCGGGTGGGGAGGCGTTCAAGGCCAGGCTCCTGGAGGGGGTGCCCGGCGGCAGCGGGCAAGGCACGATTTTAGGGTAAACCCTGAATCCGCACCGATACGCAGATGCCGAAGACCTTGTACTGGCAGGGCCGCGAAGGCCTCGCCCGTGGGCTCAGATGGCCACCAGCTGCCGCACGCCCTGTGCTTCCATGTCCTTGCCGAGGCCGCGCGCGATGACCTCGCCGCGCTCCATCACGAGGTAGTCGTCCGCCAGTTCCTGGGCGAAGTCGTAGTACTGCTCGCACAGCACGATGGCCATGTCGCCCCGGTCGGCCAGCATGCGGATGACGCGGCCGATGTCCTTGATGATGCTGGGCTGGATGCCTTCGGTGGGCTCGTCGAGGATCAGCAGGCGCGGCTTGGGCGCCAGCGCCCGGGCGATCGCCAGCTGCTGCTGCTGGCCGCCGGAAAGGTCGCCGCCCCTCCTGTTCATCATCTGCTTGAGCACGGGGAACAGCTCGTACAGCTCCGCCGGGATGGGCGTGCCGCCGCTCTTGTAGGCCAGCCCCATGCGCAGGTTCTCCTCGACGGTGAGCCGAGCGAAGATCTCGCGGCCCTGCGGCACGAAGCCGATGCCGGCCCTGGCCCGCTCATAGGGCGTGGCCTTGTGGATCGGCTTGCCTTCGAGCTCGATGCTGCCGCTCTTGATGGGCACCAGGCCCATCAGCGACTTCAGCAGCGTGGTCTTGCCCACGCCGTTGCGGCCCAGCAGCACGGTGACCTTGCCCAGCTTCGCCTCGAAGCTCACGTCGCGCAGGATGTGGGAGCCGCCGTAGTACTGATGGATGTTCTTGACTGTCAGCATCTTTCGTTCTTCCTCAGCGGCCCAGGTAGACCTCGATCACGCGCTCGTCGGCCTGCACTTCGTCCAGCGTGCCCTGTGCGAGCACGGAGCCGTCGCACAGCACGGTGACGATCTCGGAGATGGTGCGGATGAAGCTCATGTCGTGCTCCACCACCATCAGCGAGTGCTTGCCCTTGAGCGTGAGGAACAGTTCGGCGGTGCGCGCGGTCTCTTCGTCGGTCATGCCGGCCACGGGCTCGTCGAGCAGCAGCAGCTTCGGGTCCTGCATCAGCAGCATGCCGATCTCCAGCCACTGCTTCTGGCCGTGGCTCAGGTTGCCGGCCAGGCGCGAGACGCTGTCGGCGAGGTGGATGGTCTCGAGCACCTCGGCCAGGCGGTCGCTCTGCGCGGAATCGAGCCTGAAGAGCATCGAAGAGCGCACGCCCTTGTCGGTCTTCAGCGCGAGTTCGAGGTTCTCGAACACCGTCAGGTGCTCGAACACCGTCGGCTTCTGGAACTTGCGGCCGATGCCCAGCTGAGCGATCTCGGCCTCGCGGTGGCGCAGCAGGTCGATGGTGCTGCCGAAGAACACGGTGCCCTCGTCGGGCCGGGTCTTGCCGGTGATGATGTCCATCATCGTCGTCTTGCCGGCGCCGTTCGGCCCGATGATGCAGCGCAGCTCGCCCGGTGCGATGTCGAGCGACAGCTTGTTGATGGCCTTGAAGCCGTCGAAGCTCACGCTGACGTCTTCCAGGTAGAGGATGCGGCCGTGCGTGACGTCGACCTCGCCCGGCGTGACGTGGCGGCCGAAGTCGGCGGCGCGGCCACCCGATTCGGTGCTGCCGCTCACGTAGTGGATGCCGCTCGCTCGCGCGGCGCGCTCGGCGCCTGCTTCCATGAGGTCGGGTGTCATGCGCGCGCTCCCTTCGCATCCACCGGCAGCGAGGCCAGCGCATCGGGCTCGACGCCCTGCTCCGCCGCGACGGCGCGGCGTGCCTCCTGCACCGGTTCGGGCTGCGGCTTCTCTTCTTCCTTCTTCTCCCTGGAAAGCCACTTGCGAACCAGCCCCACGATGCCGTTCGGCAGGAACAGCGTGACAGCAATGAACAACGCCCCCAGGAAGTACAGCCAGTATTCCGGATAGGCCACCGTGAGCCAGCTCTTCGCGCCGTTGACGATGAAGGCGCCGATGATCGGCCCGATCAGCGTGGCGCGGCCGCCCACCGCCGCCCAGATGGCGATCTCGATGGAGTTGGCAGCGCTCATCTCGCCCGGGTTGATGATGCCGACCTGCGGCACATACAGCGCGCCGGCCACGCCGCACATGACGGCCGAGATCACCCAGATCGTGAGCTTGTAGGGCAGCGGGTTGTAGCCCGAGAACATCACGCGCGTCTCGGCGTCGCGGATGGCCTGCAGCACACGGCCGAACTTGCTGCCGATGAGCCACTTCGCGAACAGGAAGAAGCCCAGCAGCGTGGCGCCCGTGAGCGCGAAGAGCGTCATGCGCATCTCCTGCGTGGCGATCGGGATACCCAGGATGCGCTTGAAGTCGGTGAAGCCGTTGTTGCCGCCGAAGCCGGTCTCGTTGCGAAAGAAGAGCAGCATGGCCGCGAAGGTCATCGCCTGCGTGATGATCGAGAAGTACACGCCCTTGATGCGCGAGCGGAAAGCGAAGAAGCCGAACACGAATGCGATCAGGCCAGGCACCGCGACGATCAGCACCAGCGTGGCGATGAAGCTGTCGCTGAAGGTCCAGTGCCAGGGCAGCGTCTTCCAGTCGAGGAACACCATGAAGTCGGGCAGGTCGCTCTTGTAGTTGCCGTCGCGGCCGATCTGGCGCATGAGGTACATGCCCATCATGTAGCCGCCCAGCGCGAAGAACAGGCCGTGGCCCAGCGAGAGGATGCCGGTGTAGCCCCAGATCAGGTCCATGGCCAGCGCGCAGATCGCGTAGCACATGATCTTGCCGACCAGCGCCACCGCGTAGTCGCTCATGTGCAGCGGGCTGTCCGCCGGCACCCACATGTTGAGCACCGGCGCCACGGCGCACACCACGATGAGCGCGACGAAGAAGGCCGTCCAGCCCTTGCCGCTCAGCAGCGGCCCCTTGGTTGGAAGTACGACCTTGCTCATGCCTCTGCGCTCCGGCCTTTCATTGCGAAGATGCCTTGGGGCCGCTTCTGGATGAAGATGATGATGAAGACAAGCACCGCGATCTTCGCGAGCACCGCGCCCGCCCAGCCCTCGATGAACTTGTTGAGAATGCCCAGCCCCAGCGCCGCGTACACGGTGCCTGCCAGCTGGCCGACGCCGCCCATCACGACCACCATGAAGCTGTCGACGATGTAGCTCTGGCCCAGGTCGGGGCCGACGTTGCCGATCTGGCTCAGCGCGCAGCCCGCCAGGCCGGCGATGCCCGAGCCGAGCGCGAAGGCGTAGGTGTCGATGCGCGCGGTGTTCACGCCCATGCACGATGCGATCGGACGGTTCTGCGTGACGCCGCGAACGAACAGCCCCAGGCGCGTCTTGCCGATGAGCCAGCCCATCGCCAGCAACACCAGGGCCGCGAAGATGATGATGCAGATGCGGTTCCACGGCAGCGTGACGTTGCTCAGCATGGTGAAGCCGCCGCTCATCCAGCCGGGGTTCTCGACGCCGACGTTCTGCGCGCCGAACAGCGAGCGCACCAGTTGCTGCAGCATCAGGCTGATGCCCCAGGTGGCGAGCAGCGTCTCGAGCGGGCGGCCGTACAGGAAGCGGATCACGCCGCGCTCCAGCACCGCGCCCACGAGTGCCGATGCGAGGAAAGACACCGGAATGGCGGCCACCAGGTACCAGCCGAACGCCGCCTCGGGCATGTACTTCTGGAAGATGCCCTGCATCACGTAGGTGGCGTAGGCGCCGATCATCATCAGCTCGCCGTGCGCCATGTTGATCACGCCCATCAGCCCGTAGGTGATGGCCAGGCCCAGCGCGGCCAGCAGCAGCACCGAGCCCAGGCTGATGCCGCTGAACACGGCGTTGATGCGGTCGCCCCAGACCAGCGCGCCGTCGATGCTCGCGATGGAAGCGACGATGGCGGCCTTGACGTCGGCCTCGGTCTCGTCGGACAGGCGCTGGTTGAGCAGCAGCTTGGTGTCGGGGTTGCGGTTGTTGCCCAGCTCCTTGGCCGCGGCGAGGCGCTTGGCCTTGTCGGCGCTGCCGAGCATGCTGGCGGCGCGCACCAGTTCGAGCTGCGCCTTGATCTTGGGGTTGGTCTCGGCGGCCAGCGCCTTCTCGACCATGGGCAGGCGCGACTCGTCGGGTTCCTTGAAGAGCGCCTGCGCGGCCTCGGCGCGCACCGCGTCGTCCTTGCTCGTGAGCTTGAGCGCGGCCTGCGCGGCATCGAGCGCGCCGCGCATGAGGTTGTTGTTGACGACGTCCTCGGCGGTGTCGGGCACCTTCAGCTCGGCGCCGGTCACAGGGTCGTAGCCCTTGTCGTCCTTCATCACGAAGACCTTGTCTTCGGTGTACTTGACCGCGTCGTCGGACATGGCCTGGATGAAGGCAGCGGTCTTCTCGTCGGCCGTGAGCACGGCCTTGTTGAGCGCGGCGATGCGGGCTTCGGAATCGCCGGAGGCGATGGCCCGGGCTTCGTCGGCGGTCAGCGCGTGGGCGGCCGATGCCATCAGCAGCATGGCGGCCAGTGCGCATTGAAGGGTTCGTCGAAGCATCATGAGATTCGTGTTGCCCCCTCTCCCCTGGGGGAGCGGGTTGGGGTGAGGGCTTGCGGCCTTCAAACAAACGCGGCGGCCGGATCGACCGCCGTTGCCCTCACCCCTACCCTCTCCCCGAGGGGAGAGGGAGCAAGGCAAGGGGCTTGCCGATGAATTACATCGACTTGCCGGCGGGGTAGTCCGGCTTCTTGTCGTTGCCTTCGATGTACGGGCTCCACGGCTTGGCCTTGACCGGGCCCGGCGTCTTCCACACCACGTTGAACTGGCCGTCGGCCTTGATCTCGCCGATGAACACGCTCTTGTGCAGGTGGTGGTTCTTCTCGTCCATCTTCGAGACGATGCCCGAGGGAGCGGTGAAGGTCTGGCCGGCCATGGCGGCGATCACCTTGTCGGTGTCCGTGCTCTTGGCCTTCTCGACCGCCTGCTTCCACATGTGGATGCCGATCCAGGTGGCTTCCATCGGGTCGTTGGTGAGCGGCTTGTCCTTGTGGCCGGCGATGTTCTTGGCCTTGGCGTACTCGCTCCACTGCTTGATGAAGGCGGTGTTGGTCGGGTTCTTGATCGACATGAAGTAGTTCCATGCGGCCAGGTGGCCCACCAGCGGCTTGGTGTCGACGCCGCGCAGTTCTTCCTCGCCCACCGAGAAGGCAACCACCGGCACGTCCTTGGCCTTCAGGCCGGCGTTGCCCAGTTCCTTGTAGAAGGGCACGTTGGAGTCGCCGTTGATGGTCGACACCACCGCGGTCTTGCCGCCGGCCGAGAACTTCTTGATGTCGGCGACGATGGTCTGGTAGTCGCTGTGGCCGAAGGGGGTGTACTTCTCGTCGATGTCCGATTCCTTCACGCCCTTGCTCTTGAGGTAGGCGCGCAGGATCTTGTTGGTGGTGCGGGGATAGACGTAGTCGGTGCCCAGCAGCACCCAGCGCTTGGCGCCGCCGCCTTCCTTGCTCATCAGGTAGTCGACGGCCGGAATGGCCTGCTGGTTGGGCGCCGCGCCCGTGTAGAACACGTTCTTCGAGAGCTCTTCACCCTCGTACTGCACGGGGTAGAACAGCAGGCCGTTCATTTCCTCGACCACCGGCAGCACCGACTTGCGCGACACCGAAGTCCAGCAGCCGAAGATGACCGAAACCTTGTCCTGGCCAAGCAGCTGCTTGGTCTTCTCGGCGAACAGCGGCCAGTTGGAGGCCGGGTCGACCACCACGGGCTCGAGCTGCTTGCCCAGCACGCCGCCCTTCTTGTTGATGTCGTCGATCGCCATCAGCACCGTGTCCTTCAACACGGTTTCCGAGATGGCCATCGTGCCCGACAGCGAGTGCAGCACGCCGACCTTGATGGTGTCGGCTGCGAATGCGGGCGCAGCAGAAATGCTGGCCAGCGCGACGGCGGCGGTGAGCGCCTTGAGGGTGAAACGACGTTGCATGTTGACTCCTGCTCCGGGGTGGTTGAACCTTTTCGACAGCCTTGGCTGGCGTGGGAGGGAGTCTGCGGAATGCACCACAAAGGGGAAATACGCCGGGTGGCGTACACGGAAGGTATTCAGGCCGGCGGGCGGCTGCCGGAAGCCGGCCTCCCCTTCGCCGGCTCGGCGGCGCGAGTGCACATTTCCTCAAGAAAGCCCGGCTCCAGCCGGTCGCGATTGGACTCGGCCTTTCGCGCCCAGGCACAGGCATTGATGAAATCGTTCTTCAGGTAGTACGTGAAGGCCAAGTTGGAACTCGCGTTGCGCGCCGCCGGCGAGATCTGGAGCGCCTTTTTCAGCTGGACCTGGCTGGCATCGAGCCGCTTCTGCGTCATGAGAAAGTGGCCGTAGTCCACGAAGACCGCGGCATCGACCGTCGACTTCGAGGTAGCCAACCGGAACATGTCCTCTACCTCGGACGATGGACCGTCGCGAAGCGCCAGCACCAGTGCGAAGCCGTGATAGACGTTGCCGTTGTCCGGGTCCAGCAACCACGCCTGGTTGAAGCGCGCCATGGCCGTCGCCATGTCTCTCCTGCCCCAGGCGGTCCAGCCCTGCCTCAGCATCTGTTTCGCGCCCTCCGCTCGAGAGAGGCCCTGCGTCTCGATCGATGCGACGAGGTCGACGTCGGCGTTCTTCATCTCTTCTGTCTTCGCGCGGCCGCCGTACATCGGCAGTTGGTTCATCGGAAGCGGATCGGCAAAGGCTGCGATGGCGGTGAGCAGCAGCAAAGTCACCAGAGCGTGGAGTCGTTTCATTCGGAGTTCCCTGAAGTCCTTGATGGAAGAACGTTGAGGCTAGGGAACGCCTCCTCGGCGCGGGCCGATGAATCAGGAAAGCATCGTTGCTCGATACCCGAGGAACATCCAGACGAGACGCTATAGCGGGACGGGATACTTCTTCGCGTTGAGAAGCATCTTGCTTCGCGCCGCTTCGACCATATCGATGCCGAGCTTGTCGGCGAGCTGCAGCAGGTAGAGGAAGACGTCGGCGATCTCGGTGCCGATCTCGGCGCGCTTGTCGGCTGGAAGATCGCGGCTCTGGGCCTCCGTGAGCCATTGAAAGTGTTCGAGCAGCTCGGCCGCCTCGACGGAAAGCGCCGAGGCGAGGTTCTTGGGAGAGTGGAACTGCTCCCAGTCGCGGGCCTGTGCGAAGTCGCGAAGGGCCTGGGTGAGCGATTGAAGATCGTTGGTCATGCCGGTCATGGAACATCGGGTGGAAAACCCATTTTGGGCATTAAAATGCCCAAAATGGGTAAACATCTGCCTCCGCCGCCGGAACAAGACAAGCCCACAGGCTTGGCTGGCGCCTTGTTCACGACAACCCAGCAGCGCGTGCTGGGCTATCTCTTCGGTCAACCGGACCGGAGCTTTTTCTCCAGCGAACTGATCAAGCTTACCGGCGCCGGGTCGGGGGCAGTGCAGCGCGAACTCAAGTGCCTGAGCGACAGCGGGCTGCTTGCGACCTCGCGCGTGGGCAACCAGAAGCACTACCAGGCCAATGCCGACTCGCCGATCTTCGAGGAGCTGTGCGGCATTGTGCGAAAGACGTTCGGGCTCGCCGGCCCCCTGCGCGAAGCCCTGGCGCCGATGGCCGACAGGATCGAGGCCGCGTTCGTCTTCGGCTCGGTGGCCAGGAAGAGCGACACGGCTGCGAGCGACATCGATCTGCTTCTGGTCAGTGACGAACTTGCGTATTCGGATCTGTTTCTCGCGCTCGACGCGGTATCGGCACGCCTCGGCCGTACAGTGAATCCGACCATGTTCACGAGGAAAGAACTCATGCGAAAGCACAAGGACGGCGAATCGTTCGTCACGCGCGTCATGGCACAGCCCAAGCTCTGGGTGATCGGCGACGCGCATGTCCTCCCCGCTTGAAAACCTATGCGGCCCATCGAAGCTCCTGACGGCCGAAGCACCCGACGCCCGCGAATTCGCCGGCCTGCTGCGCTCAGGCCAGGCACGTCTGGCAGACGCGCAACTGGCGCAACTCTCCCTGGAAAGCCGCTTCGATCTCGTCTACAACGCAGCGCATGCCATGTGCCTCGCTGCCCTTCGGTGGCACGGGTATCGATCGAGCAACCGCTTCATCGTCTTCCAGGTACTGCCCCACACTCTGTCGCTGGGGCCGGAGGTATGGCGTGTGCTTGCCAAGGGCCATGAGATACGAAATCTCGGCGAATACGAAGGCGACATGAATGTCGACGAACGCATCGTTCGCGACCTGATCGCCGCCTGCAAGCGGGTGGCCGAGAAGCTGTTGGAGCTCCGCGTGCCGTCCGGCAGCTAGTGTCCTGTCCCGTTAATTCATAGGCACAAGAAGTGCTTGGGATAAGGCAT
>NZ_JBQEQC010000042.1:0-22385 GCF_052044195.1 Variovorax sp. 22077
CATTCCGTTCCTGGTCGTCTGCGCAGCATCGGCGCTGCTGCTGCGGCTGGGGTGACAGCGGCGGTGCGGCGTCGGACAATCGCGTTCTCCCTTCCCCGCGTCCTCCCATGCACACGCCCGCCACGCACACCCTGGCCCTGCGCGACTACGGCCACTCGCACGGCAGCCACGCGCACGACCATTTCCAGGTGCTGATCGGCCTGGACGGTGTGCTCGAAATCGAGGTGGAAGGCCGAGGCGCCGGCATCGCCGCGGGCGAGGCGCAGGTGGTGGCGCCGGGCGACCGGCACGACTTCAGCGCGCGCAGGCACGGCGCCGTGTGCCTGGTGCTCGACACCACGCAGCCCGCATGGGCCCGCTGCGCCGAGCGCGCTCCGCCCGGTTCGCCGCAGTTGCACGCGCTGGCGCGCTACCTCGCGCAATGCATGAAGCAGCCGCAGGCCTCGGCACTGGCGCTGCAGCACGGCCCCGCGCTGCTGCTGGAGGCCTGGAGCCCATCGCCGGCGTCCTCCGCCGACTCGCGCCGCCGCCGCATCGACTGGCACCTGCTCGCCGACTGGGCCCGCGCCCGCTGGCACCAGCCGCTGGCCGTGGCCGACCTGGCGGAGGTCGCCTGCCTGAGCCCCAGCCAGTTCGCCCAGCGCTGCCGCGACGAGCAGGGCATGGGCGCGATGCAGTGGCTGCGCTCGATGCGGCTGGCGCACGCGCGGGAGCTGCGGATGGGCGGCATGAGCGTGGCGGAGACGGCGAGGCGCACCGGGTACCGTTCGCCTTCCGCTCTTACGGCAGCGCTTCGGCGCTGACTTCCCCCTCCCCCGCTGGGGGAGGGTCGGGGTGGGGGCACGACGGCGCCAATGGAAAACACGTCGCCTGATAGACGGCCTGCCCCCATCCCCGCGTTCCCCCAGAGGGGGAAAGAGCAACCCCCGAACCATCGTTTCGCGACGACGAACCGTCATTGCGCGACGACCGCATCGCGTAGCCTCGCCGTCCATGCCATCGACCGCCTACGCACTGATCGCCATCGCCCTGTGGACCACGCTCGCTTCGCTGGGCACTTCCCTGTCCCACCTGCCGCCCTTCCTGCTCACCGGGCTGGCGCTCATCATCGGCAGCGTGCCGAGCTGGCCGCTGGTGCTGCGCGACCGCGGCGCCTGGAAGGTGCCGCCGCGCACGCTGGCGCTGGGCATCTACGGGCTCTTCGGCTACCACTTCCTGCTGTTCATCGCGCTGCGCTACGCGCCGCCGGTGGAGGCCAACCTGGTCAACTACCTCTGGCCGCTGCTGATGGTGGTGCTGGCGCCAGTGCTGCTGACGGGCGTGTCGCTGAGGCCGCTGCACCTGGTGGCGGGGCTGCTGGGTTTTGGCGGCGCGGCGGCGGCGATCCTGGGTGCAGGCGGGGGCGGCGGCGCTTCCGCCGCGGGGTACTGGGGCTTCGCGCCGGCGCTGGCCTCGGCCTTCGTCTGGGCGAGCTATTCGCTGTGGACGAAGCGCGTGCCGGCCTTCCCGACCTCGGCGATCGGCCTGTTCGGACTGGTCTCGGGGGTGCTCGCGCTGGCCTGCCATGCGGTGCTGGAGCCCTCGGTGCCGCTGACGGCCCGCGACTGGGCGCTGCTCGCGCTGTGCGGCCTCGGCCCGCTGGGCGCGGCCTTCTTCGTGTGGGACATGGCGCTCAAGCGCGGCGATGCGCGGCAGATCGGCATCCTGAGCTACATCACGCCGCTGGGCTCGACGGCGCTGCTGCTGCTGGTGACGGGCCGTCCACTGACCTGGACCATCGCGCTGGCGGCCTGGCTCATCATCTCGGCGGCGATCATGGGCACGCGCGTGCGTTGATCGCGGCGATGCGGGCGTGCTGAATCAGGCTGTATCCGACGGCGCGCCTTCATCTTTTCTGGCTAGAGTGGAGGCTCAGGAAAAAGGAGCCAACCCACATGGACGACAAGAACAGGGATTTCGAGATCACGCCAAAGCTGGTGTTCGACCTGAACCTGGCGCTGTACCTCGACCTGGTGGCCGCGCTGGAGGGTGCGGGCGCCGTCACCTACCGCCAGATGGCGGCCCGGGTGCTGAACATCAGCATGGATGCACGCAACGACGGCGAGACCGGCCTGTCGACGGTGCTCGAGGGCATCGCCCGGGGCTTCGCCGGCCACGGCGACGGCCTGTCGATCGAACTGCTGAAGGCCGCGCGGAACCTGCGCGAGGACGACGCGCTGGGCGACATCCCCCTGCGCCCCGACGAAGGCTGAGGCAGGCGCGGCCTCCCCCTCCTTCGTTTCGGCTTCCGCCTCGCCTCAGTCTTCGGCGACCTGCAGCACCAGCTTGCCGAAGTTCTCGCCCGCGAAGAGCTTGTTGAGCGACTCGGGGAAGGTGTCCAGCCCCTTCACCACGTCTTCCTTGCTCTTCATGCGGCCGTCCTTCAGGTAGCCGGCCATCTCGGCGATGGCGATGTGGTACCGGTCGGCGTAGTCGAACACCACGATGCCTTCCATGCGCGCGCGGTTCACCAGCAGGCTCAGGTAGTTCCTCGGGCCCGCCGAGGGCATGCTGTTGGCGTTGTTGTACTGGCTGATGGCGCCGCAGATGATGATGCGGGCCTTGCGCGCGAGCCGCGCGAGCACCATGTCGAGGATCTCGCCGCCGACGTTGTCGAAGTAGATGTCCACGCCCTTCGGGCAGTGCGTCTTCAGGCCCTCGCGCACCGCGGCGGCGCCGGCCTTGTAGTCGATGCAGGCGTCGAAGCCCAGCTCCTTGACCACCCAGTCGCACTTGGCCTGGCCGCCGGCGATGCCGACCACGCGGCAGCCCTTGATCTTGGCGAGCTGGCCCACGGTCTGGCCGACCGCGCCGGCCGCGCCCGACACCACCACCGTCTCGCCCGGCTTGGGCATGCCCACGTCCATCAGGCCGAAGTAGCCGGTCATGCCGGGCATGCCCAGCACGTTGAGCCACTGGGTGATGGTGCCCACGTTCAGGTCGATCTTCACCAGGCCGTTGCGCTTGATCTGGTCCCCCGGGATGAGGATGTATTCCTGCACGCCCAGCGTGCCGTAGACGGTGTCGCCCACCGCGAACTGCGGGTTCTTCGAGGCAACGACGCGGCCGACGCCGCCGGCGCGCATCACTTCGTCGATGCCCACGGGCGGGATGTAGCTCTTGGCGTCGTTGAGCCAGCCGCGCATGGCAGGGTCGAGCGACAGCGACAGCGTCTTGACGAGCACGCCGCCTTCGGCCGGTTCGCCGACGGGCTCGGTGGTGAACTTCCAGTTTTCGCGCGTGGCCGTGCCCTCGGGGCGCTTGGCGAGGCGGACCTGGTGGTTGGTGAGTGGGGTGCTCATGGCGTCTGTCTCCTTGACCTTGAATGAGGGGCGCTGGCGCGCAGGCGCATCGTAGCGGCGCCCCCGGGGCGGGCAGGTAGCGCAGGCGACAGCGGCGCGCCCGGCGCCTCGGCCCCTTCCGGGTTCAGGCCAGCCTGACGACGATCTGCAGCCCCGGGTGCGCATTGCGCACCGTGAGCTTGCCGCCGTGCGCCTCGGCGATGAGCCGGCACAGGTACATGCCAAGGCCCACGCCGCCGGTGGCGCGCGCCCGGGCGCCATCGGTGCGGTAGAAGGGTTCGGTCAGGCGCTCGAGCTGCTCCTCGTCCACGCCGGGGCCGTGGTCGCGCACCTCGATCTCGGCGCCCTGGCTGCTGCCGTCGAGCACGGCGCGCAGCGATACGCAGGGCGGACGCGGCGCATCGGCGCTGTAGCGCAGCGCGTTGTCCAGCAGGTTGCGCACCAGCAGGCGGATGCGCATGCGGTCCGCCGCGTGCGCCGGCAGGCCCTCGGCCAGGTCGAGGTGCACGTGCTCCGCGCCGGGCATCTCGGCCACGATCTCGCGGATCAGCGCCGCCAGGTCGACCGGTTCCCGCTGCAGCGCCACGTGCGGGCTGGCCAGGCGCTCGCTCTCGAGCAGGTCGCTGATGAGGTCGCGCATCTCGTTGAGATCGCGCAGCAGCGCGTCGCGCTCGGCCTGCCCCTCGGGCGTCGTCGGCAGCAGCTCGGCGTTGAGGCGCGCGCGCGTGAGCGGCGAGCGCAGTTCGTGGCTCAGCGCCAGCAGCAGCCCGCGCTTGGCGTCGAGCATGGCCTGGATGTCCTCGGCCATGGTGTTGATGCGCTCGGCGAGGTCCCCCAGGTCGTCGTTGCGGCGCACCGGGATGGGCTGCGTGAACTCGCCCCGGCCGAAGCGCTGCGCGCCTTCGCGGATGTCGATCAGCGGGCGCAGCAGCCTGCTCACGTAGGCGTACGCCAGCAGCACGCACGACAGCAGCAGGCCGAGCGTGGCCCAGCCGATGATGCGCGGCGCCAGCTGCCAGAGCTTGGGCGACCAGCCGAAGATCACGCGGTGGCCGTCGGCGGTCGGGCGGATGAACCACCTGTCGCCGCCGAAGACGTCCTCGCGGTCGTGCATCCACCCGCCGGGGCCGTTCGCGCCGCCGGGGTTGGAATCCCAGTTGACCTTGGGGCCGACGATGCGGATGGTGATCGGCAGCCGCGCCACCAGCGCCTGCGCGCGCGCCACGTCGGGCGGCGTGCCGATCTCGGCCACGAGGCGGTCGGCGTAGTCGGTCAGCATCGGCTTGGCGGCCTCGGCCCAGCCGGTGGAGAACGACTTCTTCATTCCGCCCATGAAGACGGCCGCCATCACCAGCGCGAGGAGCACGAACATCAGCACCAGCCGCACGCGCAGCGAACGGCGCCAGCGGCGCTTGCCCTGCACCTTCTCGTTCCAGCGCGCGTGCCACTTGGCGTGCCAGTCGCCGCGCGTCATCTCGTCGCGGCACTCCTCGCCGCGCCACCGCATCCTGCGGGACTCCCTGCTTCGGCCGAAATTCATGCAGGCTCGCTGCGGGCCACCGCCAGCGCATAGCCCGCGTTGCGCAGCGTCTTGATGCAGTCCAGCGGCTCCAGCTTCTTGCGCAGCCGGCTCACCACGATGTCGACCGCGCGCGTGTAGAGCTCGGCCTCGTGGCCGCGCAGGCGGTTGAGGATGTCGTCGCGGCTGAACACCTTGCCCGGTTCGGCCGCCAGCAGCGCGAGCAGCTCGAACTCGGTGCCGGTGAGCTCCACGCGTTCGCCATGGCGCAGCACCTGGCGCCGGTCGAGGTCGATCGACAGGCCGTCGAACACCCGGTATTGCGTGCCGCTGGAAGCGGCCTGCGGGGTACTGCGCTGGCGCCGCAGGATGGTCTGCACGCGCGCCACCAGTTCGCGAGGCTCGAAGGGCTTGGGCACGTAGTCGTCGGCGCCGAGTTCCAGGCCGACCACGCGGTCCATCACTTCGCCGCGGGCAGTGAGCATCACGATGGGAATGTCGCTTTCCTTGCGGATCTCGCGGCACAGCGCGAAGCCGTCCATCTCGGGCAGCATCACGTCGAGGATGGCCGCGTCGTAGGTGCCCGCGCGCAGCTTGGCCAGGCCCTCGCTCGGACGCACCGCGCTCTCGAGCGTGCAGCCGAAGCGTGCGAAGTAGGTGGTCAGCGGCGCGGCGAGGTGCTCGTCGTCGTCGATCAGCAGGATGCGCGGCATGGCGGGATTGTGCCTCCGGACGAGGAAGTGGCGAATGACCTCGCTGACCATCAGACCCGCCGGCATCGCACCGCCCAGGTCAGTCCCGTCACGAGGATGGAAAGCAGCAGCGCGTGGTAGACCACGTCGGGCACCGTGCGCGGGCCGATGCCCGCGACGATGGTGCCGAGCCCGACCAGCGTGCCCGCCAGCGCGAAGCCCTGCCCGAAGATGGCCGCGCGGCGCGCATGGTGCGGGCGCAGCCAGGTCTCCACCGAGGCCAGCACCAGCACGGTGGCGATCACCGCCTCTGCCGTGCGCGCCGCCGGGTGGGCGTAGCCGGGCACGAGCAGCCCGGCGTGCACCATCGACGCGACGCCCAGCGTGAGCGCCTCGCTCAGCATCCAGGCACGCGCGGCCGGCGCGTGCACGGCATGGGAGGCTGTGCGGTCGCCGCTCACCACGGATCCGCCTTGCCGATGCGGCCCAGGTGCGTGACGGCGAAGCCGCTCGCGTACTTGAGCCCATAGCCCAGCGCGTGGTCCATGCCGATGTGGGCCAGCCAGATCAGGCTGCCGGCCACCGCCCACGGCATGGCCGCAAGCACGCCCAGCGCCAGCAGCAGCACCGGACCGACGTACGAATGCGCCGCGTTGTAGAGCGCCGCGCCCGTGCGCGGACCCGCGAGGTAGCCCAGCAGGGAGAGATCGGGCGCGAGGAGCCAGAGCGCGAACACGCCCCAGCCCGCCCCGAACTGCGCGTAGGCGGCGAGCGCCACGCCGAGCACCACCGCGCCTTCGAGGCGCAGCAGCGTGCGCACGCCGCCTGTCGCTACCACCGCGGCCTTGTCGGAAGACACCGTGGAACCGGCTTCGCCGGTCCACTGGTGTCGCCCCCGGAGAGCGGGGAGGCGAAGCGACACGGAGTGCGCGAAGCCTGGGGGCGAGCCAGCCCTAGCCATGACGGCTCCAGCGGCGGCCGCCACGCTCCATGAAGTCGCGCACCTTCTGCTGCTGCGCGGCGTTCAGGTTGTCGTAGAAGTCGGCGGCGGCGGCGATGATCTCGGGGCTGCCGTTGCGCACCGCGGCCGTCTTCTCGTCGATCAGGCGAGCGGCGCCGGCCTGGTCGAGCTTGTTGCCCGCGAACAGCGCCTTGAACTGCGAGCGCGGATCGCCCGAGCCGCCGGCACCGCGCATGGCTTCGCGCTGCGCCTGCAGCTTCTCGGCCAGCACCGTGAGCTTCTGCTTCTGGTTGGCGTCGAGCTCGAGCTTGCTGCCCACGCGCTCGACCATCTTCGCGCGGAACTCCGCGCTGTCGCCGCCCCAGCCGTGGCGATAGCTGCTGCAGCCGGCGATGCTGCCGGCAACCATCGCGGCGCCCGCGAAGCCGAAGAGAGTGCGCTTGATCCAGTGTTTCATGGTGATGTCCTTGGTTCGCCCCCAGGGTTCGCGCACTCCGTGTCGCGCGCGCCTTCCCCCTACCGGGGGCGACACCGATGGCCCGGCAAAGCCGGCTCCATGGTGCCCCTGATAAAGAGAGGGGCTTCGTTGATGAAAGGGGTCCTGCCTGTTGCTTACAGGCGGCTGCTCTTGGCGTTGGCAGCCGAGGCGCGTGCGTCCACGGGGTTCTGCATGGTCGAGATGACCTGGCTGTTCACGCGCGAGCTGGCCGACACGTTCTGGTCGGGCGCGGCGGCTGCGCGGACGGCTTCGGCGACGATGCGCGAGCGCTCGGTCGAGATGGCCATGGTCTCGGCGCCGCGCGAGCCGCGCACCACGTTCTGGTCGGGCGCGGATGCGGTGCGCACCGCTTCGGCGTTGACCTCGGCGCGGCTCTTGGCCGACACGGCGGTCTGCACGCCCTCGTAGCTCTCGGCCTTCGCGCCGGCTGCGGCGAGCATGGCGAAGGATGCGACGGCGACGATCTGGGTGAAGGAGATGGAGTTCATTTCAGGCCTTTCTTGCAGTGGTTGAAGAGAAGGCCTGATCGTGCTTGCGGGGTCTGCGCAAGTCCTTTCGCCGCAGTTTCGGCGTGTTTCGTTAAGTTTCAGCTCACCCTCGGGCTGCGCGAACTTCGTGTCGCGCGCGCCTTCCCCCTACCGGGGGCAACACCTGCGGCCCGGCAAAGCCGGTTCCGCGACGTTTCCCGAATGAACAGCCTGATCAGCCCGCCATTGCGGCGGCCGGATCGTCGGAGTCGAGCACGCTCTTTGCCCAGGCCTCGAGCTTGCCGGTGTCGGCACGCAGCACTTCCTGCTTGACCGCGAGGATGCGCGAGGGATGCATCGAGAAGCTGCGCAGGCCCAGCCCCAGCAGCAGGCGGGTGAAGGCCACGTCGCCCGCCATCTCGCCGCACACGGCCACGCCCTTGCCCTGGCGGCGGCACTCGGCGATGGTGTCGGCCACCAGGCGCAGCACCGCCGGGTGCGCCGGGTCGTAGAGGTGCGCCACCGATTCGTCGGCCCGGTCGATCGCCAGCGTGTACTGGATCAGGTCGTTGGTGCCGATCGACAGGAAGTCGAAGTGCTTGAGGAAGATGCGCAGCGTGAGCGCCGCCGCCGGGATCTCGATCATCGCGCCGAGCTTCACGTGGCCGTACACCGCGCCGCGGTTGTCGAGCTCGGCACGTGCGAAGTCGATCAGCGAGAGCGTCTGCCTGATCTCGCTCGCGTGCGCGAGCATCGGGATGAGCAGGTGGATCTCGCCGTGCGCCGCCGCGCGCAGGATGGCGCGAAGCTGCGTGAGGAACATCGCCGGATCGGCCAGGCTCCAGCGGATGGCGCGCAGGCCCAGTGCCGGGTTCAGGTGCTCCTGCTTGTTGGCCGAGATGCTGTCCAGCGGCTTGTCGGCGCCCACGTCGATGGTGCGGATGGTGACCGGCATGCCCTGCATGCCCTCCACCGCACGCCTGTAGGCCTGGTACTGCTCCTCCTCGTCGGGCAGGCGGGTCTGGCGGGTGCTGGTGTCGCGGCCCATGAAGAGGAATTCGCTGCGGAACAGGCCCACGCCCACGGCGCCGGCCTTGACGGCGCCCACGGTGTCTTCCGGCATCTCGATGTTGGCGAGCAGCTCCACGCGCTGGCCGTCGAGCGTGACGGCAGGCTTGTGGCGCAGCCGCGCGAGCCGGCCGCGTTCGAGGTCGCCCTGGCGCTGCTTGAAGCCGTACTCGGCCAGGATGATGGGCGACGGGTCGACGATCACCACGCCGGCGTCGCCGTCGATGATGACCCAGTCGTCCTGCCGCACCAGCTGGCTCGCGGTGCGCGCGCCGACCACGGCAGGGATGTCCATGCTGCGCGCCACGATGGCGGTGTGCGAGGTGCGCCCGCCCACGTCGGTGACGAAGCCTGCGAACACGCTCTTCTTGAACTGCAGCATGTCGGCCGGCGAGAGGTCGTGCGCGATCAGCACCAGCGGCACGTCGATGCCGTCGCCCGCGGTGGGGTCGTCGCTGTCTTCGTCGTCGCCGTCCTCGACCGGGGCCGCCGCGCGCTTGCGGCGCGGCGGGCTCGGTGCCAGAACGGCGGCCGTGCCCTTCATGCGGTGCAGCAGCCGCTCGACCACCTGTTCGAGGTCGGCCTTGCGTTCGCGAAGGTACGGGTCCTCCATCTCGTCGAACTGGCGCGCGATGATCTCCAGCTGCGTGGTCAGCGCCCACTCGGCGTTGTATAGCCGCTCGCTGATCCAGTGCTTGACGCCGCCGCTGAGGGCCTCGTCCTGCAGCAGCATCTGGTGCACCTCGAGCAGCGCCGCGAGCTCGTGCGGCGCGTCGTTCGGTCCCATCTGGGCGACGTTGGCCTGCAGCTTGGCCAGCTCGTCGGCCACCGCGTTGCGCGCGGTGCGCACGCGGTCGATCTCGGTCTCGATCTCTTCGGGCTTGATGAAGTAGTGGGCAACGTCGATGCGGCTCGACACCACCAGCACGGCGCGCCCGATGGCAATGCCACGGGCGACGGGGAGGCCGTGGACTGCGAAGGTCATGTCTTCAGTCCCCCGCTCCGCTGTGGATGCGATGCTTGCACCAATTCGCGGGATGCCGTCGAACCGGCTTTGCCGGGCGGCTGGCATCGCCCCCGGCGAGGGGGTTGGCGTTCACACGAAGTGAAAAAGCCTGGGGGTGGACCATTTCATTCGCCTTCGCCGAACTTGTCGTCCATGAGCTGGACGATGGCGTTCATCGCTTCTTCTTCCTGGGGGCCGTTGGTTTCCAGCTCGACGGTGGTGCCGATGCCTGCGGCCAGCATCATCACGCCCATGATGCTCTTGGCATTGATGCGGCGGTCGCCGCGGGAGAGCCACACCTCGCAGGGAAAGCTGCCTGCGAGCTTGGTCAGCTTGGCCGATGCGCGTGCATGCAGGCCCAGCTTATTGCTGATGGTCACGGATTTCTTGATCACTGTGCTTTCTTTTCGCCTGGTTCTGGGGAGCCGCCACCGCCACCTGCATGACACCCGCGGTGCCGCCCGCGAGGGCGCGCTGCACCAGCGTCTCCAGGGGTTCGTGCCGGTAGGTGACGGCACGCAGCAGCATCGGAAGGTTGACCCCCGCCACCAGCCGCGACCGGACGCCGTCCACCAGCTTCTGCGCCACGTTGCAGGGCGTGGCGCCGAACACGTCGGCGAGCACCAGCACCTGCGAACGCGGCGCGCGCAGCTGCTGCGCGAGCGTGATGCGCGCGGCCGCCAGCGTCTCTTCGGGCGACACGTTGGGCAGCACGTCGAGCGCGGCGATGACCTGCTCGCAGTCGGGAAACACATGCAGCGCGCACTGCCGCATCGCGTGGGCGAACGGAGCGTGGGCGATGATGAGGATGCTGTTCATGCGAAAGGGAGGACGACGCGTCGATTATGCGGGGGCGCCCAGGGGAAGTAGATATGCCACATAACGCAGCAGCCACGGAAAGCGGACAGCACCGTGCAAGGCGGACCGATCGGGGCAGCTATCAGAACCATAGCGGACGAGGCGACGGCTCATGGAAGCCTCAGGCCCTCGAAGAAGGTCGGGGCCGCCTCGGCCGACGACGGCCGGCCCAGCACCGTGGCCTGGTAGAGCGCCACCGAGCCGTCCTTTTGAGACTGGGCGAACCACAGCACCTGCAGCGGCATGGCGGAAGTGCCTTGCGGCGGCGCAACGACTTCCAGCCGAAGCGGCGCGGGTACCGCCGTGGCGCGCGGCAAGCTGGCGGCAGACTCCGTCACCTGCGCCTCGCCCAGCTGGGCGCGGGTGGCGGTGCGCCAGGCACGCAGCCAGGCCTCTGCCTGCTCGGGGCCGTTCGCGGAGGCGTGCGCGATGGCGAAGGTCGCGCCGCCCGCCTCGCAGCCGGTCATGTCGACCTGCACCGATTCGGCGCCCAGCGGCAGCGCGCGGGTCGCGCGGTCGGCCTTGCAGGGCAGCATCGCCACCAGGCCGGCCCCGGCGACCGGCACCTCGCGCCAGTTGAAGGCGGGGCTGCAGGCTGCGAGCAACGCGGCCGCGGTCAGCACGGCGAGCCGGAAGCGGGAAACGGCGAGGGACGGCGACGGCATGGGGCAGCGATTATCGAACCGCTCGCGGCGAGCGGGATGTCGCCGGCACGATCCGGCACACGGAACTAAAATCGCGGCGCCCTTGTCTTGCACGAAGCCATGAAGAAATATCTCGCAGCCGCCGCAGTCGTCGTCGCATTGGCCACCGGCGTGGGCGTGTACCTCGGCTCCGGCGCCACCGCCGCCCCCGCCTCCACCTTCGTGCTGCTGGACGGCACGCAGAAGAGCACGGCGGACCTGAAGGGCAAGGTCACCCTGGTCAACTTCTGGGCCACCAGCTGCGTGACCTGCGTGGGCGAGATGCCCAAGGTCATCGCCACCTACGACAAGTACAAGGCGCAGGGCTACGACACCCTGGCCGTGGCCATGAGCTACGACCCGCCGAGCTACGTCGTCAATTTCGCCGAAACGCGCAAGCTGCCGTTCAAGGTGGCGATCGACAACACCGGCAGCGTGGCGCAGGCCTGGGGCGACGTGAAGCTCACCCCGACCACCTACCTGGTCAACAAGCGCGGCGAGATCGTGAAGCGCTACGTCGGCGAGCCCGATTTCGCCGAGCTGCACAAGCTCATCGAGAAGCTCCTGGCCGAAGCCTAGAACCGGCTATCCCCGAGGCTACGCGCACATCGTGTCGCCTCGCTGCGCCCCTTCTGGGGGCGATATAGGCCCGGCGATGCCGGCTCCGCGGTATCCGTGGATGAAAAAGGGCGCTCCTTGGAGCGCCCTTTTTCTTTGATCTTGTCGTGATCCGCGGGTTATTGGGCGCGGAAGCTGTCGTGGCAGGCCTTGCAGCTTGCGGCGGTCGGGCCGAACTGGGCCTTGAGCGCGTCGATGTTGCCGGCCTTGGCGGCGCTCGCCAGCTTGCCGGTTTCCTCGATCAGCTTCTGCTGGCGTTCCTTGAACTTGGCATCTTCCTTCCAGACTTCAGGCTTGGCCTTGCCGCCCTCGGCGCCGGGGCCGAAGCCTGCCCAGGGCAGCTTCGCCATGTCGGCGACCACTTCGGCGTTGGCCGCGGCAGCGGCTGCGTCGTAGGGCACGCGGCCGTTGGCCATGGCGCCGAGGCGGCCGAAGTGCTGGCTCATCACGAACAGCGAGCTCTGGCGGTACTTGATGGCGTCTTCGGGCTTGGCGAACTGGGCGGCCGCGGGAAGGGACATGGCCGCGCAGGCGGCTGCGACGGCCAGGGAGGCGAATCGTTTCATGGGTGATCCTCGTGTGGGGAAAAAACGCCATCGTGCGCGGCGCTGCGGGCGAGTGTAGGGGCGGGCCGTACTGGCCGCATAGCAACAACCCGAAGCGGCCTGGGGCCCGGACTTTGCTAATCTGCGCCTTCCGCAGCATCGCGCCCCTCGCGCCTTCCTCGATGACCGACTCCTCCGTGGCCGCCTTGCGGGCGGCTTCCGGCCCTGTTGCCCCCACCCGGGTCTGGGACCTGCCGACACGCCTTTTCCACTGGGCGCTGGCCGTCGCCGTGATCGGCATGATCGGCACCGGCCTGAACGGTGCCATGGAATGGCACTTCCGCATCGGCCACTCGGTCATGGCGCTGCTGCTGTTCAGGCTGCTCTGGGGCTTCGTCGGCGGACGCTGGTCGCGCTTCGGGGCTTTCGTCTACGGGCCGGGTTCGCTCGCGGCCTACCTGCGCGGGCGGGCGCATCCGGATCACCTCGTCGGCCACACGCCGCTGGGCGCGCTTTCGGTGTTCGCGGTACTGATCATCCTCGTGCTGCAGGTCGCGACCGGCCTGATGGCGGACGACGAGATCTCGGCCTCCGGACCGCTCACCCGCTTCGTCTCCGGCGACATCGTGAGCATGGCCACCGGCTGGCACAAGGCGCAGGGCAAGTGGATCGTGATTGCTCTCGCGAGCCTGCATGTGCTGGCGGTGCTGTTCTACGTGCTCGTCAAGCGGCACCGCCTCGTGCGGCCGATGGTGACGGGCGACAAGCTGGTCGCACCTGCCGCGAACGGCCAGATGGCGCCCAGCCGGGACGACGCGGCATCGCGCTGGCTGGCGCTGGTGCTGTTCGGGCTGTGCGCGGGCGTGGCCTGGTGGGTTTCGTCGCTGCGCGTATGAGCTTCTCCGTCTCACGCCCCCTGCCGCTGTCGGCCATGCCGGCGGTGGTGCTGCTCACTCCCGAAGAACCGCACGAGATCGAGGCCGCGCGCACGATCTTCCGCGACTATGCGGGTTCGCTGGGCATCGACCTCGATTTCCAGGATTTCGACGGCGAACTGGCCCATCTGCCCGGCGAATATGCCGAGCCGCGCGGTACGCTGCTACTGGCGCTGGTCGATCCGGCGAACGTCAAGGAAGAAGCCGGGCGCCAGGCGCCGACACTCAGGCGCGCCGATGGCACGCTGGCACATGTGGCGGGCTGCTGCGCGCTGCGTCCGCTGGACAACGCGGACTATGCGAACGCGGCGGAAATGAAGCGCCTGTACGTGCGTCCCGGTTTCCGTGGCCTGGGGCTGGGCCGCCAGCTGGCCGAGGCGATCCTCGATGCCGCACGCAGCGCGGGCTACGGCTGCGTCCTGCTCGACACGCTCGACGACATGGAGTCGGCCCGGGCGCTTTACGAGGACCTGGGCTTCGTGGAGGTGCCGCCCTACTATCACAACCCCGTCGCCGGGGCTCACTATCTGAAAGTGGAGCTCTAGCCCGGCCCTGGCGACGCACGCACTCGGCATAGCCTCACCGCCCCATGTGAGGACCGGGCCGGATCGGGTGGCTGAACCCTGCGGCCCTCCCGAAGAATACCGACTCAGCCGCGGGCCTGGGCCAGCAGCGTGTCGGCGTCGCTCACTTCGAACTTGCCCGGTGCCTCGACGTTGAGCGTCGCGACCTTGCCGTCCTTCACGAGCATCGAGTAGCGGTTGCTGCGCAGGCCCATGCCGCGAGCGGTCAGGTCGAGCGTCAGGCCGGTGGCCTTGGCGAAATCGGCGCTGCCGTCGGCCAGCATGCGCACCTTGGTGCCGGTCTTCTGGTCGCGCGCCCAGGCGCCCATCACGAAGGCGTCGTTCACGCTCACGCACCAGATCTCGTCCACGCCGGCGGCCTTGAAGTCATCGAAGTGCTGCACGTAGCCCGGCACATGCTTGGCCGAGCAGGTGGGGGTGAAGGCGCCGGGCAGCGCAAACAGCGCGATGGTCTTGCCTGCCGCTGCCTTGGTCACGTCCACGGGGTTCGGGCCGATGCTGCAGCCTTCGCCCTCGACTTCGGAGTATTCCTGCAGGGTGGCCGAGGGAAGGGTGTCGCCGACTTTGATCATTGAAAGTGCTCCTGGAAAAAGAAAACGGCCCACATTGTGGGCCGTTTCCGGGATGGCTGCTTTGTCGAGCCGGGGATGATCAGACCAGGACGGCCTTCTCGACCAGACGGGTCACGACCCAGTTCTTGGTCTTCGAGATCGGACGGCTTTCCGTGATCTCGATGGTGTCGCCCAGCTTGTACTCGCCCTTTTCGTCGTGCGCGTGGTACTTGCTCGTCTTGGCCACGATCTTGCCGTAGAGCTCGTGCTTCACACGACGCTCGACCAGCACGGTCACGGTCTTGGCACGCTTGTCGCTGACCACCTTGCCGATCAAGGTGCGCTTGAGGGATTTTTTAGCTTCCGTCATGTTCACTCCTTACTTGGCGGCTTGGGCTTCTTGCTGCTTCTGAGCAAGAATGGTCTTGGCGCGCGCGATGTCGCGGCGGGTCACGCGCAGCGTCGAGGTGTTCGACAGCTGTTGCGTGGCCTTCTGCATGCGCAGGCCGAAGTGGGCCTTCTGCAGATCCTTGATTTCGGCTTGCAGGCCTGCGACGTCCTTCGTGCGCAGGGTTGCGGCCTTCGTCACCTTGGCGGCAGCCGCGGTGTTCTTCTTACGTGTTGCCATGGATGTTCTCCTCTCAGGCGCCGAGCTGGCGAGCGACGAACGTCGTGCGCAGCGGCAGCTTGGCGGCGGCCAGGCGGAACGCTTCGCGGGCGAGCTGTTCGGGAACACCGACGATCTCGAACACGATCTTGCCGGGCTGGATTTCGGCGACGTAGTACTCGGGGTTGCCCTTACCGTTACCCATCCGCACTTCGGCGGGCTTGGTCGAGATCGGCTTGTCGGGGAACACGCGGATCCAGATACGGCCACCGCGCTTCACGTGACGCGAAATCGCGCGACGAGCGGCTTCGATCTGGCGCGCCGTCAGGCGGCCGCGGTCGGTGCATTTGAGACCGAAGTCACCGAACGCAACCGAGTTACCCGTGGTTGCGATGCCGGTGTTGCGGCCCTTTTGTTCCTTGCGGAACTTTCTGCGTGCAGGTTGCAGCATGTTTTGTTACTCCGTGAGGGCCCCAGGCGCTTGCGCGCCCGGGAGCGACCGATTACTCGGTCTTGGCACCGTCCGCTGCTGCAGCGGGCGCGGCTTTGCGGACGCGCTTAACGGCGGGTTTCGAGTCTGCACCGGCACCGCCGGTTGCTTCTGCGGGCTTGTCGCTGCCATCGGCCGGAGCGGTGTTGCCACCGATCGGGCCGCGGGCACCGGCGCGCGGGCCGGGGCCACGGCGGTCGCTGCCCGGACGGTCGCCACCGGGGCGGCCATCGCGGCGGGGACCACGCGGGCGACGTTCCTCTTCAGGACGCGGCGTCTCGACGGCGGGCAGGTCGTTGCGACCCAGCGTGTCGCCCTTGTAGACCCAGACCTTCACGCCGATGACGCCGTAGGTCGTCTTGGCTTCGGAGGTGCCGTAGTCGATGTCGGCGCGCAGGGTGTGCAGCGGCACGCGGCCTTCGCGATACCACTCGGTACGAGCGATTTCGATGCCGTTCAGGCGGCCAGCCGACATGATCTTGATGCCCAGGGCACCCAGACGCATGGCGTTCTGCATGGCGCGCTTCATGGCGCGGCGGAACATGATCCGCTTCTCGAGCTGCTGCGTGATGCTGTCGGCAATCAGCTGCGCATCGATTTCGGGCTTGCGCACTTCCTCGATGTTGACCGCAACGGGCACGCCGAGCTGCTTGCCCAGTTCGCGCTTGAGGTTCTCGATGTCTTCGCCCTTTTTGCCGATCACGACGCCCGGACGAGCCGAGAAGATCGTGATGCGTGCGTTCTTGGCGGGACGCTCGATCATGACGCGCGAGACCGAAGCGTTCTTCAGCTTCTTCTTCAGGTACTCGCGAACCTTGATGTCTTCGGCCAGCATGCCCGCGAAATCGCGGTCGCTTGCGTACCAGCGGCTGGACCAATTACGGGTAACCGCCAGGCGGAAGCCGGTTGGGTGGATTTTCTGTCCCATATTTCTTCCAGGCTTAGTTGCCAACCGTCACGTACACATGGCACGTGGGCTTGCTGATGCGATTGCCGCGACCCTTGGCGCGCGCCGTGAAGCGCTTGAGCGTGGCGCCTTGCTCGACGTAGATGGTCTTGACCTTCAGTTCGTCGATGTCGGCACCGTCGTTGTGCTCGGCGTTGGCGATGGCCGACTCGAGCACCTTCTTCACGATCACAGCGGCCTTCTTCTGCGTGAACTGCAGGATGTTGAGCGCTTGATCGACCTTCTTGCCGCGGATGAGGTCAGCGACCAGACGGCCCTTGTCGACCGACAGGCGGACACCGCGGAGGACTGCACGTGTTTCAGACATGGTCGTTCCTTACTTCTTCTGGACTTTCTTGTCCGCGGGGTGCCCCTTGAACGTGCGCGTGAGCGCAAATTCGCCGAGCTTGTGGCCGACCATCTGGTCGGTGATGTACACAGGCACGTGTTGCTTGCCGTTGTGCACAGCGATGGTCAGGCCGATGAACTCGGGCAGAACCATCGAGCGGCGCGACCAGGTCTTGATCGGCTTCTTGTCCTTGGTCGTCACGGCCTTGTCGGCCTTGGCCACGAGGTGGTGGTCGACGAACGGACCCTTCTTGAGAGAGCGAGTCATTGGCTATCCCTTACTTCTTGCGACGCGACACGATGAAGACCTGCGTGCGCTTGTTGTTGCGGGTCCGATAACCCTTGGTCAGATTGCCCCACGGGTCGACCGGATGACGGCCTTCGCCGGTACGGCCTTCACCACCACCGTGCGGGTGGTCGATCGGGTTCATCACCACGCCGCGGACGGTCGGGCGGATACCCATGTGACGCTTCACACCGGCCTTGCCGAGCTGGCGCAGGCTGTGCTCTTCGTTGGCCACTTCACCGATGGTCGCGCGGCATTCGATGTGGATGCGGCGGACTTCGCCCGAGCGCATGCGGACCTGGGCGTAGACGCCTTCACGGGCCAGCAGCGTGGCCGAGGTACCGGCCGAGCGGGCGATCTGCGCGCCCTTGCCGGGCTGCAGTTCGATGCAGTGGATCGTCGAACCCACCGGGATGTTGCGGATCGGCAGGGTGTTGCCGGCGCGGATCGGGGCTTCGGCGCCCGACAGCAGCGTTGCACCGGCTTCCAGACCGCGCGGGGCGATGATGTAGCGGCGCTCGCCGTCGGCGTAGCAGACCAGAGCGATGTGGGCGGTACGGTTCGGGTCGTATTCGATGCGTTCGACCTTGGCCGGGATGCCGTCCTTGTTGCGCACGAAGTCGACGACGCGGTAGTGGTGCTTGGCACCGCCGCCACGATGACGGATCGTGATGTGGCCGTTGTTGTTGCGGCCGGCCTTCTGGAACTGGGGTTCCAGCAGGGCTGCGTGAGGAGCACCCTTGTGCAGGTGGTCACGCGAGATCTTCACCGCGCCGCGTTGGCCCGGCGAAGTGGGTTTCATCTTGATGACGGCCATGATTAAGCGCCTTCCCCGACGAGGTTGAGCTCTTGACCGGCCTTCAGGGTCACATAGGCCTTGCGAACGTTGTCGCGGCGGCCGACGGACTTGCCGAAGCGCTTGGTCTTGCCCTTGGTGTTGAGCACCGACACGCCCTTGACTTCGACCTTGAACATCAGTTCGACGGCGGCCTTGATCTCGGGCTTGGTGGCGTCTTGCAACACCTTGAAAGTGACAGCGTTCGACTTCTCGCCGACCATCGTGGCCTTTTCGGACACGACCGGGGCGACCAGCACGTTCATGAGACGGCCTTCGTCGAACTGGCGTTGTGCAGGGGTGGGGTTCACGCGGCTCATGCGAACATCTCCTTGAGCTTGTCGACGGCACCCTTGGTGACCAGCACCTTCTTGTAGTGAACCAGAGACACCGGATCGGCGTAACGGGGTTCGACCACGAGAACGTTGACCAGATTGCGCGAGGCGAGGTACAGGTTTTCGTCGACTTCTTCGGCGATCACGAGCACGGACTCGAGATTCATCGCCTTGAAACGGGCTGCCAGCGGCTTCGTCTTGGGCGAGTCGACCTTGATCGAATCGACCACGGCCAGACGGCCTTCGCGGGCGAGCTGCGAGAAGATGGACGCCATGCCGGCGCGGTACATCTTCTTGTTGATCTTCTGCGAGAAGTTTTCGTCAGGCATGTTCGGGAAGATCCGGCCGCCCCCACGCCACAGCGGCGAGGAAGTCATACCGGCACGGGCGCGGCCCGTTCCCTTTTGCTTGAAAGGCTTCTTGGTCGAGTGCTTGACCTGTTCGCGGTCCTTCTGGGCGCGAGTGCCTTGGCGTGCGTTGGCCTGGAACGCAACGACGATCTGGTGGACCAGGTCCTCGTTGTAGTCACGGCCGAACACGGTCTCGGGAGCGTCGTACTTCGACGCGGCCTGGCCTTGTTCGTTCAGGAGTTCGAGTTCCATTACTTCGCTCCTTGGGCTGCCTGCGGCTTGGCCTTGATGGCGGGACGCACGGTGACGAAGCCACCCTTGGCACCCGGAATCGCGCCCTTGATGAGCAGCAGTTGACGTGCTTCGTCGATGCGGAAGACGTCGAGGTTTTGCGTGGTGCGGGTGACGTCGCCGAGGTGGCCCGTCATGCGCTTGCCGGGGAACACGCGACCGGGGTCTTGCGCCATACCGATCGAGCCGGGCACGTTGTGCGAACGGCTGTTACCGTGCGACGCGCGCTGCGAGCTCATGTTGTGACGCTTGATCGTGCCAGCGTAGCCCTTGCCGATGGAAGTGCCCTGCACGTCCACCTTCTGGCCTACGGAGAAGACGCTCGCCACCGGGATCACGCCGCCAGCCTTGTGCTGACCTGCGGTATCGGCGGTAACGCGGAATTCCTGGATGATCTCGCCAGCTTCGACACCCGCCTTGGCGAGGTGGCCGGCTTCGGGCTTGTTCACGCGCGATGCCTTGCGCGAACCGAACGTCACCTGCAGGGCGACGTAGCCATCGGTCTCTTGGGACTTGATCTGGGTCACGCGGTTGTTGGACACATCCACCACCGTGACGGGAACTGCGTCCCCGTCATCGGTGAAGAGACGCATCATCCCCACCTTGCGGCCCAGCAACCCGAGGGAGTTGCTCAGACTCATTTGTTTTCTCCAAAATGGAAGCTTCCTTCGCCGCTGCCACTTCAATTGGCGACAGCGTTTGCCGGGTTTCCCAGGCTGCGGAAGAAGGTTGATAAATCTCTGCCCGCATAGCACCCATGCGGACGCAACAAGGGCAGAGCCAGCGATTATAGCCCGCGGCGCGGGCTCGATGCAAGCGCCGGATTTCAGGCCTCGGAGGCCCGTTTTTGGGGCGTTTTCGGCCTATTTCGGCTCTTTGGCCGGCATCGAAATGATCTTCTCGCCCTCGGCCGACGAGTTCACCTCGCCCGCCGCCTTCATGGCAGGGGTGCTGGCGCCTGCCTGGATGGGGATGGCGACGATGCTCGTGGCGCCGCCTTGCATGACGAAGACGTTCAGGTAGGCAAGGCCTTCGCGGCCAACGGTGACCTTCGCGGTGACGGTCGTGCTCTGGCCGGCTGTAAGGGTCAGGCTGCTGCTCGTGGACAGGGAGAGGCCGGCGTCGGTCGTCAGGCGCACGGTGGCGCCGGCCGGATCGCTCACGCCGTCGAACTGGAGAACGACGGAGACCGGCTGCCCAACCCTCGGTGCACCCTCGACCCTGTACTGGATCGCCACGCCGGAATCGTTGGGCTTGCGTGCGGCTGCCGTCATCGGTGCGGCATTGCGAGAGGAAGCGGAAGCCTGCTTGGCAGCGCGCTGCGCCGGCACGCCATCCGCGCAGGCGGACGCGGCGGCGAGCGCCAGAAAGGCGGTGACGGCGGCGATGGTCGAACGGGAACGGAGGTTCATGGGTGGACTTCCTCGCTGCTACTTATTGGATCAGCACGCCGAAGCAGGTGTTTGCGCCGGAGTTGTTGACATCATTGACGACCAGAACATAGTCGCCGGCCGAGAGGCTGACGGAATTGGTGTTCCGGCTCACCACGCCGCCCCTGTAGATGACGAAGTTGGGGCTGGCGCCGGCCGGCGGGGTGATCGAGAACTGGTAGCCGCGACTGGTCGGCGCGGTGAAGCGCAGGTAGGAGAAGCTTCCGAGCTTGTTCCCGTTGCCGCGCGGATCTTCGGTGTTCGTCACACAGGCCGTGGTGTTCGCGCCAATGGTGGCCTGGATGTACATCGGCAGCACATAGCTCACGGTGGGCGATCCGCCGTTGTTGGTTTCCTGGGCGCCGTAGGCATCGTTGGAAGCCGCACTGATGTTCTGGCCCGTGAGCAGGCTTGCCAATGCCGAAGCGTTGCCCGACGCAGCCACGTTGAACGCCGCTGTGAAAGGATGGATCGAGGTGACCGGCGCGCCGCCCTTGAACAGCGCGCTCGTCATCGTGTCATGGATCGGCTTGAAGCCGACCTGCTGGTTGAGGTTCCAGAAGATCGACTGGATCGAGGATTCACGGTACCAGCCCGGATTGGCCGAGGGACCTCGTGTGAGATCGAGATTGCTGCCCTGTGCCTGGCCGGGCCCGTCCGAATCGACATAGTTGCTGCGTCCGAGCGCGATGCCCGACCAGCCATTGCCCCATCCTTCGGAGAAAGCCAGCCGGCGATCGACGCGCTCGCTCGTGGAGTGCGCACCGCCCGTCGAATCGTCGCGGCTGAAGGAAGCCTGGTAGTAGTGGCCCCATTCGTGGGCGATCACCGGCGCGTCGAACTCGTCGGTATCCACGTCCTCCTTGCCGAGCACGTAGATCTCGGCCCCTGAACTCCTGCCGACGAAGAAAGTGGTACCGATCTGCCCCAGCGCGATGCTGCCGCTGGCATTCGTGTTGTTGACGCTCCAGAACACCTTCAGCGACGGAAACGCGGTCGCCGGAGCGGCAGTCAGCACCTTCTGCATCGCGGTGTAGACCGTGTCCATGATGGCGAACGGCCCGGACACGCGCTGGCTGGTGTAGCTCGAGCCACCCCAGCCGCTGGCGGCGCGCAGGTCGCGGGTGAGCGCGACGCTACCGGTGGAGAACACCGACGACTGCATGGAATAGATCGCGCTCGACTGCGTGTTGTCGCGCACGGTGACGTCCCAGCTCGGAAGCGCACCTGTGCGGGTCAGCTGGGCGCGCACGCGGACGATGACGTTCGTGTTGGCCGGCACGCTTGCCGAATAGGCTCCGTTGTCGTCAGTAGTGGTGGTTGCGAGTTGAGACCCGCTGGCTGCGTCGAGCACCTCGACGAAGGCCCCGCGGACCGGCTTGGCCGTGGTCTCTGCATACACGAGGCGGCCGCCGGGGTTGGGCACCGATTCGTAGGTGGCCGTGCCGCTCAGGGAGACCGGTGCGGCAGGAAC
This sequence comes from Variovorax sp. 22077, assembly GCF_052044195.1. Classification (NCBI taxonomy): domain Bacteria; kingdom Pseudomonadati; phylum Pseudomonadota; class Betaproteobacteria; order Burkholderiales; family Comamonadaceae; genus Variovorax; species Variovorax sp. 22077. The sequence goes on from NZ_JBQEQC010000042.1 coordinate 21,720, forward strand.
CAAGGGCAACAACGGGATGCCGCCTCCGCCACCCCCTCCTCCACCGCCGCCGCAAGCGGTCAGCAGCGCTGCCGCAATGCATGCCATCAAGCCCGATGCAAAGGAGATGCGTTCTCTCATGGTTGTGCTGCCCTCTTTTCAGCTACCCGGCGCTCCGAAAGATTGGCCAGCGCCGGCAACGGAGGATGCCACATCCGCGTGACATAAAGCACAAAACCCGCCTGCATTTCTACAGGCGGGTTTTCAGCAGGATCGGCTCGAAGCCGAATGGATTACTGCAGCTTGATCTCGACGTCCACGCCGGCCGGCAGGTCGAGCTTCATCAGCGCGTCCACGGTCTTGTCGGTCGGGTCGACGATGTCCATCAGGCGCTGGTGCGTGCGGATTTCCAGCTGGTCGCGCGACGTCTTGTTGACGTGCGGCGAACGCAGGATGTCGAAGCGCTTCATGCGGGTCGGCAGGGGCACGGGGCCCTTGACGATCGCGCCGGTGCGCTTGGCGGTGTCCACGATTTCAGCGGCCGACTGGTCGATCAGCTTGTAGTCGAATGCCTTCAGGCGGATGCGGATCTTTTGCTTGGTAGCCATGGTGATTCCTTTGCTCCCGTCTTGATTACAGGTCGAGGATCTTCGCCACGACGCCCGAGCCCACGGTGCGGCCGCCTTC
>NZ_JBQEQC010000043.1:0-21333 GCF_052044195.1 Variovorax sp. 22077
GGGTGTGATCGGCGCGCGCTCGCCGCCGAGGATGCTGCTGGTTGCCATGATCTGCCATGCCTCGATAAAAAGGATGCGCCGAGACTGCGCGCTGCCGGGCGTCGAGAAAGTAGGAGATTTGCGCGTTCCGGCCGCTTCCGAAATCGGTCGAAACCCAGCACGGCATGGCAGATGCCTGAGCGGTGCGTTCGGCCACGTCCGCCCGCCTCCAGCCGGGTGCACAGACATTCGCAGGTCCCGTACGGCATTCCATCTCGGGCATCATCGCGGCTGAATCCTGTGTCCCTGTCACGTTGCGGAGCCGCCCCTTGAATGCCGTTTCGACCACATCGCTTCGCTACTTCGCCGAGGTCGTGCGCACCGGCTCGCTTCGTGCGGCGTCGGAGACCCTCTTCGTGGCCTCCTCGGCCATCAGCCGACAGCTCGCGATGCTGGAGGATGCGCTCGGCGCGCCGGTCCTGGAGCGGCGCCAGGGACGCGGCAAGGTCAAGCTGACCGCCGCAGGCGAAGCGCTCATGCGCTACTACAAGAACGTCGGCAATGAGACGCGGCGGCTGCATTCGGAGATCGAATCGCTCCAGGGCCTCAAGCGCGGGGCCATCAACTTCGGCATGCCCGAGTCGCTGGTGCGCGACCTGATGCCCAGGTTCCTGTCGAAGTTCGCCAGCCGCTATCCCGGCATCTCGTTCAATGTGCATGTGGCCGGAAGCCCCACGCTGGCCAAGCTGGTGCTGGAGGATGAACTGGATGCCTGCTTCACCTTCGGCGACGTCGCGATGCAGGACCTGTCGATCCTCTATTCGCGTTTGCTGCCGCTGTTCGTGCTCGTGCCCAAGGGGCATCCGCTGGAGCACTACGAGACGCTGCGGCTGAGCGACTGCGCCGAATACAGCATGTCCACGCTCGACACGTCCCTGTGGGCCAAGCAGCAGTACGACGAGATGCTGGCCAAGGCCAAGATCCGGCCGCGCGTGGCGCTGGAGACCAACTCCTACGAGCTCATGCGCAACGTGGCGGCCGCAGGCATGTGCCTGACCTTCACCACCCGGCCGCTGGACGACCCCTTCGGCAACCCGAGGGCCGGTTCCTACGTGCCGCTGAAGGACCCGCGCGCCCGTCCGCAGCGCTTCGCGCTGAGCGTGCACAAGGGCCGCAACCTGCCGCTGGCGGTCGAGGCCTTCCTGGGCGAGTTGACGGCCACGCTGGAAGACATCGAGCGGCGTGCCAAGGCCGGGCCGCCGCGCGCGGCCGCGACCTGAGCCGGGGAGTCGTCAGACGGCGGCCGCAGCCAGCTCGGCGGGCGTCTTGTACTTCTGAACCGCCGCGAAACGCTTGACGAGGTATTCGCCGGACTTGATCGGCGCATGCAGCGGCTCGCCAGCCTCGGGCGCGAATTCCGGCAGGCAGGCCACGGGCGTGTCGTAGTCCAGGTTGAAGAAGGTCGGGATCGAATAGCGCTCGCGCCCTGTGCGATTGGCCACGCGGTGCGGGTTGGACACATACACGCCGTTGGTCCAGACCTTGACGAGGTCGCCCAGGTTGATGACCAGGGTGCCCTCGATGAACGGCGCGGCCACCCATTCGCCGCTGCGCGTGCACAGCTCCAGCCCACCGATCGGGTCCTGCGCCAGGAGCGTGATCATTCCGTAGTCGGTATGCGCCGCCGCGCCCAGCTCGAGGTTGGTGAAGGATTCCTGCGGCGGGTAGTGAAACAGGCGCGCCTGCACCATCGGCTTTTGCGCGTACTGCAGGAAGAAGCCTTCGTCCTTTCCGACCGCCACGGCGAACACGCGCAGCAGGTTGCGGCCCAGTGCGATGGTGGCATTGAAATAATCCATGGCAGCCGATTCCAGCCACGGCTTGTCCTGCGGCCAGCGATTGGGGCCGTGCAGGGGGCGGCCGCTGGCCACGTCGGGGTCGCTCAGGGGCAGGTCCAGGCCCAGTTCGTAGCTTTCCTTCAGGTCCGGCTTGTGGCCGGGGTGCTGCGTCACGCCGATGGGCATGAAGCCGCGACGGAAGCGCTCGTCGATCCTGTCGCGCAGCCGCTCCTCCATGGGCAGCGACATGTAGCGGCGCGTCGCCTCGAAGGCCTTGTCGATGGTGGCCTGTGGCACGCCGTGGTTCTTCACGTAGAAGAAGCCGGTGTTGGTGCAGGCCGCCTTGAACTGCGCCACCAGCGGCTCGATGGAGCCGCCGGCCAGCCAGTCGCCCAGGTCGAGGATGGGCATTTCCTCGGCGGAGGCGCGGCGCGGCGCGTCGACTTGGTGTTCTTGGGTGTTCATGGGTTTGGCTCCTTGGTTGGCATGAAGGTGTTCAAGAGCCGCGCGACAGGTCGGTGAACGCGTCGGCCCAGAAGATGGCGCGCCGCGCGATGGTCTTGACCACCGCGTGCAGCACGATCCCGATCAGGGACAGGACGATGAGGATGGCGAACATGCCCGCCGCATCCATCGAGAAGTTGCGCTGCAGGATCAGGTAGCCCAGCCCCGCCTGCGCGCCGACGAACTCGCCCACGATGGCGCCGATGACAGCGAGCACGATGCCGATGTCCAGCCCCGCGAATACGTAGGGAAGGGCGTGCGGCAGCCGGACCATGCGGAACACGTGCCAGCCCGAGGCAGTGAAGGCACGCATCAGGTCGACCTGGTCGCGCGGCGCCGAGCGCAGCCCCACGATGGTGTTGGCCAGCACCGGGAAGAAGACGATGGTCGCGGTGATCACCACCTTGGAGGTGGTGCCGAAGCCGAACCACAGCACGAACAGGGGCGCCACGGCCACCTTCGGCACAGTCTGGAAGGCCACCACGTACGGGTAAAGCACGGCCTCCAGCACAGCGCTCTGGCCGATCAGCGCGCCCAGCACAAAGCCGGCCAGCGCCCCGGCCGCGAAGCCAGCCAGTATCTCGTAGAGGGTGACGCCCAGGTGCGGCCACAGCTCGCCCGAAGCGAGCACGTCGCGCATCGCGCCGAGCACGCCCGCGGGCCCGGGGAAGATCAGATGCGACACGCCGAAGGCAGACACGATCACATGCCAGAAGCCGATCACCGCGATGAAGAACAACGCGATGAGCGTGCGCCGCCTGGATGGCGTAAGGCGGCCCGGCAGGTTCGCGGGGGTGTTGGCGTTGCTGCTCATCAGTCGAGCCCTCCACTGGCGTTCAGGTTGGCGCGGATGCCCGACACGTAGGCGCCGAAGCGCTCGGTGTTGATGACATCCAGCGTGCGCGATGGCAGGTCGACCTCGATCACCTGCGTGACGCGACCGGGCCTTGGCGACATGACGATGACGCGGTCGCCCAGGAACACCGCCTCGGGAATGCTGTGCGTGACGAGCATGATCGTGGCGCCCGTGCGCTCGCGCAGCTTGAGAAGCTCCACGTTCATGGTCTCGCGCGTCATGGCGTCCAGCGCGCCGAAGGGCTCGTCCATCAGCAGCAGCATCGGATCGTTGACCAGCGCGCGGGCGATTCCCACGCGCTGCTGCATGCCGCCGGAGAGCTCGTTGGGGTACTTGGTCTCGAAGCCGGACAGGCCCACCAGGTTCAGGTAGTGGAGAGCGCGCTCGCGCGACGTCTTCGCGTCCCGGCCCTGGATCTGCGCGGGCACGAGCACGTTGTCGACGATGTTGCGCCAGGGCAGCAGCACGGGCGCCTGGAACACCACCCCGACGTCACGGCTGGGGCCGGTGTGCTCGCGCCCGCCCAGCTCGACGTTGCCGCTGCTCGCGCGCTCCAGCCCCGCGAGGATGCGAAGCAGGGTGCTCTTGCCACAGCCGCTGGGGCCCACGACGGTGACGAACTCGCCGCGACGCACGCGGAAGTCCACGTCCTGCAGCGCGACCACGTCGCCGCCATCCTTGGAGCGGAATGTCTTGCGCAGCCGGTCGAAACGGAACGCCGTCGCGACCTCTGGTGCGGCCTGGGCTGTTGCGGCAGCGCTCATGGGGTGTCCTGCTTGCAGATACATGGCGTTGCTATTCCTTGGCTTCCAGCTCAGGCCCGACGGCGCGCGCGAGCCAGTCGTCCACCTGTGCGAACGCGGCCAGGCGCTGCTCTTGCGGGATGAAGGCGGCCTCGAAGCTGTTGCGCGCGAGCTGGGCCAGGTCCTGCAGGCTCAGGCCGAAGGCCTGCTGGCAGGCCAGGTAGTTGTCGTTGACGTAGCCGCCGAAGTAGGAGGGATCGTCGGAGTTGACCGTGACGCACAGGCCCGCATCGAGCAGCCGCTTGAGCGGGTGCTCAGCCACCGAGTCGATCACCTGCAGCTTGAGATTCGAGAGCGGGCACATGGTCAGCGGCATGCGGCGCCGTGCCAGCTCGCTGACCAGCGCGGCATCGTCCACGCAGGCATTGCCATGGTCCACGCGCTGCACCTGCAGCAGTTCCACCGATTCGCGCACGTAGGCGGCCGGGCCTTCCTCGCCGGCATGCGCCACCACCTTGAAGCCCAGTGTGCGGCAGCGCTCGAAGAAGCGCGCGAACTTGGCCGGCGGGTTGCCCACCTCGGCGCCGCCCAGCCCGAAGCCCAGCAGGCGTTCGTGCCAGGGCGCCAGTTCGTCGAGCATGGCCAGCGCCTCCTCCTCGCTGCGGTGGCGCTGCGCCACCGCGATGAGGCCGCCGGTGATGCCGTCCTGCGCGCGGGCCTCCTCCATGGCGCCCAGAACGCCATCCATCACGGCGGCGATCGGAACACCGCGCGAGGTGTGCCCCTGCGGGCCGAGGAACAGCTCGCAATGCAGCACGCTGTCGGCATGCGCGCGGCGCATGTAAGCCCGCGTCACGTCATGGAAGTCCCGCGCCTGCACCAGCACGCGGCAGCCGTCGTAGTAGAGGTCCAGGAAGTCCTGCAGGTCGCTGAAACGGTAGGCCGCTCGCAGCTCTTCCTCGGTGCTCCAGCGTATCGCCACGCCATTGCGGCGGGCCAGGCGAAGGAACAGGTCGGGCTCGATGGAGCCCTCCACGTGCATGTGCAACTCGGCCTTCGCCAGGCCGGCCACGAATTGCTCCGGTGTCATCGCGGTCGCCGGCTCACAGGCCCACGCTGCAGGACCGGGCCGCATCGATGACCGCGTTGCGGTCGAAGCGGTTGATGGCTTCCACGAAGCCCGGCTTGAGGTAGAGCATGGATTCGGGCGGCAGCGTGCGCTTGATCAGGCCGTCCTTGAGCATCAGGTCCTGCATGCGGCCGTAGGCGGCCGGGCTCATCGAGCCGATCAGCTTGCCGCCGTTCATCGTCTGCGCGGCGGACATGGTGTCCAGCTGCGTCTGCAGCAGGGCCAGATCCCACTTGGCCAGGGTGGCCTCGTCCGCCCCTGTGGGCTTGGTGCTGGGGAAGTTCTTCCAATGGATCTTGCGTGCGCATTCGGGATTGGTCTGCGCAAAGAGCGTGGCCTTGGCCGCCCCACGCGAAATCGCCTCGACCATTGCGGGGTCGGCGTCGATGGTCTTCTGCATGGTCGCGAAGGTGAAGTCCGGCAGCGCGCGCCAGCTGGGGTCGAAGATCACGCGCATCCTGGTGCCCGTGTTCTGGAAGCCGGTGAGTGCCGAGCCCCAGAACATCAACGCCTGCACGCGGTCCGACTTGAGGGCTTCGAGCGCCGGTGCGCCTGCACCGGTGGCGATGATCTGCACGTCCTTGTCCGGATCGACCCCGTTGGCGCGCAGGTAGCCCTTGAGCAGCGGCATGCCGCCGGTGCCCAGGCTGAAGATGCCGATCTTCTTGCCCTTGAGGTCGGCCGCCGTCTTGATGCTGCTGTCCTGAGGCACGCCCACGCCCCAGTCGATGACGCCCGTGCCCATGAGGCCGCGCACCGCCACGTTGTTCTCGGCGTTGGCCTGGATCAGGCCTGTGGAGTTCACCTGCGCGAAGTCCACGCCGCCGGCCACCATCTGCTGGATGCCTTGCAGCGATCCGCCGGTCGTGACGATCTTGACGTCGTAGCCCTCGTCCTTCCAGTAGCCCAGCGCGATGGGCAGGGTGAGCCATGGGTAGGTGACGTTCACCACCTGGGTGCCCAGGGCGATGGTGACGGGCTTCAGGGACTTGGCGGATGACTGCTGAGCCTGCACCTGCAGGGCCAGCAGGCCGAATGCGGTGGCTGCCGCCAATGCCGCGATGCGATTCCAACGGGTGCGAAGAGAGTGCTTCATCGAGTGGCCTTGAGGGAAAACTTCCGACGAAGGTTATCGATTGGAATGCGCGACTGCAGATCAATATTTAGAAGGGAATGATCGAATAATCAGAGCATTCTTCGGGGTGTTGCCCGCGCAGTTCTGGCGCATTTCGCACCCCGCTCGAACACGTAGAGACGTGGATTTGCATGCAGCGCCGACGCGGCACTTGGTTGGTGCGCCAAGAAAACCACAAGGACCTTGTGGCCGGCCACCCCAGAGAGAGACACGTCACGCTCAAAGACCTGGCAGCGATCTGCGTGCCGGGCCGCCAGGACAATTCCGACCGCGCCGCTGAAAAATGCCTCCCGTCCGAGCGCTGAGACGAACGAGCCCTCGGCTGCGATGCTGCGGGCCTACTCTTGGAACGGAAATACGTCGGACAGCGCGGTTGCCTCGCGGGCGAACTGCACGACCAGAAAGTCGAGGAACGCTCGAACACGCGGCGTCATGTACCGCGTGCCATGCCGCAGGGCATAGACACCCGCTTCGTGTGCCACGTAGTCCGGCAGCAGGATTCGAAGCCTGCCTGCGCGCAGATCTTCGGCCGCATCCCAGATCGTCTTGCGCGCGATGCCGCGTCCTGCCAGCGCCCATGCGCGCACCAGCGCACCGTCATTGCTTTCCCATGCGTCGGCCATCGGCACGGTGTACTGCCAGGAACGGTCGCCTTTGGCGAAGTGGAACTGGTTGAGCGGTCCGCTGGCCGTGACCAGCACGATGAAGCGGTGCTGCCCCAGGTCCTCCGGCGTGCGCGGCGTTCCATGGCGGGCCAGATAGTCGGGCGAAGCGCACAGCACGCGGCAGTTGGGTGCCAAGCGCCGTGCGATCAGGGCGCTGTTCTCGGGCTGCCCGAAACGGATCGCAATGTCGACCGCATCCTGATGGAGATTGGAGAGCGAGTCGGTCAGTGTCAGCGCGACCCTGACGTCCGGATGCGCGTCGACGAAGGCATCGAGCCATCGGCCGAAGAGCTGGCGACCGAAGTCGGTTGATGCGGAGATCCTCAGCTTTCCCTGGACCGCCCCCCTGCCCGCTCGCAATTCGGCCTGCGCGTCGTCAATGATCTGCAGCGCTGTCGTGCAATGCGCGAGATAGACGCGTCCCTCGTCCGTGAGTTGCAGATGACGCGAAGTGCGCTCGAACAGTTTCGCCTGCAACGTGGCTTCGAGCTTGGCCAGCCGGGCACTGGCGGCCGCGGGCGACAGGCCCAGTTTGCGTCCTGCCGCAGAGAGAGAGCCTGCGGACGCTGCCTCGGCAAAGAGCCGCATATCACCCAGATGATCCGTCGCCATCTTTCGAGCAGGTTTGAAGATGGTTCAAGTTTGCCATCAATTCTCAAGAATGAGGCACGTCGCCAGACTCTCCTTTGTCGTCCCCTGGAGGGACCCGAAGACAAAAGGAAATGCCGCACATGACTTCACCTTCCGACGCGCAAGCGGTCGCGCTCGATCACCCGATCCCGGAGCAATCAGACAGGCTCCCGTGGGCTGCATTGCTCGCATTGAGCTTGACCAGCTTTCTCGCGACCGCCAACGAGACGGTTCCGGCGGGTCTGCTGCCCCAGATCGCTCAGGGTCTGGCCGTGTCCGAGGGATGGGCGGGCCAATTCGTCACGCTCTGCGCGCTCGGTGCCGGTTTGGCGGCCATTCCGCTCACGGCACTCACGCAGGGTTGGCCGCGGCGCAAGGTGTTGCTGTTCGCATTTGGCGCGTTCTGCGTCTGCAACGCCTTCACGGCGTTTTCGTCCCACTTCGGATTGACGCTCGTGGTGCGATTTTTCGTCGGCCTGGCGACCGGCTTGGCATGGAGCGAACTGGCGACCTACGCGCGGCGGCTCGTCCCGGCACGGTTGCAGGGTCGTGCGCTGGCGGTGGTGATGATCGGCGTGCCGCTGGCGTTGTCGCTGGGCGTGCCATTGGCCGCGTGGCTCGGCCGCATGGTCGGCTGGCGCTGGATCTTCGGCGGCATGGCGGGAATTGCGCTGGTACTGATGGGATGGGTGTTGACCGCCGTTCCCGATTTCCCGGGTCGAGCTGCCACACAGCGCACCAACCTCCGTCAGATCCCGGCCATCCCGGGCGTGCGCCCCGTGCTGCTCGTCGTGATGCTCTGGATTCTTGCGCACTACCTGTTCTACACGTACATCGCGCCATTCCTCGCTTCCGTCGGCCTGGCGGACCGACTCGATGCGGTGCTGCTGATCTTCGGGCTTTGCACCATGGCGGGCCTGTGGGTGGTCGGATGGCTCATCGATCGATGCCCGCGCGCCCTGCTGCTTTTTTCCCTTTGCATGTTTGCGGCCTCGGGTCTCGTGTTCGGCCTCTGCGGCTCATCGGCTGCGGCAATGTTGGCCGGCGTTGTGCTCTGGGGACTGAGCTTCAGCGGAGCGCCGACGTTGTTGCAGACGGCCCTGGCCGACGCGGCCGGCAAAGACGCGGATGTTGCCCAGTCCATGCTGGTCACGGTCTTCAACCTGTCTTTCGCGGGCAGCGGCCTCCTCGGCGGCGTGCTGCTGGAGACGGTGGGCAGCTTCGTGTTTCCCTGGATGCTCACCGCGCTGGCGTTCGCCGGATGGTTCATCGCATGGCGCTGCCGGAGCCGGGGATTTCCATCCGGGCGCCGGCGCGCATCCGAGGGTTGAGGGGCGCCTGTGCTTTCGGTTGCGCACCCCTGCGCTCCGAGCAACTGCCCAGCGACGCCTCGGTGCAGGTCAGGTGCGCGCCACAGCGCAGGCCACTTCAACAGGCATCAAGGTGCTTTCAAGGCACATCCGAAGGTTCATGAGGGAAGGTGGCTGCGGGCCGCAGCAGCCTGCCACTTCCCATGACATCAGCGCGATGCCTCGAGCCAACGGGGCGCACTCGCCGGGCCGCACTTCGTCACAGATCCTGCTGTCGGGAGTGGAGAGGGCGAACGGAGCTTCGATGAACTCAAGCCTGCGCCTTTTGCTTCAGCCAAAGCCCGAAGTCCATCATCACCTTCACGACGGGCTTCAAGCGCTCACCGTCGGCAGTCAGCGCATATTCGACCCTCACAGGTGCGGTGGGATGCACGGTGCGCTTGACCAAGCCGGCCTCCTCGAGCGCGCGAAGGTCAAGGGTGAGAGAGCGCTGCGAAATACCGGGGACGTCTCGCCGCAACTCACTGAAGCGCTTGGGCCCGTCGACGAGATAGGACACGAGAAGGAGCCGCCATCTGCCACCCAGGAGGCGCATGGCTTCCTCCACCGAACAACCCGTCACGTTTGCTTTCATAGCACGTCTTCCAGAAAAGGGCCGTCGGTATACTTTTTTAACCTACGTGCAGTTTTATTGCGTTCTTCCAATTTTATCCCTGCGCCATAGCATGGTCTGGCGGCGCGCTTCGACGCCTCTCACATTGGAATGAACCTGCATGAAGCTTTACTACATACCGGGGGCCTGCTCGCTTTCGCCCCATATCGTCCTCAATGAACTGGGCTTGGAAGCCAACTTGGTCAAAGTGGACTACAAGACTCACAAGACCGAGGACGGCCGCGACTTCCGCGAAATCAGTCCGTTCGGCTATGTCCCACTCCTGGAGCTCGACGACGGCACGGCACTGCGCGAAGGCCCTGCCATCGTGCAATACCTGGCCGACTTGAAGCCCGAATCGGGCCTTGCACCGATGAACGGCACCATCGAGCGCTACCGCCTTCAAGAATGGCTGAGCTTCCTGACTTCCGAAATCCACAAGGGCTTCATTCCGCTCCTGTACCCGGTGCTTGCCGGCAAATACGTGGAAGCCGTCAAGCCGAAGCTGGAGAGACGCTTCAGCTGGATTGACGAACAGTTGGCTGGCCGCGACTACCTCATGGGAGACAGGTTCACCGTGGCCGACGCCTACCTGTACGCGCTCGCTGGATGGGGCCAGGCACCGTGGCTGGCATCCGTCTACAGGGCCGACATCCATTTCGACGGCCTTGGCAACCTCGAAGCCTGGTATGTCCGCATGCGCGAACGCCCTTCCGTCCGCAAAGCGCTGGACACAGAAAGGCTGAAGTAGCTTGCGCAGGATGCCGAGCATGCAGCAACCTTGGGATCAGGAACGACGAGGCAATGCCTACCCGCCAGTCGCGGACATATGGCGGATCAGCTTGACCGGCAAGACGCGTCCTTGAAGCGAGAAGTCGTGTCCCTTGGGCTTTTGCTCCACGGCATGCCCGATGGCTTCATACAGGCGCGCCTCGCTCATCGAGTTGCGCAGCAGCTTTCCGAGATCGACGCCGTTCTCATGCCCGAGGCAGGTATAGAGAGTGCCGTCAGCCGTCACACGGACGCGGTTGCAGTCGCCGCAGAAGTGCGCGGTGAGCGGTGTGATGAAGCCGACGAGGCCGCCGGTTTGCTCGACCCTTGCGTAGCGCGCGGGGCCGCCGCTGCGATCGGCCACGTCGCTCAGAGTCCAGCGCCTGCCGATCTCGCGGCGAAGCGCATCCAGCCCCAGGAACTGCTCCGTGCGGTCGCAGCCGGTCTCGCCCAGGGGCATGGTTTCGATCAGCGTCAGGGTCATGCCGCGACCGTGCGCAAACTCGATCAACTCATGGATCTCCAGGTCGGTGACGCCGCGCAGCGCGACCGCATTGAGCTTGACGGCAATGCCCGCGTCCTGCGCGGCCTCGATGCCGTCCAGCACCTTTTGCAGCGCGCCGCCGCGCGTGATCTGCGCGAAGCGCTGCGGATCCAGGGTGTCGAGCGAAACGTTCACCCGCCGGACGCCCGCCGCCGCGAGGTCCTGCGCGAAGTGCGCCAGCCGCAGGCCGTTGGTCGTCAGTGTCAGCTCGTGCAGGGAGCCGTCGTTCAGGCAGCCGGACAGTGAACGGAACAGCTCGATGACGCCCTTGCGCACCAGGGGTTCGCCGCCGGTGATGCGCAGCTTTCTGACGCCGCGCGCGATGAACAGGCGCGCGACCCGGTCCAGTTCCTCGATGGAGAGCAACTCCGGGCTGGAATGAAATTGCATGTCCTCCGACATGCAGTAGACGCAGCGCAGGTTGCAGCGGTCGGTCACGGACAGGCGCAGATAGCTGATCCGCCGCCCCAGACTGTCGGCCAGCGGCGCCACGGAGGGCACCAACGCAGGCCGGCGCAGCTCCATCAGCATGGAAGCTCCTCGCGCGCCGCCGCGTAAAGATGCTCGAGCGACACGAATTTCTCCCTGGGCTTGCCGATCCTGGCGCCGCGCGCTACCTCGGCGGCGTTGATGCGTACCCAGTCCTGGAAGTCGATGTATTTCCCGGCAGGGTGCGTGGGCCCGATGATGCCAAGGAGGGGATGTTCGGCCGCCAGCGTCCGATGCGCCAGGGCAGGCAGGTCGGCCAGCACCGCCGCGGCGGTCTCGTGGCTGCAGGCGCGGTTGGTGCCGATGGTGCCTTGTGGCCCGCGCTTGCTCCAGCCGCATACGTAGAGACCGCTCACCAGCCTGCAGCCGTCGACGACGCGGCCGTGGAGATTGGCGTGCGTGCCCCGCCCATCGTCGTAGGGCACGCCCTCGAGCGAGCAAGACCTGCGTCCGATGCTGGAGAACACCAGTCCGCATTCGATGCCGACGGATTCCGCCCCCGCCGGCCAGCCGCGCGGCCTGCCGAAACGAATACGCTCGACCGAAGCGGCGCCTTCGATGCCTTGCGGCTCCAGGTGAAAGCGGAACACGCAGCGCTTGTGTTGTTCCCTGGCAGCGCCGACGCATGCCAGGCGTTTCAGCATCGCGATGGCCGCGGCCTTCTCCGCATCCGTTCCGGCGGGCAGCGCAAAGCTTTCGGTGCGGATGTCGGCGGCGTCCACCAGCGCCTCGCATGAAGGAAGCTGGGCGATCTCATGCAGCTCCTTGGGCGAGAAGCGGATATCGGCAGGTCCGCGGCGCCCGACGATATGCACTTCGCGAACTCGGCTGTGAGCCAGGGCGTCGAGCGCGTGCGCCGCGATGTCGGTGCGGCGCAGTTCGTCCACGCTCTTGAGCAGGATGCGCGCGATGTCGAGCGAGACGTTGCCCTGGCCGACGATCACTGCGCGCTCTCCGGACAGGTCGAAGTGCCGGTTCTTCTGGTCCGGATGTCCGTTGTACCAACCGACGAAATCGCTGGCCAGGTGACTGCCAGGCAGGTCTTCACCCGGAATGCCCATGTGCCGGCCGAGCGGTGCGCCCGTGGCCAGGATGACCGCGTGGTAGCTCGCCAGCAGATCGTCGACCGACACGTCCGGGCCGAGTTCGAGGCCGCCCACGAACCGAAAGCCGGGCATCGCCGCGATGCGGTCGAACACGGCGGTCACCTGCTTGAGCTTGGGGTGGTCCGGGGCCACGCCATAGCGCACGAGGCCGTAGGGCACGGGCAGGCGCTCCAGCAGGTCCACGCGCATCGGCAGCGCCGAGCCCAGCAGGCGCTCTGCGGCGTAGAAGCCGCTGGGTCCCGCGCCCACGATGGCCACCCTGAAAGGTGAGGTGCCGGCATCGCTCATAGCCCCAACTCCGTTCGTCGCGCTTCAGCAGTGGGCAACGGCGGCAGGCGTTCGGCGATCACTGGCGTCTCGGCCGAGCGAAGCCTGTTGATCTCGATCCACGGCGCCTTGTCGGCAGGAAGAAGGAATGAGGCCTGGATGGCGCCCACCGGACATGCGGTGGCACAGCCGCCGCAGTCGATGCAGTTCTCCGGATCGATGTAGGTCATCCGCTCATCCATGTGGAAGCAGGTGACAGGGCAGACGGTGACGCATTCCGTGTAGCGGCACCCGGTGCAGAGGTCGGTGACAACGTAGGCCATTTGCGTGAAAGAACAAAAGATGGGAAGGAGGCGCCTGCTCAGAGCGCGACGACCTGCACCAGCGCGTCGGAGAAGGTCGGCGCGCTGCCCAGGTCGGCGAAGGCCAGGGGCGTGAGCGCGTGCACCGTAGGGCCGGCGCGGTTCGAGCGGTGCCAGTAACCCGAGGGCGCCATCACGAGCCCCGGCGAGACGTCCGCCGAGACCGTGGCCTTGGCCTCGAAGGTGCCCCGATCATTGAAGACCCGGATCGGCGTTCCGGCGGTGATGCCGCGTGCACTCGCGTCGTCTGGATGCAGCACCACCATCTGTTCCTCGCCCGCCTGCGCGCGCTGGGCAAGCAGGTTGCCGTAGTTGGAATTGAGGAAGGCGTGGCTCTTGGGCGAGATCAGGCTCAGGGGATAGCGCTGCGCCAGGGCGGCCGCGGTTGCCGGGCTTTCGTTCGGCGCGATGTAGTGCGGCAGCGGGTCCACCGGCTCACCCGACTGCTGGCCGCCGAAGCCCTGCCTGAAAAGCGGCGCCACGAAGTTTCCGCCCGCTGCTATCGACGACTTGAATTCGCACTTGCCCGAGGGCGTCGGGAAGTTGCCTTCACGGTGCGGCGCCCAGTCGTCGGATGCAGGCATGTTCAGGCGCATGAAGCCCTTGCGCTTCAGCTCCTCCAGGGTGATGCCCTCGAGAACCGGGTTGCTCCAGTCCATGGAGGCCTCGATCATCTCGTCGTCTGACCGGAAGAAGAAGGGGTCGTCGATGCCCAACGCCCTGGCCAGGCGCCTGAAGAGCTCGGTGTTGGACACCGCCTCGCCCAGCGGCTCGATGGCCTGGTTGTTGTACGAGAGATAGAGATGGCCCCAGGAGAACATGATGTCCTTCTGCTCGAGCTGGGTCGTGGCCGGCAGCAGGATGTCCGCGTAGCGCGCGGTATCGGTCATGAAGTGCTCGCTGACCACGGTGAAGAGGTCGTCGCGCGCGAGACCCCGTTCTATCCTTTCCTGGTCGCTGACCATGGCCATGGGGTTGGCGCTGTAGACAAACAGCGAGCGGATCGGCGGGTCGAGCGGCATGTCGCCCGTGAGCACCGGGCCCAGGCGCCAGGAGTTGATCACCCGCATCGATTCGGGCTGGAGATCCGGGCGCATCAGCCCCGGCCAATTCACCGGAAAGGCCCAGATCGGCAGTTGCAGCAAGCCGCCGCCCACATGCTTCCAGGCGCCGATCAGCGCGGGCAGGCAGGCGATGGCGCGCACCGTCTGTCCGCCGCCTGCATGGCGCTCCACCGCGACGCCGATGCGCACGACCGCCGGGGGCGTCGCGGCGTATTCGCGGGTCAGCTTGAGGATGTCCTCCACGGGAATGCCGGTTTGCTCCGCGGCGAATTCCGGCGTGTACGTCTCCACGCGCTCGGCGAGTTCATCGAAACCCAGCGTGTGCCGCTCGATGTAGTCGCGATCGATCAGGTTTTCCTTGATGAGGATGTGCGCCATCGCCAGGGCCAGTGCGCCGTCAGTGCCCGGACGGATGGGAATGTGCCAATCCGCCAGCCGCGCGGTGCGCGTGCGCACAGGATCGATCACCACCAGCTTGGCGCCGTTCTTGCGCGCCTGCTCGATGAACGGCCAGTGATGCGAGTTCGTGCTCAGCGTATTGCAGGCCCACAGCACGATGTACTTCGAGTGCACGAAGCTCTCGGGGTCAGCGCCCGGCGTGTGGCCGATGGTCATCATGTAGGCGGTGCACGAGCCCGAGTCGCAGAAGGTGCGCTCGCACACCGTGGCACCCAGCTTGTTGAAAAGGGGGTCCCCCACGTTCAGGCCGTTGAGGATGCCCTGGGTTCCCAGGTAGCTGTAGGGCAGGATGGACTGCGGGCCATCCGTGGCGATGAGCGCCTTCCAGCGGCTGGCGATTTCGGATAGCGCCTCGTCCCACGAGATGCGCTCGAACTTGCCGCTGCCCTTGGGCCCGCTGCGGCGCATTGGGTAGAGCAATCGCTGTTCGCTGTAGGTCCGGTCCTGGTAGTTGTTGACCTTCACACAGAGGCGCCCTCGCGTGAAAGGGTGATCCGGATTGCCGCGCACCGCGATAGCCTTGCCATCTTCGACGGTGGTCAGGATCGAGCAGGTATCGGGGCAATCGTGGGGGCAAGCGCCCACGACAACGTGTCGGGCCATAGCGTGTCCTTTCTCTCCGGTGCTTTGATGCGATTGGCGTTACGCAGCAAGTCTGGCGAGCAAGGGGCCGTGGTGCCTTATCCGATTGCGACCTTTACTTTTCCTGGTGTGCGAATGATGATTCGGCACGTTTCTTGCGCCTGCCACCTGCAATCAACCTCTTGAGCCGGCCTCGCACCATGTTCGCGCATTCGTTGGACAAGTACGTCAACAGCACGATGCGCCAGACCTCCAACGCGCAGGGCTGGTCGAACATACTGGCTGAGCGCTGGAGTCATTCAGCAGGCGAGCTTCCGAGACTGGTGCCACGCGACACCGAGGTAGCCATCCAGTTGAGCGGCCGGTCACTTGTCGATCGTGCGGGCGGTGGCCGGCGCGAGCACACCCATGGCCATCGCGGCACCATTTGGCTTTGCCCCGCAGGCGTCGAGGAGGAGTACATCAATGTGGCTGAGCCCATAGGCGATTGCTTGCATTTGTTCCTGCCCGGGCGGCCGTTCTCCGATATGGTTCAGCGTGAGTTCGACATCGATCCGGCGCGCGCCGGCCTGCGTTACCAGGCGATCGACCACGATCCCTTCGTGAGCATGATCGCGGACCAAATCGTGGGTGAACTGTCCAACGAGACGGGCGTAGGGCGGCTGTTCGTCGAGAGTCTCTCGGTGGCGCTCAGCGCCCACCTTTTGAAGAACTATTCGGAGCTGGGGCTGATCCGGCCGCCAGCGGACAGGACGGCCAAGCCGTTGGACAGCCGGCGTCTGTCGCGTGTGGTCGACTTCATTGACGGAAATCTCGACCAGGACATCACCGTGCTCGATCTCGCAGGCATTGCCTGCATGAGCGTGGGCCACTTCACGCGCAGCTTCAGTGCGGCAACGGGGCGGGCGCCACATGCCTTCGTAGCCGAGCGGCGGCTCGTGATGGCGAAGCGCCGTCTGCGCGACGAAAGCTGCTCGATCGAGGAGATCGCGTTTTCGGCGGGCTTCTCGTCTCTGGCCAACTTTTCCAAGGCCTTCCGTCATTCGACCGGCTTGTCGCCCAGCCAGTTCAGGGCCCGCTCCTGAACGCGCAGCGCGCGCAGAGATGGCCCGAGACTGACTTGCATCTCTTTCGCAATCCCGAAATGGAAGCAACTGCTTGACGGTGGACGAGGCGAAGCGTAGCCCCGGCCCCGCTCCCTGGGCTTGGGTGCGGAATCGACCCACCACCTCCTCAATTCCTGGAAGCCCCACAAGCAACCGTCTTATCCTCAATTGCTTTCGATGAATGTCTCGTCTCACATCTCTCACGGAACATTGCGGCATTGGAAACTGCATCGACGGCCGAGGGCTCGTTAGTCATTGAGTGGCGCGCGCTTCAAGGTCTCGCGGCAGTGGCTCAAGAACTTGAGTGCCACAGGTGTGGGCGATCGGTCCACTGCAAAAACCGCTGACATGTCCCGCCTGACGATCGGTGCGCCGATCCGGCGCGCGTCCAGGTCTGGAAACATGCCCATGCCGGCAATCTGCGAAGGGGCGATGGTGTGCGCCAATCCGATGCGCGCCATCGCCAGCGCTGTGGTCAGCAGGCTGACCTCATGCGAGATCTTCAGAGAGATGCCGGCTTCGCGGGCCGTGTCATCGATCAGCGCGCGTATGCCATAGCCCGGTTGGATCAGCACCAGCGGAAGGTTCTGGATGGATTTCCAGGTCGGTGACGGACCCGCAGCGGCTCCAGGAACTCTGCGTGACACGAGGCAAAGCTGGTCGCTCAGCAGCCGGTGCTGGCGCAGGTCCTTCTCTTCGGCTCCAACGTAGCCAAGTCCAAGGTCGGCCTGTCCCGAGACCATCGTCATCACGAAGCGAGACGGCGGAACGTCGAGGATGTCGACCTCCACATCCGGATGGTGCCGAAGGAACTCTTGGAGCAGCCCGGGCAACAACGTCTGGGCGATGGTCGGGGTGACTGCGATGCCAAGCCGCGCAGCGGGGTCGGATCCGCTGCGGAACATGCCCACGGCCAGCCTCGCATCACGCAGCATTCGCTCGGCAATGGGCAACAGGTCCAGTGCGGCCTTCGTCGGCAGCATCGAGCGCGTGGTGCGATCGAACAGTGCGGCACCGATCGAATGTTCCAGTTCGCGCAATGCAATGCTGGCGGCGGATTGCGTCATACCGAGGCTGGCAGCCGCAGCCGCGATCTTCTTTCGTTGAAAGATGCCGACAAAAACCTCGAGCTGGCGAAGCTTGACCCGATTCATGAATTTCATCAATAGCGATATCGAATTTTTGAACTTTACGCATGCATGGGGCCGGGGCGTAATCGGTCTTTCCCCAGTTCATTGCAGACCACCATGCCGCTGATCGCTCTTGAAGAACACATCACAACGCCCTTGCACAAGACGAACACGTACGACGAAACAAGGCAGAAGTGGTACCGGGACCGAAGTGCTCACATCGGTCACGACATCGAAAAGGAGTTGCTTGACGTCGGCGAGAGCAGACTTGCTGCAATGGACCGCAGCGGTATCTCGTTGCAGGTCTTGTCGCTGACGACGCCAGGCACGCAGGCTTTTTCTGGTCCGCTCGCTTTGGAGATAGCAATCGACGCGAACGATCGCATGGCTCGCGCAGTGGCCGAGCATCCTGACCGGTTCCGTGCTTTCGCGGCGCTTCCGACCTCGGATGTGGGTTCGAGCCAGTCAGAGTTCGAGCGAAACCTGGGCCGCGGCTTTGTGGGCGCGCTGATCAGCGGGCATACCGGCGGCCTCTTTCTCGACGACAGGAGGTTCTGGCCCCTGTTCGAGCTGGCCCAGTCCAAGGATGTGCCGATTTACATTCATCCGGGTGCACCGCATCCAGGCCTGATGGGAAGCTACTTCAACGGCTACGAAGATCTGGCGCGACCAGCATGGGGATTCGCGATGGACGCCAGCATGCACTTTCTTCGGCTGCTTTTTGCCGGCATTTTCGACGCCTTTCCTCGACTGAAGATCATTCTGGGTCATCTCGGCGAGGGGCTGCCGTTCGGATTCGATCGCATGGTCGATCACACGCCCTACGTAGCTTCCAGGCGCGGGCTCAAGAGATCGCCTCGCGACTGCTTCCGCGAGAATCTCTACGTCACGACAAGTGGTGCGTTCTCGGCCCCTGCGTTTCGTTGCGCCGTAGACATCATGGGTGAGGACAACATCATGTTCTCGGTGGACTGGCCGTATGAGTCCAACCGGGCAGGCGCAGCTTTCTTCGAGACGCTCGAGCTGTCCGACGCCACGCGGGAAAAAATCGGCTGGTCGAACGCTGCCCGCCTCCTGCGCATCGAGCCTGCAAAGGTGAAGGCGTGAGAAGACGTCACTTCCTCGCCCTTGCAACGTCGCCGCTTGCGGCCGGCCTGCACGGCGCGGCTGCGGCGGCGAAATATCCCGACAAGCCTATCACCATCGTGGTCCCCTTCCCGCCTGGAGGGGCCAACGACCTGATTGCACGATCGCTCGCTCAGGCGATGGGACCGCTGCTGCACGGAACCCTGGTTGTCGACAATCGTTCCGGCGGTGCGGCCGGGTCGGTGGGCGCCCAGATGGTCGCCGGTGCAACTCCGGACGGCTACACCCTGCTGCTGGGCAACACCGCGTCTCTGGCCATCAACTCGAGCATCTATCCATCATTGCGGTATCAGCCGATGCGAGACTTCGAGCCGATTACCATTCTCGGCCTTTCGTCGCTCGTACTGGTCGTCAACTCAAAAGTCCCGGCACGCAATTTGGCGGACTTCGTCGAATTGCTCAAAGCCGCGCCCGGCACATACACCTACGCATCAGCCGGCGCAGGCAGCCCGCTGCATCTCGCCGGAGAGATCTTCAAGCGGCGGACAGGGACGGAGTGGCTGCATGTGCCGTACCGCGGCACCGCCCCCGCGTACTCGGATCTGCTGGGTGGCCGAGTCAGCGCGATGTTCGACAACACCACGACAGCGTTGCCTCATGTGCAATCGGGGGCATTGCGGCCCCTGGCCGTGACAGGGCGAAAGCGCAGCGCGCTTTTTCCGGAAGTCCCAACGCTCGCGGAAGCGGGTATCGCGAACCTGGAAATTCCGGTCTGGTTCGGCCTCGTGGCGCCTCGTGCGACGCCTCCTGCCGTGATCGACCAGCTCTACCGAGCGGCTGTGGGCGCGGTTCGAGCGGAAGAGATGAAACAGCGCTTGAAGGACCTGGATATCGAACCGTTCGCAGCCGGTCCGAAGGAAGCGCGGGACTTCATCGCTTCGGAAAACCGCAAATGGAAGGAGGTGGTCGAGGCGTCCGGCATCAGACTCAATTGACGAGGTCAAGCTCCGAACGCACCATCGATCGTGTGCATCGCTCCGGTGACAAAGCCGGCCTCCGGACCGGCCAGCCAGGCCACCATCCCTGCCACCTCCTCCGGACGTCCATGGCGCTTGATGGCCATGAAGCTGTGCATCAGGTCCTTCATCGGTCCGTCTTCTGGGTTCGCGTCCGTATCGATCGGGCCGGGCTGCACGATATTGATCGTGATGCCGCGAGGGCCGAAATCGCGAGCCAATCCCCGCGCCATGCCCTGCAGCGCAGACTTGCTGAGCGCATAGGAAGCCATTCCCGGCACCGGCATGCGGTCGCCGTTCACCGAGCCGATCACGATGATGCGACCGCCCTGCGGCATCTTGCGCGCCGCCTCCACCGCAGCGTGGTAAGGCGACTGGACGTTGATCCGGAACAGACGGTCGATGGCGTCCGGGTCCTGCTCCAGCGCGTCGCCGAAGATGGCCACGCCCGCATTCACCACCAGCACATCGAGCGGCCCGCTGTCGCGGACCCGGGCGATCACCGCGTCACGGTCGGAACTGTCGGTCTGAAACGCGATCGCGCCCGTTTCGTCGGCCACGAGCTTCGCTGCATCCGGCGAGCCCGAATAGGTGAAGGTGACTCTGGCACCTTCCGACGCGAAGCGCCGAACGATCGCGGCGCCGATTCCCCGGCTGCCGCCAAGCACCAGAACGGATTTGCCCTTGAACACTGACATGGTCATTCCTTGTGATTAATGTAATCTTGATTACATAATCAACCATCAGGCCTGTCAACGATTTTTGTAATGGTTACTACGAAACAATTTCGCCCAAGGGGTCGGCCGCGCCGCTTCGACCCCGAGGAGGCATTGGCGACTGCCCAACAGCTGTTCCATGCGAAGGGCTACGACGCGTTGAGCGTGGTGGACATCACCACGGCACTCGGCATCAATCCGCCCAGTTTCTACGCGGCCTATGGAAGCAAGGCGGGGTTGTATGCGCGCATCCTGGACCACTATGCCGAGACGGGGGCCATCCCGCTGCAAAGGATCCTCCGGCCGGACAGGCCGTTGGCGGAGTCGCTGGCGGAATTGTTGGTAGAGGCTGCCAAGGCTTACGCCGGCAACCCTGCAACTTCGGGTTGCCTGGTGCTGGAGGGGACACGCAGCAACGATCCGGATGCACGAGCGGCAGCTTGCGTCTTCCACGTCGCGGCGCAAGAGGCGATCCGCGATTTCATCGCCAAGCGCAATCCGCGGGACGCGGACAGGCTCGCGGACTTCGTTTCCACCACCATGGCCGGCATGTCCGCGAGCGCTCGCCATGGACAGTCGTTGGATCGCCTGCTGGCCACCGCACGCATCGCAGCGACGGCGCTTGCACATGGCATCCCGCCTGAATGACCGGGTGCACGGCAGCAGCCGTCCATGCGTCTTCGTTGACCGGCGATGCCTGCCTCCGACGCTCGAAAAAGCTCGGCCCGAACGTCTCAGCGAATGCGTACCTAGATCTCGATCAGGTCTAGACCAGCTCGAGGCATTTCCAGAGCGCGTTGCGTCGATTCACCTTGCAGTGAGAGCACGGGTGCTCAGGTCTGCTGCGCCATCGGGTCTGCATCCGTTGGAAAAACGGCTTCTGACTTTCGAGAACGAGCCGCGTCTGCCAATTCCGCGGCACGTGCTTCTGAAAGGCATAGAGGGCGGGGCAACGACTGTTCCACAACCTATGCCCATGCCTCATTCCAGGCACGCTAGCGCTCCCACCCGCCTTCGCCGCCAACGAATTCAGAAGGCCGACTTCTAAGTCGATGAACATTGCCCGTTTGTTGTGGCGCAGGGCCTCGCCTCTAATCGCGCCAGTATCGAACAGCCCGCTGCGCGGAATCCCGAGGTGTTTCATCACGTCGGCGGCAACCTCCGAGCCGGCCGTGGCGGTGAGTGCCAGCACGG
>NZ_JBQEQC010000044.1:0-19899 GCF_052044195.1 Variovorax sp. 22077
AGGTTCACCACGTAGGCGTTGTGGTGCTTGCCGTAGTGGTACTCGAGGGTTTCCTGCGAGTACTCGGGGGCCAGTGCGTCGAGCGCGTAGGGCAGGGGTGGGAGCTTGTGTTCCATCGTGGTTTCCTCGTGGTGGTTGAAAAAGAAAAGAAGGGTCAGGCATTCGCCCTGGGTTCGACCCGGTAGGCGCAGCGTCGTGCGCCCGCCAGCACGTGTTCGACGCGGCTGACGCTCACGTCGGGGCCCAGCACCTCGTCGAACAGCTGCAGCTCGCTGCGGCAGAAGCCCGTGCAGGCCTGCGCCGCGGTGCAGATGGGGCAGTGGTTCTCGATGAAGAGAAAGCCGCTGCCTTCCTCGTCGGGCCGGAACTCGGCCATGTAGCCCTCGCGGCTGCGGATCTCGGCCAGCCGCTCCAGCCGCGTCTTCAGGCTGCGCGCGCCGCGCATGGCCTCGGTGTAGCTCGCGCGCATGGCGGCCTCGCGCGCGCCGATGAGCTGGTCCATGCCCTTCTGCCCGAACACGCTGATGACGGCGCTGATCATCTGCACCGTCATCTCGGCGTGCGTGTCGGGAAAGCGCTTGTGGCCTTCCCCGGTGAGGCGCCAGATCTGCGTGGGCCGGCCCCGGCCGCTGGAGCGGCTTTCGGAGTCGACCAGCCCCTCGGCCTCCAGCTTGGCCATCTGCTGGCGCACCGCCTCCACCGTAACGTTCAGCACCTTGGCGATGTCGGGAATGCCGAGCGCGCCGCGCGTCTTGAGCGTCGAGAGGATGCGGTCTGCCGGCTGGTGCGGCATCCAGGTGGGCCTGGCGTCGGGGGAGGACATGGCAGCTAGGGGCGTGGGGAAAACAGTGCCATTGTCAGGTGGTTGGCACGCCCCCTGCCCCGGCAGGTGCTTGCCAGCCCCCGCCCAGTGCCTTGTAGAGCGTGACGAGGCTGGTGTACGAGGCGGTCTCGGCCTCGGCCACGGCCTCCTGCGCGCGCAGCAGGCTGCGCTGGGCATCGAGCACGCTGAGGTAGGGCGCGGCGCCTTCGCGGTAGCGCACCTCGGCCAGTTCGGCGGCGCGGCTGCTGCGTGCCGAGGCCTCCACCAGCCGCTGAAGGCGCAGCTGGTTCTGGCCGTAGCCGACGAGGGCGCCTTCCACGTCCTCGATGGCGCGCAGCACTGTCTGCTCGTAGAGCGCCCGGTCGCCCTCGGCGCGGGCTTCGGCGCCGCGCACGCGGGCCTTCACCGAGCCCAGCCGAAGGGCCGGCCAGCTCACGCCCGGCGTCACGCTGAAGGCGCGGCTCGACGAGCTGCCGAGGTCCGAACCCCGCAGCGCGACGAAGCCGAGGAAGCCGCCGATGTCGAAGCGCGGATACAGCTCGGCCGTGACCGCGCCCACGTCGGCCGTGCTTGCCGCGAGGCCGCGCTCGGCGCGCAGCACGTCGGGCCGGCGGCGCAGCAGATCGGCCAGGTCGCCGATGGGCAGGCGCCTGTCGAGCACGCGCAGCTGGCGCGGCTGCAGCATGGGCTCGAGTTCGCCGGGACGCAGGCCGGCCAGCACCGCGACGCGGTAGGCCGCCTGGCGGCGCGTGGTCTCCAGCCCGGGCAGCTGGCTCTCGGTGGCCGCGAGGTTGGCCTGCGCGCTCGCAAGGTCGCCTTCGAGGCCGCGGCCGGTGCGCACCTGCGCCTCGGTCACGCGCAGGCTCTGGCGCAGGCTTTCGAGGGTGCGGCGCGTCACGGCGATGCGCTGCTCGGCGCCGCGCATCTCGAAGTAGTTGCGGGCCAGTTCGGCCACCGCGACGATGCGCACCTGCTCGAGATCGGCCGCGCTGGCCTCGGCGCGCGCGGTGGCGGCCTCGTCCAGGCGCTTGAGGCGGCCGAACAGGTCGATCTCCCACGAGGCGTCGAAGCCCGCGCGGCTGCTCTGCGAGAGCGAACGCACGTCGGGCTGCGTGCCGCTGTTGCCCTGCGCGATGCTGCGCGTCTTGCTCGCGCTCGCGGTGACGACCGGCAGCCGGTCGAGCTCGGCTTCGGTCTGCACGGCGCGCGCTTCGAGCAGCCGGGCCTGTGCGATGCGGATGTCGTGGTTCTCCACCAGCGCGCGGTCGACCAGCGCATCGAGCTGCGGATCGTCGAGCTGGCGCCACCAGTCGCGCTGCACCGCGTCGTTCGCGAAGAGCGAGCGCTCGGGCGCACGGATGGCCACCGGCGCATCCGCCGGGCGCTTGTAGTCGGGCCCGACCGCGCAGCCTGCGAGCGCCAGCAGGCTCAAGGCGAAGGGAGCCGCACGTGAAAAGAGTCGGTTCATGGTCATGCTCCTTCGGCCAGCGCCTCGAGTTCGGCCGCGCGCTGCGAGCGGCCTTCGGCGCGGTGGTCGCGCGCCAGCAGCGTGTACATGGTGGGCAGCACGAACAGCGTGAACAGCGTTCCCACCAGCATGCCGACCACGATCACCAGCCCGATGCTGAAGCGGCTGTTGGCGCCGGCCCCGCTCGCGAAGAGCAGCGGCACCAGGCCCACCACCATCGCGGCGGTGGTCATCAGGATCGGGCGCAGCCGGATGCGCGCGGCCTCCTCGATGGACGAGCGCCGGTCGAGGCCCTTGCGCATCTGGATCTCGTTGGCGAACTCCACCATCAGGATGCCGTGCTTGCTGATGAGCCCGATCAGCGTCACCAGCCCGATCTGCGTGTAGATGTTGATGGTGCCGAAGCCCAGCGCCAGGGGCACCAGCGCGCCGCAGATCGACATCGGCACGCTGATCAGGATGATCAGCGGGTCGCGCAGGCTCTCGTACTGCGCCGCCAGCACCAGATAGATGACGACGATGGCGAACACGAAGGCCATCACCAGCGCCGAGCCTTCCTGCGTGAACTGCCGCGCGTCCGACTGCCAGTCGTAGCTGAAGCCGGCCGGCAGCTTCTTCGCCTCGTCGCTCAGGAAGGCCACCGCATCGCCCATGGTCACGCCCGGTGCCGGAATGGCCTGGAACGTGGCCGCGTTGAGCTGGTTGAACTGCGTGAGCTTGTTGGGCCCGACGCTGGTCGACAGCTGCACCAGGTTGGCCAGCGGCACCGGCTGGCCGCTCGCGCTCTTCACGAAGTAGCGCGAGAGCGCCTCGGCCGTCAGCCGCTGCTCGCGCGGCGACTGCGGGATCACGTCGTACGAGCGGCCGTCCATGCCGAAGCGGTTGACGTAGTTCTCGCCCACCAGCACCGCGAGCGTGTCGCCGATGGACTTCATCGTCACGCCCATGCTGTTGGCCTTGGCGCGGTCCACGCGGATCTCGATCGTGGGGTTGTTGAACTCCAGGTCGCTGTCGACCACGATGAACTTGCCGCTGTCGCGCGCCGACTTCTTCAGCGCCTCCATGGCCTCGAACACGGTGCGGTGGTCGCCCGCGCTGCGGATCACCATCTGCACCGGCAGCCCGCCGGTCGAGCCCGGCAGCGAGGGCAGCTGGAACGCGAAGACGCTGCTGCCCTCCACCTCGTTCATGCGGCCCTGCGTGTCGGCCTGGATCTGGTCGGCATTGCGCTTGCGGTCCTTCCAGTCGGACAGTTGCACGCCGCCGATGCTGTTGGAGACGCCGTCCGAGCCGTTGATGAGCCAGCGGCCGGTGTTCTCGGGCAGCGCGGCGAACACCTCGTCCCACTTCCTGCCGAACTTCTCGACGTAGTCGATGTTCGCGTGCTGCGGCGACTTGATGGCCGTGAGCACCATGGCCTGGTCTTCGCCCGGGGCCAGCTCGCGCTGCGCCGCGTTGTAGAGCAAGGGCAGGCTCGCGAGCACCAGCGCCGCGAAGATGCCGGTGGCCCAGCGATGGTGCAGCGACACGTCGAGCAGCTTGCCGTAGGCCGTGGCGAGACGATGGAAGAAGCTCTCCGCGGCGCGTGCCATGCGGCTGCCCGTGGCATCCTGCGGCAGCAGGAAGGAACTCATCACCGGCGACAGCGTGAGCGCGATCACGCCCGACACCACCACCGCGCCCGCGAGCGTGAAGGCGAACTCCTTAAAGAGCGAACCCGTGAGTCCGCCCATGAGGCCGATGGGTGCGTACACCGCTGCCAGCGTGAGCGTCATGGCGATCACCGGGCCGGCCACCTCGCGCGCGCCAATCAATGCGGCCTGCACCCGCGACTTGCCCTCCTCGATATGCCGGTGCACGTTCTCGACCACCACGATGGCGTCGTCCACCACCAGCCCGATCGCCAGCACCATCGCCAGCAGCGTCAGCAGGTTGATGCTGAAGCCGAACAGCAGCATCAGCGCGGCCGCGCCCAGCATCGACAGCGGAATGGTCACCACAGGAATCAGCACGGCGCGCACGGAGCCCAGGCACAGGAAGATCACGATCACCACGATGGCGATGGCCTCCAGCAGCGTGTGGCGCACTTCGTCGATGGAAGCCTCGATGAAGCGGGCCAGCTCGAAGGGCAGCTGCACCTCCACGCCCGGTGGCAGGTTCTGCTTGATGCCGGGCAGCAGTTCGCGGATGCGCTTGACGATCACCAGCGGGTTGCCGTTGGGCGCGGCCTGCAGGCCGAGGTAAATGGCGGGCACGCCGTCCATGGTCGCGCTGCTGTCCGCGCTGGCCGCCCCGAGTTCCACGGCGGCCACGTCGCCCAGGCGCACGATGGCATCGCCCTCGCGCTTGACGACCATGTCGCGAAACTCGGCCACGTTCACCAGGTCGGTGTTCACGCGGATGTTCGACACCACGTACAGGCCCTTCACCTGCCCGGGCGCGGCCTGCACGTTGTTCTGGCGCAGCGCGTCGGCCAGCTCGCCGGCCGAGATGCCGCGCGCGGCCATGCGGCTGGGGTCGAGCCACACGCGCATCGCCAGCGTCTGCCCGCCCGACACTTCCACGCCCGACACACCGGTGATGGAGGCGAACTGCGGCTGCACCACGCGCGAGAGATAGTCGGTGAGCGCCGGCATCGGCATCGTCCTGCTGGAGAAGCCCACGTAGGCCACGGCCGTTGCCTCGCCCGACGACTTCAGGATCACCGGGTCGAAGGCCTCGGCCGGCAGCCGGTACTTCACCTGGCTGACCTGCGCCATCGCCTGCGTGAGCGCCTGGTTGGCGTCGGCGTTGAGCTTCATGCGCACGCTGATCACGCTGCGGCCCAGCGTGGAGGACGACGAGAGGTAGTCGACGTTCTCGATGGTCGCCACCGCCTGCGCGATCGGCTGCGTGACGAAGCCCTGCATCAGCTCCGGCGAGGCGCCGGGGTACTGCGTGGTGATGGTGAGCGTGGTGCTCTCGGTCAGCGGGTATTGGCGCACCGGCAGGTCGCCCAGGGCGCGCGCGCCCAGCAGCAGGATGAGCGTGCTCACCACCAGCGCCAGCACGGGCCGGCGCACGAAGAGGTCGGTGAATTTCATGGCTTCGATTCCTGGGCGAGCGACAGCGTGTCCTTGTCGCTGGGCGCGACGGCCGCGCCGGTGTACAGGCGCAGCTGGCCCGAGGTGACGACCCTGTCGCCGGGCGAGAGGCCCTTCTCGATCACCACCAGCCCGTCCTGCCGCTCGCCGGCCTTCACGAAGACCTGCTGCGCCGAGAAGCCGCCGCCTTTCTCGGCGGGAACCACGATGAACACCGAGTCGCCGTGCGTGCTGTAGGTGATGGCCGTCTCCGGCACGGTGATGGCGTCGGTGCGCGCCGGCAGCGCGACCCGGCCGTTGACGAACATGCCCGGCGCGAGCGCGCCGTCGGCGTTGTCGAGCGTGGCCTGTACGCGCACTGTGCGCGTGTCGCTGCCGATCTGCGGCTCGATGGTGCTGAGCCTGCCCTGGAACACGCGGCCCGGATACGCGTCGACAGACAGCGCCACCTGCTGGTTGCGCTTGAGCACGGGCAGGGCGGTCTCGGGCAGCGTGATGTTGGCGAACAGCGTGCGGCTGTCGGTGAGCGAAACCAGCGCGTCGCCCGCGCGCACGAACTGGCCGAGGTTGACGCGGCGTATGCCGAGCACCCCGTCGAAGGGCGCCCTGATGCGCTTCTGCTCCAGCAGCGCCTGCACGCGCCGCAGCTCGCCGCCGGCCTGGTCGAAGGCCGCCTGCGCCTGCTCGAGCTGCTCCTGCGTGGCCGCCTGCTGCGGCACCAGCCGCCGCGTGCGCTCCAGCAGTGCCTTCGCGTTGGCGCGCTGGGCGGTCAGGCGCTCCAGGTCGCCCTGCTCGGGCGCATCGTTGAGCTGCACCAGCACCTGCCCCGCGCGCACCTCGGAGCCCGGCGTGAAGAGGATCTTCGCGATGCGCCCCTCCACCTCGGCCGGCACCTCTACCTGCCGATTCGCCTCCAGCGTGCCGATGCCGCCGAGGAAGCGCGCCACTTCCGTCTTTCTCGCGGCGGCGATCGCCACCTTGGCGGGCGGCATGCCGCCTCCGCCCTCCGCATGTGCGGGCCGCAGCTTCGTGGCGAGCCCGAAGCCGGCGCCTCCCAATACCAGTGTCGCAAGGCCGGCGCCCAGCCAGGCCCTTGATTGCTTGTTCATACGACGTCCATTATTAATCAAAGAAAGTACTTTGATTATTTGCCGGTGTCCGTTTCCTGTCGATGAAGGCATCGCAATGGCCGTCATAGGCCGGGGCTATTCGCGCAGGGCAGTGCATGTCTGGGTCTTCAGGAGTCGAGCGGGAAATGCCGCAGACCTGAGACGTGCCGGCCGGGCTTGTTGTGACATTCGGGCTCTTCTGTCCGGCCGAATGCATCGCGTGAAGTAAGTCGCGTCGCAGAGCTTTGTCTGCGGTGCTTGGCAGGCGATGCAGCCGGTCTCTCTACAAGTCGATGTCCTCAACCTGAAGATTCATTGCAATGATGCGAAAGGTGATCGTGGTGGGTGATCCACCGGCGCCGGGCGGCGCGGAAATTGCGCCGTTGTCCAGCTGAACCCGGTGAATGCGCCGGACTGCAGTCCGGTCCCGATACCTGGCTTCAGGTACTGATCGATTTGTGTGTCGTGTCCCTGCCGGGAATATGGCCCGACAAGGATGCTCGGGCCGTTCCCGGCGCCACCTCACGGGCACTGAGGTGGCGTTTTTACGCTTTCTTTACGCCCACCTCATCACTCTTTCCCCCGTTTTGACGCCCGACTGCCGAGACTGACTCCCATCTTTTCTCGTATGCAGGAGTGATGCATGGACATCGTCTGGATGGGCGCCTTGCTGGCGCTGTGGGCCGTGGTGGGGGCCATGGTGGTCGGGCTGGACAGGCTCGATGCGCCGAAAAACCCGTCGAGCAAGGCGTCGAATGCCGCCGATGGAGCCGCGTCGTGATCAGCCTCGAAGTTCTCTATGGCTTCGGCGCGCTGATCGCCGTGGTTCTCTTCGCGTACCTGGTGTTCGCGCTGATCTGCGCGGAGGAATTCTGAAATGACTTCCTCCGCCTGGGGCCTGCTGGCCCTTTTTCTGGTGCTGCTGGGCCTGCTCGCATGGCCGGTGGGCAAGTTCCTTGCCGCGCTGTGCAACGAGCGCGTGCCGCGCTGGATACAGCGCGTGGAGGCGCCGCTCTACAGGCTCTCGGGCACCAGGCCCGAGCAGTCGATGCACTGGCTGCGCTATGCCTTCGCGCTGCTGGCCTTCAATGCCATCGGCGCGATCTTCGTCTATGCGCTGCAGCGCCTGCAGGCCTGGCTGCCGCTCAACCCCGCAGGCATGGCGGCCGTGTCGCCCGACTCGGCCTTCAACACCGCGGTGAGCTTCGTCTCCAACACCAACTGGCAGGGCTATGCGGGCGAGTCGACCATGAGCTATCTCACGCAGATGCTGGGTCTCTCGGTGCAGAACTTCTTCTCCGCCGCCACCGGCATCGCGGTGGCCTTCGCGCTGGTGCGGGGCTTCGCCCGGCGCGGCGACGGCAAGGGACTGGTGGGCAACTTCTGGGCCGACATCACGCGTGTCACGCTGTGGGTGCTGGTGCCGATCTCCTTCGTGCTGGCCGTGGTCTTCGCGGGCCAGGGCGTGATCCAGAACTTCGACGCCTACAAGGAAGTGAGCACGCTGGAGACCACCGCCTTCCAGCAGCCCAGGAACGGCGCCGACGGCCAGCCGCTGAAGGACGAGAAGGGCCAGCCGGTGATGGAAGACGCCACCACCAAGACGCAGACGCTCGCCATGGGCCCGGTCGCCTCGCAGGAAGCCATCAAGATGGTGGGCACCAACGGCGGCGGCTTCTTCAACGCCAACTCGGCGCATCCGTACGAGAACCCGACGGCACTGGTGAACCTGCTGCAGATGATCGCGATCTTCCTGATCCCGGCCGCGCTGTGCTTCACCTTCGGCCACGTGGTGGGCGACATGCGCCAGGGCTGGGCGGTGCTCGCGGCGATGACGGTGATGTTCGTCGTCGCAGTCATCGTCATCACGCCCGCCGAGCAGGCCGGCAACCCGCTGCTGACCCCGCTGGGCGTCGACCAGATGCACGGCGCGCTGCAGGCCGGCGGCAACATGGAGGGCAAGGAGGTGCGCTTCGGCATCGACGCCTCCTCGCTCTTCGCCGCCATCACCACGGCCGCCTCGTGCGGCGCGGTCAACGGCATGCACGACTCGCTTACCCCGATCGGCGGCATGGTGCCGCTGGTGCTGATGCAGCTCGGCGAAGTGGTGTTCGGCGGCGTTGGCTCGGGCCTGTACGGCATGCTGATCTTCGCGATGCTCGCGGTGTTCATCGCCGGACTGATGATCGGCCGCACGCCCGAGTACCTCGGCAAGAAGATCGAGGTGCGCGAGATGAAGCTGATCTCCATCGCCATCCTGGTCACGCCGATCCTGGTGCTGGCCGGCACCGCGGTGGCGGTGATCGCGGACGCCGGCAAGGCCGGCATCGCCAACCCCGGCGCGCACGGCTTCTCCGAGATTCTGTACGCGCTGACCTCGGCCGCCAACAACAACGGCAGCGCCTTCGCGGGCCTGTCGGCCAACACGCCCTTCTACAACGGCCTGCTCGCGCTCGCCATGTGGCTCGGCCGCTTCGCGATGATCGTGCCGGTGCTGGCCGTGGCCGGCGCGCTGGCCGCCAAGAAGCGCCTGCCCGTCACCAGCGGCACGCTGCCCACGCACGGTCCGCTGTTCGTCTCGCTGCTGATCGGCACCGTGCTGCTGGTCGGCCTGCTCAACTACGTACCGGCGCTGGCCCTGGGCCCCATCGTCGAACACCTCGTGCTCTGGAAATGAGAAGGAGCGCACCATGACCGCCAATACAAAAACCTCTCTCTCGCTCTTCGATGCGGCGCTGGTCAGGCCCGCGCTGTGGGCCGCCTTCGCCAAGCTCAACCCGCGCGTCCAGTGGCGCAACCCGGTGATGTTCATCGTCTACATCGGCAGCATCCTCACGACGGTGCTCTGGGTGCATGCGCTGAGCTTTCCGGGCGACACCGGCATGAAGCCCGCCTTCGTGCTGGCCGTGACCATCTGGCTGTGGTTCACCGTGCTGTTCGCCAACTTCGCCGAGGCGCTCGCCGAAGGCCGCAGCAAGGCGCAGGCCGCCTCGCTGCGCGGCCTGCGCAAGGACACCTGGGCCAAGAAGCTTCAGGAGCCGCATCACGGCGCCCGCTTCGCCGATGGGCCGCCCCGAGGCGAAGCAGCCCCCTCGGGGGGCAGCGCAGCACACGCAGTGGCGAGCGTGGGGGCTCGTAGCTGGCTCCCTGAGCAGGCGCCCAACCTGCGCAAGGGCGACGTGGTGCTGGTGGAAACCGGCGACGTGATCCCGCTCGACGGCGAGGTGATCGAAGGCGTGGCCTCGGTCGACGAGAGCGCCATCACCGGCGAATCGGCGCCCGTGGTGCGCGAATCGGGCGGCGACTTCTCTGCCGTGACCGGCGGCACCCGCGTGCTGTCCGACTGGCTGGTGGTGCGCATCTCGGTGAACCCGGGCGAGTCGTTCCTCGACCGCATGATCGGTATGGTCGAGGCCGCCAAGCGCCAGAAGACGCCCAACGAGATCGCGCTGACCATCCTGCTGGTGGCACTGACGATCGTGTTCCTGGTGGTCACGGTCACGCTGCTGCCGTTCTCCATCTTCAGCGTGGAGGCCGCGGGTGCGGGCACGGTGGTGTCGCTCACCGCGCTGGTCGCGCTGCTGGTGTGCCTGATCCCGACCACCATCGGCGGCCTGCTGTCGGCCGTGGGCGTAGCCGGCATGAGCCGCATGATGCAGGCCAACGTGATCGCCACCTCGGGCCGCGCGGTCGAAGCCGCCGGCGACGTCGACGTGCTGCTGCTCGACAAGACCGGCACCATCACCCACGGCAACCGCCAGGCCAGCGCCTTCCTGCCCGCGCCCGGCGTGACCAAGGCGCGCCTCGCGCGCGCCGCGATGATCGCCTCGCTCGCCGACGAGACGCCCGAGGGCCGCAGCATCGTCGAGCTCGCGCGCCGCGAAGGCCTGGAGCCGACGCCGGTGGAGGGCGCCCGCTTCGTCGCGTTCACCGCGCAGACCCGTATGAGCGGCGCCGACCTGCCGGCCGCGCCCAACAGCCTGGACACCGACCCCGTGCTGCTGCGCAAGGGCGCGGTCGATGCGGTGCGCCGCCACGTCGAGGCCATCGGCGGCGCGGCCGCTCCCGAAGTGCTGCGTGCGGCCGAGGAAGCGGCGCGCCGCGGCAGCACGCCGCTGGCGGTGGCCGAGGGCAACCGCGTGCTGGGCATCGTCGAGCTCAAGGACATCGTCAAGACGGACATCAAGGAGCGCTTCGCCGAGCTGCGCCGCATGGGCATCAAGACGGTGATGATCACCGGTGACAACAAGCTCACCGCGGCAGCCATCGCAGCCGAGGCCGGCGTGGACGACTTCCTGGCCGAGGCCACGCCCGAGGACAAGCTCGCGCTGATCCGCCAGTACCAGTCCGAAGGCCGCCTGGTGGCCATGACCGGCGACGGCACCAACGACGCCCCCGCGCTCGCGCAGGCCGACGTGGCCGTGGCCATGGGCAGCGGCACGCAGGCCGCCAAGGAGGCCGGCAACATGGTCGACCTCGACTCCAACCCGACCAAGCTGCTGGAAGTGGTGGAGACCGGCAAGGCGCTCTTGATGACGCGCGGCTCGCTCACCACCTTCTCGATCGCGAACGACGTGGCGAAGTACTTCGCCATCATCCCGGCGATCTTCATCTCGACCTACCCGCAGCTGGGCGCGCTCAACGTGATGCGGCTGGCGAGCCCGTCGTCGGCCATCCTGAGCGCGGTGATCTTCAACGCGCTGGTGATCGTGTTCCTCATCCCGCTGGCGCTCAAGGGCGTGCGCTACCGGCCCGTGGGTGCCGCCGCGCTGCTGCGCCGCAACCTCGCCATCTACGGCCTGGGCGGCCTGCTGGTGCCCTTCATCGGCATCAAGCTGATCGACTGGCTGCTGGTCGCCGTACGCCTGGTATGACCCCTGGCTTCGCGCACTTCGTGTCGCTTCTCCGACCCCTTTTCCAAGGGGCAGCACCGGTGGCCCGGCGAAGCCGGCTCCACGGCGTTCCCCCGAAATGTCTGGATCACTGAAAGGTATCGATCATGAATGACAACCAAGGCGGCATCGTCCGCCCCGCGCTCGTGCTCTTCGTGCTGCTGAGCGCGCTCACCGGCCTGATCTACCCGATGGCCGTCACCGGCGTCGCGAAGGCTGCGTTTCCTGCGCAGGCGGCCGGCAGCCTGATCGTGATCGACGGCACCACGGTGGGCTCGAAGCTCATCGGCCAGAACTTCAGCGATCCGAAGCACTTCTGGGGGCGGCCCTCGGCCACCGCACCGCAGCCCTACAACGCGAGCGCCTCGGGCGGCTCGAACCAGGGCCCGCTCAACCCGGCGCTCACCGATGCGGTGAAGACGCGCGTGGAGGCGCTGCGCGCGGCGGATCCGGGCAACACGGCGCCGGTGCCCGTCGACCTCGTCACCGCCTCGGCCAGCGGGCTCGATCCCGACATCAGCCCGGCCGCCGCTCAGTACCAGGCGGCGCGCGTGGCGCGCGTGCGCGGCATGCCGCTCGCGCAGGTGCAGTCGCTGATCGACGGGAACACCCAGCAGCCCCTGCTGGGCATCCTGGGCGAGCCGCGCGTCAATGTGCTGGCGTTGAACATCGCGCTCGACGCCGCCTCCGGTTCATTCAGTCCTTCGACACCGCGTTGAGGAGAAACAAGCCATGGCCTATGCCGCCTATCGAGAACACCCCGGTGCGCCGAGAACGCGCGCTTCCATGAACACCGGCAAGGGCAACGACAGCCCGTTCTATGTGCTCGACGTCACGGTCTGCTGCGCCGATGCCCTGCGCGTGCGCCGCAGCATCGCCGGCTGCCCCGAGGCCGGCGTGGTGCGCTGCGAGCCGCTGCTGCATGCCTGCAGCTCGCAGGAGAGCGACGCGCCCTGCGTGCGCCTGATGATCCGCCTGCCCCTGGCGCGCTACGCCGACGTGCTGCACCGGTTGATCGAATGCGTGCCCTCGGGCGAGATCGGCCGGCTCGTGAGCTGGCGGGAGCACCTCGCGCGCTGCGGCCTGCGCCATGGTCACTGACCTGCTGATGGCGCTGCTGGCCATGGCGGCGCTCTTCGTGCCGCTGGGCTTCGCTTGGTGGGTGCTGTCCCGCACCGCGCGGCGCCACCAGCGTTCGCGCCGCAAGGACGGGCCGATGCGCTAACCTTTGCCGCCGATGAACGAAGTGCTCCGCCCCGACCCCGACGCGCTGCTCGCGCAGCTGCGCAGCGACGAGGCGCGCGCCCAGCGCGGCAAGCTGCGCATCTACTTCGGCGCCAGCGCGGGCGTCGGCAAGACGTGGGCCATGCTTAGCGCGGCGCAGCGCGAGCGGGCCGCCGGGCACGACGTGCTGATCGGCGTGGTCGAGACCCATGGCCGCAGCGAGACCGCCGCGCTGCTCGCGGGGCTCGACGCGCTGCCGCTGCGCGAGATCGCGTACCGCGGCCGCACGCTGGCCGAGTTCGACCTCGACACGGCGCTCGAGCGCAAGCCCGCCGTGCTGCTCGTCGACGAGCTGGCCCACACCAATGCCCCGGGCTCGCGCCATGCCAAGCGCTGGCAGGACGTGCAGGAGCTGCTGTCCGCCGGCATCGAGGTGTGGTCGGCGCTCAACGTGCAGCACCTCGAGAGCCTCAACGGAACGGTCGGCGCCATCACCGGCGTGCGCGTGCACGAGACCGTGCCCGACACCGTGCTCGACGAGGCCGACGAAGTGGTGCTGGTCGACGTCACGCCCGACGAGCTCACCGCGCGGCTGGCGGCCGGCAAGGTCTACCTGCCGCAGCAGGCCGAGCGTGCGGCGCAGAACTTCTTCCGCAAGGGCAACCTCATCGCGCTGCGCGAGATCGCGCTGCGGCGTACCGCCGAGCATGTCGAAGACGACGTGCGCGGCTGGCGCGTGGAGCAGTCCGGCCCCGGGGGCGCCGGCGGCAACGGCAAGGGTCCCGGCCTGCAGGCCTGGAACACATCGGGCGCGATCCTCGCGTGCGTCGGCCCGCACGAAGGCGCGGCGCAGACCGTGCGCACGGCGGCTCGGCTGGCCGGGCAGCTCAACGTGCGCTGGCACGCGGTCTATGTCGAGACACCCCGGCTGCAGCGGCTGGCCGCCGCCGAGCGCGACCGCATCCTCGCGGTGCTCAAGCTCGCCGAAGAACTGGGCGCGGCCACGGCCGTGCTCACCGGCTCCGACGTGGCCGAGCAGCTGGCCGAACAGGCAAGGCGGCTGAACTGCGCGACGCTGGTGCTGGGGCGATCGCAGCCCGAGACCAGCTGGCGCCGCTGGTGGCCCGTCGGGCGTATGCCGCTCGCTCGCGCACTGGCGCAGCGTGCGCCGGCGCTCGACATCATGGAGGTCGCGCCCGTCGACAGCTCGCGCCGCCTGTCGCGCGCGCCGCTGCAGGGCGGGAGCGTCGACAGCGACGACCACGAGAAGGCGCCCACCTACTGGCCCGGCTACGCATGGGCGGCGGCCACCAGCATCGCTCTCACGCTGCTGTGCACGCCGCTGGCCAGCGTGCTGGAGCTGTCGAACATCGTCATGCTGTTCCTGCTCGGCGTGGTGGGCGTGGCGATGCGCTTCGGCCGCGGGCCCTCGGCGCTGGCGGCCTTGCTCAACGTCGCGGCCTTCGACTATTTCTTCGTGCCGCCGCGCCTGTCGTTCGCGGTGAGCGACGTGCAGTACGTGCTGACCTTCGCGATCATGCTCGGCGTCGGCCTGCTGGTGGGGCAGCTCACGGCCGGGCTGCGCTTCGCGGCGGGCGTGTCGACCAGCCGCGAGCGGCGCGCGCGATCGCTGTTCGAGCTCACGCGCGAGCTCTCGGCTGCGCTCGAGGCCTCGCAGGTGGTCGCGCTCGGCACGGCCGCCGTGCGGGGCCACTTCGGCGGCGATGCGCTGGTGCTCGTGACCGACGCGGCCGACCAGCTCGTGATGCCAGACGGCGCGCCCCAGGGCTTCGATCCGCAGGTGGCCGACTGGGCCTTCCGCCACGGCCAGAGCGCCGGCCTCGCCACCGCCACGCTCGCGGCCCAGCCCTGGCACTACGTGCCGCTGCGTGCGCCGATGCGCGTGCGCGGTGTGCTCGCGCTCTCGCCCGCGCAGCCGCGCTGGCTGCTCATACCCGAACAGGCGCAGCAGCTCGACACGCTGGCGCGGCAGATCGCCATCGCGCTGGAGCGCGTGCACTACGTCGAGGTGGCGCAGCAGGC
Source organism: Variovorax sp. 22077 (assembly GCF_052044195.1). Taxonomy (NCBI): domain Bacteria; kingdom Pseudomonadati; phylum Pseudomonadota; class Betaproteobacteria; order Burkholderiales; family Comamonadaceae; genus Variovorax; species Variovorax sp. 22077. Next base: position 14,643 of record NZ_JBQEQC010000044.1, read on the forward strand.
CGTGGTCGAGATGGAGTCGGAGCGCCTGCGCAACGCACTGCTCGGCGCCATCTCGCACGACGTGCGCACGCCGCTCACCGCCCTCATCGCCCTGGCCGAGTCGCTGCAGACACTGCCGCCCGGGGAGCACGCCGAGGCCGCGCGCGCCATCGTCGCGCAGGCGCACGAGCTGCATGCGCTGGTGAGCAACCTGCTCGACATGGCGCGGCTCGAAAGCGGCATCGCCGGCGGCGCAGTGAACCTGCGGCGCGACTGGCAGTCGGTGGAGGAGGTGGTGGGTTCGGCCATCCGCGCGGCGCGCACCTCGCTGGGCGGCACCGTGGTGCAGACCGCGCTCGACCCCGACCTGCCGCTGGTCGAATTCGATGCCGTGCTCATCGAGCGCGTGCTGGTCAACCTGCTGGAGAACGCCACCAAGTACGGCGCGCCGCCCATCGTGGTCGGCGCGCGGGCCGAACCCGGCGCGCTGGTGCTGACCGTGCGCGACCATGGCCCCGGCCTGCCGGCCGCGCTGCTGGGCCACGAGCAGAAGCTCTTCGACAAGTTCACGCGCGGCGAGGCCGAGTCGGCGACGCCGGGCGTGGGTCTGGGCCTCGCGATCTGCAAGGCGGTGGTAAGCGCGCACGGCGGCGAGATCACTGCCGAGAATGCGCGTGACGGCGGTGCAGAATTCACGGTCACGCTCCCACGGCGCGAGCCGCCCGAACCTGCCGAAGCCCAACTCTGAACCCATGCCTTCCCCGACCGCCATAGTGATCGAAGACGAGCCGCAGATCCGCCGGTTCGTACGCGGCGCGCTCGAGACCGAGGGCTGGGCGGTGCACGAGGCCGGCACCCTGCGCGACGGCCTGGCGGCCGCCGGCACGAGACAGCCCGACCTGCTCGTGCTCGACCTGGGCCTGCCCGACGGCGATGGCGTCTCGCTGATCCGCGACGTGCGCGGCTGGTCGGCGGTGCCGATCATCGTGCTCTCGGCACGCACCGACGAGGCCGACAAGATCGCCGCCCTCGACGCCGGTGCCGACGACTACCTCACCAAGCCCTTCGGCACAGGCGAACTGCTGGCCCGCGTGCGCGCCAACCTGCGCCGCCCGCGCACGGCGAGCACGGAAGAAGCGGCCCCCGAGGCGCTCTTCCGCTTCGGCGAGATCGAACTCGACCGCGCCGCACGCCTGGTGCGCCGCGCCGGCGCCGAGGTGCACCTCACGCCGACCGAATACCGCCTGCTGTCGGTGCTCGTCGCCAACGCGGGTCGCGTGCTGACGCAACGCCAGCTGCTGCGCGAGGTCTGGGGCCCGTCGTACACCGACCAGAGCCACTACCTGCGGATCTACATGGGGCACCTGCGGCAGAAGCTGGAGGCCGATCCGGCGCAGCCGAAGCATCTGCTGACGGAGACGGCTGTGGGGTATCGGCTGGTCGTCTAGGGCTTCCAGCTACGGCTGCGAGACCCTGCGAAACGCGAGCACCGCAGGGAAGCCGCGAAGCGGCCGGCATCGTGGGGTCGAGCGTGCCGTGCCGCGTACCGGGCGGCCTATTCAGGCAAGGCGAATCAAGCCTTGTTCGGATTCAGCAGGAACTTCTCCCCCGTTGCCTGCTTGCCATACACGCCAATGGCATCGAGCTGCAGCATCTCCACCAGCGACACCTCGCGCGTGTAGTGGCTCGCGAACGTGGTCTTCAGTTCGGCGATCACGCGGGCCTTCAGGCGCTGCGTGCCGGCGTCGCCAAGGCGCTGCAGGAAGGGGAACAGCAGCCAGCCGCCCATGCCCCAGGTCATGCCGAAGTTGCGCACGACCTCGGTCGGGCTGCGGTCCAGGCCGCCGTAGATGTAGACCTGCTTGTGGGTGTTGGAGCCGTAGCGGCTGTATTCCTTGGCGGTGCGGTTGATGGCCGCTTCCATGCAGCCGAGGATCTGGCCGGCGAGCTTGCCGCCGCCGATGGCGTCGAAGGCCAGGGTGGCGCCGGTCTCGGCGAGGGCCTGGGTCAGGTCCTCGATGAAGGTGGGCGAGCTCGAATTGCACACGTATTTGGCGCCGAGGCTGCGCAGCAGGTCTTCCTGGTCCTGCTTGCGCACGATGTTGACGAGAGCGATGCCGTCCTTCTGGCAGATCTTGTTGAGCATCTGGCCGAGGTTGGACGCGGCGGCGGTGTGCACCAGGGCCTTGTGGCCTTCCATGCGCATGGTCTCGACCATGCTCAGCGAGGTGAGGGGGTTGACGAAGCACGATGCGCCTTCGGCCGGCGTGGTGCCTTCCGGCAGCTCCATGCACTGGGCGGCGGCGAGGCAGCGGTACTGCGAGTACATCGCGCCGCCGATGGCGGCCACGGTCTTGCCGAGCAGTGCCTGCGCCTGCGGCGAGGAGCCGGCCTTCACCACCACGCCCGCGCCTTCGTTGCCGACGGGCATCGACTCGTCGAGCCGCGCCTTCATGGCGGGCAGCACGCGCTCGGGCACGGTGGCGGTGACGACGGGACGGTCGGCGGTGCCGGATGCCTTGGCGGTGCTCATGTCGGCAGCGCCGAACAACAGGCCCAGGTCCGACGGGTTCAATGGCGATGCCTCGACGCGGATCACCACTTCGTGGGCCTGCGGCTCGGGGATGGGGTCGTCGTGCAGCGAGAGTTCGAGTTCGCCGCTGGAGCGGATGAGGGAGCGGATTTGGAGTGCCATGGAAGAGCCCTTCTGGTCAGGTTCGCGGATGGCCTTCGGCCACGGGGCGGCCAGTATAGGAGTGGCCTGCGCAGCCTGCTGGCGCCTTCAGGACACGGCCGGAACCGCAGGCGCGTGGGCGAGTGCATCGCGCATGGCGGCCGGGTCCAGCCGCTCGATGTAGCGCGGGATGTTGCGCCACAGCGTGTGGTAGCCGTAGCCGCCGCGCAGCATCTCCTGGCGGGCGCTGTCCTTGTCCCAGTCCTGCAGCGCCATGCGGTAGACCGCCGCGACCACGCCGGTGCGGTCGGCGCCGTGCATGCAGTGGATGAGCACCGGGCCCTGCCTCTGGGCTGCGCGGATGGCCTGCAGCGCGCGCAGCACCTTGGCGTCGTCGATGGACCAGGTGTTGATCGGCACGCGCACCAGCCGGATGCCGCTGCCCGCGAACACCTTGCGGTCGTCGTTGAACGAACGCAGGCTCACCACCGTGCGGATGCCCAGCGACTGCAGGGCCGCAAGGTTCGAGCGCTTCGGCTGCGCGCTGCGGTACAGCGTGGGCGTGATGCGGTGCAGGTTCTCCACGCCCAGCGCGTCCAGCGGATCGGCCCAGTGGCCGGGGCGCGGTGCGTCGGCGATGGGCTCCTGCCCGCGTTCCCTGCGTTTTCTTCTGCTGCTGCTGCTCATCGGCTGCCCTTGCGCGGCCAGTGCCGCGTCGCCAGGATGATCGCCGCCACCGCGAGGCCGCCCCAGTAGTCCACGGGCGCGCCCCACAGCCAGTGCTTGTGCCAGAACGCATCCACCGGATTGAAGCGCTCCCAGCCGAAGGCCGGGTTGATGAGGAACCAGGTGAAGTCCTCGCAGACCCAGAACACGATCAGGCCCGCTGCCGCCAGCCCCACGTCGCGCCAGGTCCATCGGCCATTGAAGGCCAGCGGCGAGAAGAACACCAGCGCCATGAAGGTGAAGACCCAGGCGTGGTAGCCCGTCATCGCGCGGCCGCCCCAGAAGAGGTCGAGCCAGATGCTGTTCTCGATGCGCCATGTGGGCAGCGAGGTGGCCCAGCCGGCACCGCCTTCGATCTGGATCTCGGCGTTGGCGAAGAAGAAGGCCATGACGATGACCCAGGCCAGGTAACCGAGCGTGCGGGCCACGCTCGTCTTCTCGACGGCGGGCTTCATGCGGGGGCCCCGAGCACGTGCCGCAGCACCGATCGCGCGGCCTGCGGCTTGCCCAGCGCTCGGCTGCGCGCGGCCATCGAGGAGAGCTTGGCCGGATCGGCCATGAGGCGCGCCACCTTGTAGTCGAGGCCGATGGCGTCGTAGGCCAGCCAGGCCGCGCCTTCCTCCATCAGGAAGCCGGCGTTGTGTTCTTCCTGCCCCGGAATGGGCGAGATCAGCAGCATCGGCTTGCCCAGCGCGAGGCACTCCGACACCGTGAGGCCGCCGGGCTTGGTCACCACCAGGTCGGACGCGGCCATCATCCGGTGCATCTCGTTGGTGAAGCCGATGGCCGCCACGCGGCCCGGGTGGCGCCTGGCCAGGGCCTCGAGCCTGCCGTGCGCCTCCGCGTTGCGGCCCGCGACGGCGATCACCTGGAAGTCGTTCGGCTTGCCGTCGGGCCCGCCCATGCCGAGCACTCGCTCGACCATGCTCGGCAGGTCGCCGACGCCCGCGCCTCCGGACACCATCAGCAGCACCGGCCGCGAAGGATCGAGGCCGAGCCCAGCCACGCAGGCTTCACGCGCCAGCGCGGGCGCATCGGGCTCGGAGAAAGCCGGCATCACCGGGATGCCGGTGACGTGGATGCGCTCGGGCGGAATGCCGCGCGCCCGCAGCCGGAAGGCCACTTCTTCCGTCGCCGCGAGGTAGCCCGTCATGCCCGGCACCAGCCACATGTTGTGCAGGTCGTAGTCGGTGATCTGCAGCCACACGGGGTAGTCGATGCGGCCGCGGTTGCGTTCTCGCATCAGCAGTTCGGCCGGCAGGAAGTGGGTGCAGATCACCGCGTCGGGCTTCTCGCGGCGGATCTCGCGCACCAGGGCGCCGGTGCTCAGCCGCTCGATGCCGCGGCGCAGGCGCTGCGAGGGCGCATGGTGCGGCGTGACGTCGGTGCGCTGGTGCAGGTAGGACCACAGCTCGGGCGCACGATTCACGAGCTGGATGTACCAGTCGGTGTAGACCTTGCGGAACCCCGCCGCCACATGGGCCATCGCGTCGATGTGGACCGCCGTGCAGGGCGGAGCGAGGGATTGCGCGGTGGCGGCGATCGCCTGTGCTGCACGCACGTGGCCGTTGCCGGCACTCACGCTGAGGATCAGGAGTTTGGTCATGGAATCCGGGGTTTGCGCGGCGGATTATGGCGATGCCTTGTGGCAGTGCTTCTGGGGCCTTGTTCGGGGCACGCTCACGCCGACGGGGTGCCTTGCTCCGCGAATGTCCCCCGGGGCTGCGCCCCTCCTCCCTTATTTCGCTGCGCAAGGCACCCCATCGGCGTGAGCGTGGACAAAGTGCTGGTTGATCAGCCAGCACAAGAGCAGCGCTCGTTGTGCACAGGGCATCGGGTGCTCCCCGCAGCGAAATAAAGACACCGTTCTGCCTGTCA
>NZ_JBQEQC010000045.1:0-19691 GCF_052044195.1 Variovorax sp. 22077
AAGCTGCCGATGCTGCTGGTCGCCGTGCTCAGCCCCGTCGACGTGGAAGTCGACAGGCTCGCGACGCTGCTGTTCGTCGTGCTGAGACCCGTCGACAAGCTGCCGATGCTGCTGGTCGCCGTGCTCAGCCCCGTCGACGTGGAAGTCGACAGGCTCGCGACGCTGCTGTTCGTCGTGCTCAGACCGGTAGACAGGCTGTTGATGGCGCTGGTCGAGGAACTGAGAGTCGTCGAGAGGCTTGCGACGGTGCTGTTGGTCGTGCTCAGGCCTGTGGACAGGCTGCCGATGCTGCTCGTCGCGGTGCTCAGGCCGGTCGACGTGGAGGTCGACAGGCTGGCGATGCTGCTGGTGGCCGTGCTCAGGCCGCTGGACAGCGACGCGGTGACCGTCTTCACCTGCGACACGTTGACCGCATCCTGGTCCGCCGTGCCGGGCGCCACGCCGGTGATCACGCGGTCGCCCACGTTCACCTCGCCGGCAGCGGTCTGCTTGCTTGCAAGTCCGAAGGCGTCGTAGTTCGTCATCGCCGCGGCGCTGCGGCTGGCCGTGGAGTTCGCGCCCAGCGCCACGCTGTTGTCGCCATTGGCGACGGCGTTCTGGCCGATGGCCACGCTGTTGGCGCCGATGGCCTGGCTGTCGGCGCCGGTGCTGTTGGCGTGGAAGTACTTCGTGCCCGTGTTGTAGATGGAGCTGACCGTCGAGCTCAGGGTGCTCAGGTTGCTGTTGGTCGTGCTCAGGCCGGTCGAGAGGCTGCTGATGCCGGTCGAGGTGGAAGTCGACAGGCTTGCGACGGCGCTGTTGGTCGTGCTGAGGCCAGTCGACAGGCTGGTGATACCCGTCGAGGTGGAAGTAGACAGGCTGGCCACTGCGCTGTTCGTGGTGCTGAGGCCCGTCGACAAGCTGCCGATGCTGCTGGTCGCAGTGCTCAGGCCAGTCGACGTCGAAGTCGACAGGCTCGCCACGCTGCTGTTGGTTGTGCTGAGGCCAGTCGAGAGGCTGCCGACAGTGCTGTTGGTGGTGCTCAGACCGGTCGACAGGCTGGAGACGGCGCTGTTCGTGGTGCTCAGGCCAGTCGACAGGCTGGTGATGCCCGTCGAGGTGGAGCTGGACAAGCTTGCAACGGCGCTGTTGGTAGTGCTCAGGCCAGTCGACAGGCTGGTGATGCCGGTCGAGGCGGAGCTGGACAAGCTCGCGACGGCGCTGTTGGTGGTGCTCAGGCCGGTGGAGGTGGAAGTCGAGAGGCTGCCGACGGTGCTGTTGGTGGTGCTCAGACCGGTCGACAGGCTGCTGATGCCCGTCGAGGAGGAAGTCGACAGGCTCGCCACCGAACTGTTCGTGGTGCTCAGGCCGGTGGACAGGCTGGTGATGCCCGTCGAAGTCGAGCTCGAAAGGCTGGAGACTGCACTGTTGGTGGTGCTTAGCCCCGTCGACAAGCTGATGATGCCGGTCGAAGTGGAAGTCGACAGGCTCGCCACGCTGCTGTTCGTCGTGCTCAGCCCGGACGACAGGCTGGAGACGGAACTGCTCGTGGTGCTCAGGCCGGTGGACAGGCTGGCGATACCCGTGGAGGTCGACGTCGACAGGCTGGAGACAGCACTGTTGGTCGTGCTGAGGCCCGTCGACGTGGAAGTCGACAGGCTCGCGACGCTGCTGTTCGTCGTGCTCAGGCCGGTCGAAAGACTGTTGATGCGGCTGGTCGCGGTGCTCAGGCCGGTGGATGTGGAAGTCGAGAGGCTGCCGACTGTGCTGTTGGTGGTGCTCAGGCCGGTCGACAGGCTGGCGATGCCCGTCGAGGTCGAGGTGGAGAGGCTGGCGATGCTGCTCGCCGTGGTGCTCATGCCGGTGCTGAGCTGGGCGACCGTCACCGCGTCCTGGGCAGCGGCGCCGTCGGCCACGTTGGTGATGCGCCGCAGGGCGGACGACGAGCCCACCGAGACTTCGGAGGCGGGCGCGGCCGCGCCGGTGAGGAAGCCCTTGCCCGCAGGAGCGGCTGTACCGGTCACGCTGCCCGCGCCGAGCGCGACGCTGTTGGCGTAAGCCGCATTGGCTGTTGCGCCGATGGCCGTGGCGTTCGAGCCGGTGCTGGTTGCGCCATCGCCCTGGGCAATGCCGAAGGTGCCGTTGACCACGGCTCCTCGTCCGAGGGCGATGCCCGAGGTGGCGGCAGACGCCACCGACGACTGCCCGCCGATCGCGATGCCGTCGACGGCGGCCGAGTTGGCGACGCCGCTCAGGTTGCTGCCGATGGCGATCGAGCCCGTGTTCGATGCCACGGAGCCGTTGCCGGCCGCCAGCGAATTCTTGCCGGACGCGACCGCGCTCACGCCGAACGCCGTGGCGCCGTCCTGGGAGGCGGTCGTGCCGTTGTTGCCGATGGCCAGCGTGTTCTTGCCGCTGGCGGTGGTCTGGCCGCCGACGGCGGTCGAATCCTGGCCGGTGGCCTTGGCACTCGTGCCGAGGGCGGTGGAGTCACCCAGCCCGGCGTTCGTACCGGTGGCCTGCGCGCCCCAGCCGATCGCCAGGTTCGAAGAGCCGGTGGATGCTGCGTTGGCATTCGTGCCGATGGCGATGCCGTTGACGCCCGCCGCGTTGGCGCCGTCACCCATCGCGATCGCGCTCACGCCGGACACGTTGGAGCCGCGTCCGATGGCCACGCCTGACGTGGCTGAGGAGCCAACGAAAGCCTGGCCGCCGATGGCGATGGAATCCGTCGCCGTCGCCTGGGCGCCCTTGGTCGCATTGCTGCCGATGGCGACCGCGCCGTTGCCGGAGGCAGTGGTGGAGTTGGCGACGCTCAAGGGCGTGGTGCCATTCCCACCCGAGCCGCCGATGGCCACGGAATTGAGCGCGGACGCATTGCTGCCGAAGCCCATCGCGATGCTGGAGATGCCGCTCGCGGTCGATTCGAGGCCATAGGCGCTGCTCCAGGTGCCTGCGGCGCTGCTCAGGAAGCCGAAGGCAGAGGCGCCGTTCGCCCGGCCCTGCGCGAATCCACCGTACACGCTGACACCGGTGGCCCCGTTGCCGGACGCGTTGCACCCGGCCACGACGGAGTAGGTGCCCGAGCCGTCCTGCGCCGGCGCGCCAACCCCTGCACTGCCGTTGGAAGTGCTCCCCGGATTCACGCGCCCCACGGCGCTGCTCGATCCGGTCACACAGGTGCTGTCGGTGTAGATGAGGTTGGCATAGGCCACCCCGGATGTCCCCTGCAGCGCCGCATAGAGCGAGGCCACGGCCAGAAGACGGAACGTCGAGCGCCGGGCGCTACTGCTGCGCTTGCCTCTGGCAGAGGTGAGTTCGGACGCCGCCACCCATGCGCCGAGGGCTTCGTTCCAGATGCTTCTGTAGGACTTGTTCATTTACTTTTGGGCTCGCGGTAATCGGATGGACCGGGTTCTATCGACTGAAGACGCGACGCTTCCCACCTCAGGGGCCATCGCTGGAGCACAGGTCTTTGCCGCGCTCATTTACAGGAATGCTGGAATGTACGGAGTTGTTTACATTTCAAACGCGCTGCAGCAATCTTGAAAATGGCCTCTGATGATTTAGTTCACAAAAATTTGAAAAAGCGTCCTGCTTTTTGAGCCGTTCGAGCGACAAGAACGCCGCGAAACGGGGTTCCAAATAAAATCAGGAACGACTACAGCTGCAGCATCTGCAAGCAACTTCGCCCAACAGAGAGGCTTTACTCCTCCTTCTCCGCCATACTCCTCGCCCCTCCAGTTTTGCCAAAAAGATCACGTACACATTTAGAATCGTGAAATTAATCACAACACCCTAATTGAAGATTTGTGATCTTTTTCACGCCAATAACCCATCGACGCAATTAACAATTGAGAAACAATTCGATGTCCCAAGCATCCAAACTCAGAATTGGGATCACCATCGGCCTCCATCACGAAGCCGAAACGCTCTGGAACAACGGCATCAAGCAGAACGCCGTTTTCCTGGCGGAAGCGCTCAGGCACTGCCCGACGGTGGCTTCGGTAGTCCTCGTCAACACGACGGCGACCCCCATCACCGCGGCCCTGCCCTGGGACCAGGCGCGCTGGCCCACGGTGACCTTCGAGGCAGCCAAGGACAACGTCGACGTGCTGATCGAGCTCGGCGGCCAGATCGACGCTGCACAGACCGACTACCTGAAGCAGCGCGGCGCGCGGCTGGTGTCGTACTGCTGCGGCTTCGAGTACGTGCACGCCATGGAGTCGATGCTGTTCGGCAAGCCGCTGTGGGGCCAGAACCTCTTCGTGAACCAGCGCTACGACGACATCTGGATGGTTCCGCAGGTGGCCAACATCAGCCAGCCGTACTTCGAGGTGCTGCGCCGCACAGACGCACGCCCGGTGCCTTTCGTCTGGAGCCCGGTATTCCTGAACGAGCGCACGCGCGCGCTGCCCGATGCGGGCGTCTACCAGCCGAAGACGGGCCCGCGCCGGCTCAGCGTGATGGAGCCGAACATCAACGTCGTGAAGTTCTGCCTCTACCCGGTGCTGATCGCCGAACTGGCCTACCGCTCGCGGCCCGAGGCCATCGCGCTGCTGCAGGTCACCAACGCCGAGCGGCTGGCGAAGGAGAACATGGAGTTCATCACGCTGATGAACCAGCTCGACCTGGTTCGCCAGCACAAAGCCGTCTTCCTGGGCCGCCACGAGACGCCCGTGTTCCTCGCGCAGAACACAGACATCGTGATCTCCCATCAGTGGGAGAACCCGCTGAACTACTTCTACCTTGAGACCTGCTGGCAGGGCTATCCGCTGGTGCACAACGCGCACCTGTGCGCGGACCTGGGCTACTACTACCAGGGCAACGACGTGTCCGGCGCCAGCGCGCGCGTGATCGAGGCCATCGACACGCACGACGCGCAGGCCGCTTCTTATCGCGAACGCCAGCGCAGCCTGATCGGCCGTTATCTTCCCGGCAACGCCGCGGCAACGGAGGTCTACGACACGCTGCTGCTCGGCCTGATGCGGCGCACCGCCCGATAGCCCGGGCCGCCGCGACCAGACAAGCGAATGGAACCGACATGCTCGACCCCTCCGAACTCCGGCAGTTCTTCCCTTTGATCGTGACGCCGAGCCACGACGGCAAGGTCTTCGTGAACTACCTCAACTCGATGCTGAACTTCGCGGTGCAGGCCGAGCGGGCCGGCATGCGGCTGCAGGTGTTCACGCACCAGGGCGAGAGCCTGGTGACGCGCGCGCGGAACAACTGCGTGGCCCGGTTCCTGGCCAACCCGCAGTGGACGCACCTCTTCTGGGTCGATGCCGACATCGGCTTCTCGGCGCAGGCCGCCTTCCGGCTGCTGCTGTCGGGTTACGACGTCGCGGCAGGCGTCTATCCGCTGAAGCGCGAGAACTGGCCCGAAGGCGGCGTGGCGGCGGGCACGACGCAGCAAGAGTTCGAATCCACCTTCACCCGCTATACGGTCAACGCCGAGGCCTCAGAGGCCACCTCACGGGTCGAGCTCGAGGTGCAGCCCGACGGCTTCATGAAGATGACCGAGGCGCCCACCGGCTTCATGGTGATCAGGCGCTCGGTGTTCGAACGGCTCATGGCGAGCTACCCCGAGCTGAGATACGTGCCCGACGGCATCGGCGAGGCCGACATGGGCCTGCACTACCGCTTCTTCGACGTCATGGTCGATCCCAAGACGCGGCGCTACCTGTCGGAGGACTACGGCTTCTGCCGCCTCTGGACGGGCCTGGGCGAGTCGATCTACATCGACGCCAACTCCAACCTGTCGCACCAGGGCGCCAAGCTGTATCGCGGCGACTTCGCCAATTCGCTGCTGACTTCGCTGCCGCATGCGGTCGGCGGCCCGGCCGGCGCGGCGATGGTGCTCACGGGGCAGGAGCACCTGCAGCCCAACCAGCCGCCGCCCTGAAAAAGAAAAAGCCCCGCCGAAGCGGGGCTCGTTTGTTTCATTGGGCGATCCGCAGATAGCCCGGGAGAGCCTGATCAGGCCGCGACCGTATCCGCCACGCCCTTGTAGTCCTCGATCTTGTCGAAGTTCAGGTACTGGTAGATCTTGTCGCCGTTGCTGTTGATCACGCCGATGTCGGCCATGTACTCCTCGCGCGTCGGGATGCGGCCGAGCTTCGAGCAGATGGAGGCCAGCTCAGCCGAACCCAGGTACACGTTGGTGTTCTTGCCCAGGCGGTTCGGGAAGTTGCGGGTGCTGGTCGACATCACGGTGGCGCCTTCGCGCACCTGGGCCTGGTTGCCCATGCACAGCGAGCAGCCCGGCATCTCGGTGCGCGCACCTGCATTGCCGAACACGCCGTAGTGGCCTTCCTCGGTGAGCTGCTGCGCGTCCATCTTGGTCGGCGGGGCGATCCACAGCTTGACCGGGATGTCGCGCTTGCCTTCGAGCAGCTTCGACGCGGCACGGAAGTGGCCGATGTTGGTCATGCACGAGCCGATGAACACTTCGTCGATCTTGGCGCCGGCCACGTCCGACAGCGTCTTCACGTCGTCGGGGTCGTTCGGGCAGGCCACGATGGGCTCGTGGATGTCGGCCAGGTCGATCTCGATGACGGCTGCGTACTCGGCGTCGTCGTCGCCCTTGAGCAGTTGCGGGTCCTTCAGCCAGGCTTCCTGCGCGGCGATGCGGCGCTGCAGCGTACGTGCATCGGCGTAGCCCTCGGCGATCATCCACTTCATCAGCGTGATGTTGCTGTTGATGTACTCGATGATCGGGTCCTTGTTCAGGTGCACCGTGCAGCCGGCGGCCGAGCGTTCGGCCGAGGCGTCGCTCAGCTCGAAGGCCTGTTCCACCTTCAGGTCGGGCAGGCCCTCGATCTCGAGGATGCGGCCCGAGAAGATGTTCTTCTTGCCCTTCTTCTCGACCGTCAGCAGGCCCTGCTTGATGGCGTACAGCGGAATCGCGTTGACCAGGTCGCGCAGCGTGACGCCGGGCTGCATCTTGCCCTTGAAGCGCACGAGCACCGATTCAGGCATGTCCAGCGGCATCACGCCGGTGGCGGCGGCGAAAGCCACGAGGCCGGAGCCGGCCGGGAAGCTGATGCCGATGGGGAAGCGGGTGTGGCTGTCGCCGCCCGTGCCCACGGTGTCGGGAGTCAGCAGGCGGTTGAGCCACGAGTGGATCACGCCGTCGCCCGGGCGCAGCGAGACGCCGCCGCGGGTGCTGATGAATTCGGGCAGCTCGTGGTGCATCTTCACGTCCACCTTCTTCGGATAGGCGGCGGTGTGGCAGAACGACTGCATCACGAGGTCGGCCGAGAAGCCCAGGCAGGCCAGGTCCTTCAGCTCGTCGCGCGTCATCGGGCCCGTGGTGTCCTGCGAGCCGACCGAGGTCATCTTGGGTTCGCAGTACGTGCCCGGGCGCACGCCCTGGCCTTCGGGCAGGCCGCAGGCGCGGCCGACCATCTTCTGTGCGAGCGAGAAGCCCTTCTTGGTGTCGACCGGGCTTTGCGGCAGGCGGAACAGCGTCGAGGCGGGCAGGCCCAGGGCCTCGCGCGCCTTGGCCGTCAGGCCGCGGCCGATGATCAGCGGAATGCGGCCGCCGGCGCGCACTTCGTCGAACAGCACGTCGCTCTTGACCTTGAATTCGGCGATGACCTTGCCGTCCTTCAGCGCCTTGCCTTCGTAGGGGCGCAGCTCGACGACGTCGCCGGTGTCCATCTGGCTCACGTCGAGCTCGATGGGCAGCGCGCCCGCGTCTTCCATGGTGTTGTAGAAGATCGGGGCGATCTTCGTGCCCAGGCACACGCCGCCGAAGCGCTTGTTCGGGATGAAGGGGATGTCCTCGCCGGTGAACCACAGCACCGAGTTGGTGGCCGACTTGCGGCTGGAGCCGGTGCCGACCACGTCACCCACGTAGGCGACCTGGTGGCCCTTTTCCTTCAGCGACTCGATGAACTTGACCGGGCCGCGCTTGCCGTCTTCCTCGGGCTGGAACGCGGTGCCTTCACGCTTGTTCTTGAGCATGGCCAGCGCGTGCATCGGGATGTCGGGGCGCGTGGTGGCGTCGGGCGCGGGCGAGAGGTCGTCGGTATTGGTTTCGCCGGGCACCTTGAAGACCGTGATGGTCAGGCTCTGGGGCACTTCGGGACGGCTGGTGAACCACTCGGCATCGGCCCAGCTCTGCAGCACGCCCTTGGCGTGGGCGTTGCCCTTGTCGGCCTTTTCCTTGACGTCGTGGAACTGGTCGAACATCAGCAGGGTCTTCTTCAGGCCTTCGGCCGCCACGGCGCCGACTTCGGCGTCGTCGAGCAGGTCGATCAGGGGGCTGATGTTGTAGCCGCCGAGCATGGTGCCGAGCAGTTCGGTGGCGCGGGCGCGCGAAATGAACTCGCTCTTCTCGGTGCCGTGGGCCACGGCCGCGAGGTAGCTCGCCTTGACCTTGGCGGCGTCGTCGACGCCGGCGGGCACGCGATGGGTCAGCAGGTCGAGCAGGAAGGCGCCGTCCTTGGCATTCGCGCTCTTGAGGAGCTCGATCGCTTCGGAAGTCTGCTTCGCGCTCAGGGGCAGCGGCGGAATACCGAGCGCGGCGCGTTCGGCAACATGGTCAACGTAGGCTTGCAACATCTTCTTTTCTCCGGAAACTGATCTGGCGGGCGTGCGAGGCGGCTCCAGCGGTCAAAGCAAGAGCCGCGCCGCACGCCGGGTAGGAGCGCTTACTGGCGCTTACTTCTTCTCGCCGTCGGCGCCGTCGAACAGGGCCTTGGGCGGGTTCTTCTTCATTTCTGCAGCGAACGCGATCTGGGCGTCGGTCTGGCATTCGTCGGCGATGCGCAGGCCGGCCTTCTGGTTCATCAGCATCGACTTGTTGCCGAGCTGCAGCCACATGGCGCCAGCGCGCGGGTCTTCGAGGCGGATGGCGCCGGTGCGGCTTTCGACCGGGTGCATGCGGTACTTCTGGCCCTTGGTGCTGACGGTGAAGAAGCCGGGCTTCTTCTCGTCAGGCGTGACGGTCACGTCGGCGCCGAGCTCGCACTGGGCCTTGCCGATCGACACGCGCTTGGCGACCTCGAGGTCGGCGTCGGTGAGGACGATGTTGGTGTCGTCGCTGATCGGCGTGACTTCTTCCACCGCCTTGGCGGCCTTGCGGGTGACCTGGCGCTTCGGGGGCGCCTTCTTCGCCGTCTCGGCCTTGGCCGCAGGCTTGGCAGGCGTCGTGCTCTGTGCCACGGCCGCGAGCGGCAGGGCCAGGGCGACAGCGGCGATCAGGGCAATTTTCTTCATGTGTGGGTTTCCTTGAGGCTGGGTTCGAAGGTTTCGTTTCAGGAGGCCGCGAATGCAAACCAGGCTTTCGCCTCGGAAGGCAACGCGCGCCCTGTTGCGTGGGCACGCGTCAGTACCTGCCAGAAGTGGCGGTAGCTCGCGCGGTCGTGCAATGTGCCATCAATTTGTGTCGGAGCCCAATCCGCGGCCGCCGCCTTTACAAGGATTTTTGTGGCAATTTGAATCTGCGACTCGTCGGGCGAGAAGGCTTCCAGGATCGGCCGTATCTGGTTCGGATGGATGCTCCACATGCGCGTGTAGCCGAATTCGGTGGCCGCCCTGCGCGCGGCCGTGCGCATGGCGCCGGCGTCGCTGAACTCGGTGACCACGCAGTGCGAGGGCACCTTGCCGTAGGCGTGCGCGGCCGAGGCGATGGCCAGCTTGGCGCGCACCACCAGCGGGTGGCTGAACTGCCCCGCCGCGCCCATGCCGTCGGCCGGGATGGCGCCGGCATGCGCCGAGACGAAATCCATGAGCCCGAAGCTCAGCGACTGCACGCGCGGATGGGCGGCGATCTCGAAGGCGTTGTGCACCGCCAGCGGCGATTCGATCAGCACGTGCAGCGGCAGCGCGCCGGCATCGGCCGCGTCGAGGGCCGCGACAGCCTGATGCACGTCGCCCACCGATTCGACCTTGGGCACCATCAGGTGGCTCAGGCGCGAACCGGCGCGGCCGGCGATGGTGACCACGTCGCCCGCGAAGGCCGGATGATCGACGGGATGCACGCGCACGCCGACGCGCATGCCGGGCTTCGCGGCCAGCGCGAGCTCGGTGACGAGCGCTGCGTGCTCGGCCTCCCCGCCCACGGGCGCGCCGTCCTCGCAGTCGAGGGTGACGTCGAACACGCAGGCCCCGAACTCCTCGGCCATCTCGGCCTGGAGCGCGAGGCTCTTCTTCATGCGCGCCTCGACGCCGCTGTAGTGGTCGCAAACAGGCAGCGCCACCGCACCGGCCTGTGCGCCGAGCAGCACGTCAGCGGGGTGCGCGGCTGTCGTCATGCCTTGTCGCCCTTTTGCGCGACGATGAACATGCGCGGGAAGGCCAGCAGGCGCTTGCCGTCGGTACGCACCGGGTACGCCTCGTCCACGCGCCGCTGGTATTCGGCGAGGTAGCTCGCCTGCAGGTCGGGCGGCAGGCGGTCGACGAAGGGCTTCAGGCCGGTGCCGCGCACCCATTCGACGATGGACGCCGCATCGGCCATGCGGTGCTGGTAGATGGTGTGCCAGACATCGACGTGCGGCGCGAGCGGCGCCAGCAGGTCGTAGTAGCCGCGCAGGTCGAGCAGCAGCGTGCGCAGCCTGTCCGCGTCGCCGATGGGCTCGGCCCAGGGCGCCTCGGCGGCGAGGGCGCGCATCAGGCGGTGCGTCGGCTCCTGGCGGTTGTCGGGCATCTGGATGGCGAGCACGCCACCCGGCGCCAGCGCGTCGAACAGGCGCGGGATCAGCTTCTCGTGATCGGGCACCCACTGCAGGGACGCGTTGGCATAGATGAGGTCGGGCGCTTCTTCTTTCGATCGCGGCGCCCAGGTCGCGATGTCGCTCAACTCGAAGCGTGCCTGCGGCAGGCGCTCGCGCGCGCTGACCAGCATGGCTTCGGAGTTGTCGGTCCCGGTGACCTGCGCCTTCGGGAACCGGTTGACCAGCAGCTCGGTGGAGTTGCCCGGTCCACAGCCGAGGTCGACCACGCGGGCCGCCTCGGTCAACGGCACCCGCGCGAGGAGTTCCTGCGCGGGACGGGTGCGCTCGTCCTCGTAGCGACGGTAGAGCGCGGGGTTCCAGTCGAGCATGCTGGTCGGGGGACTGGCTTGCTTACAGCAGGTGGGCGACGCCGGCCTGCTCGTCCTGCAGTTCCTTCAGCGTCTTGTTGATGCGCTCCTGGCTGAATGCGTCGATCTCCAGGCCTTCGACGATCTTGTACTTGCCGTTCTCGGTGGTGACCGGGAAGCCGAAGATCACGTCCTTCGGAATGCCGTATTCACCGTTGGAGGGCACGCCCATGGTGACCCACTTGCCGTTGGAGCCCAGGGCCCAGTCGCGCATGTGGTCGATGGCTGCGTTGGCGGCCGAGGCAGCCGACGACAGGCCGCGGGCTTCGATGATGGCGGCGCCGCGCTTGCCCACGGTGGGCAGGAAGGTGTCGGCGTTCCAGACCTGGTCGTTGATCAGGTCCTTGACGCCCTTGCCGCCGACGGTGGCGAAGCGGTAGTCGGCGTACATCGTGGGCGAGTGGTTGCCCCAGACGGTGAGCTTCTCGATGTCGCCCACTGCCGTGCCGGTCTTGGCGGCGATCTGGCTGGCGGCGCGGTTGTGGTCCAGGCGCAGCATGGCGGTGAAGTTCTCGCGCGGCAGGCTGGGCGCGCTCTTCATGGCGATGTAGGCATTGGTGTTGGCGGGGTTGCCGACCACGAGCACCTTGACGTTACGGCTGGCGACCTGGTCGAGGGCCTTGCCCTGGGCCGTGAAGATCTGGGCATTGGCGGCCAGCAGGTCGGCGCGCTCCATGCCGGGGCCACGGGGACGGGCACCGACCAGCAGGGCGTAGTCGGCGTCCTTGAAGGCCACCAGCGGGTCGCCGGTGGGGATCACGCCGGCCAGCAGCGGGAAGGCGCAGTCTTCGAGCTCCATGATCACGCCCTTGAGCGCCTTCTGGGCCTTCTCGTCGGGGATCTCGAGCAGTTGCAGGATGACCGGCTGGTCTTTGCCGAGCATTTCACCGGAGGCGATACGGAACAGCAGGGCGTAACCGATTTGACCGGCGGCACCGGTGACGGCAACGCGGACGGGCTTTTTGCTCATGGGAAGACTCCAGAAGGTAATGAAACGGTGTCGGCGCTCTCGTGGGGCGCCAGGGGTTCTGCGGGATGAAACACCTTCCCGCAGCGCGAGACCGGCAACATTTTAAGCCGATTCGATGAGCCCCGTCTTATGTCTTATATAAGATATCCTCTCGGGGTCCGCCAAGGCGCACCCCACAGCTGCCATGAACACGCCCACCCCTTTCGACGAGCCCGCGACGCCGTCCTTCAGTCCGCTCTACCAGCAGATCAAGACCCTGATCCTGCAGAGCCTGCAGGCGGGCGAGTGGAAGCCGGGCGAACCCATCCCGAGCGAGATGGACCTGGCCGTGCGCTACCGCGTGAGCCAGGGCACGGTGCGCAAGGCCATCGACGAGCTCGCGGCCGAGAACCTGGTGGTGCGCCGCCAGGGCAAGGGCACCTTCGTCGCCACGCATGCCGAGCAGCATGTGCAGTACCGCTTCCTCAAGCTCGTGCCCGACGAGGGCGACCCGAGCACCGAGGGCCCGGCCGTTCGCACCATCGTCGACTGCAAGCGCCTGCGCGCATCGGCGGACGTGGCGCGCGCCCTCGGCCTGCGCACCGCCGACGCCGTGCTGCAGGTGCGCCGCGTGCTCGCCTACGGCGGCGTCCCCACCATCCTCGAAGACCTCTGGCTGCCGGGCGCCCCCTTCAAGGGCCTCACCGCCGAGCGGCTGCGCGCGTGGCCCGGCCCGATGTACGCGCTCTTCGAAACGGAATTCGGCGTGCGCATGGTTCGCGCCGAAGAAAAGATCCGCGCCGTGCTGCCCGATGCCGAACAGGCCGCGCTGCTCGACGTGCCGCCGCAGATGCCCCTTCTGAGCGTGGAACGCGTGGCACACACCTACCATGACACCCCGATGGAACTGCGCCGCGGTCTCTATCGCACCGACACGCACCACTACAGGAACCAGCTGGGCTGATCCCGATGCAGATGAACGCCGAACACAGGCGCGCCAGCGCACGCATGCAACGTGAGCATTGCGCTACGAAGTCAATAGCATCCGACTGCAACGGTGCACTGACTCGCATGCGTCCGCAGCGTGATGGTGCATTGCAATAGAATTTTGCGTTGTTTGCACTTCCCCATAAGAAACAAAAGCGTTCGCTCTCAGAACAAGCAACAAGCCAACAAGTCACAAAAGCCACGAAAGCCCATCCCCCAATGACAGAGCTTGCAACTCCTCCCCGGCCCAAGCGTCGCGAATTCCGCAACATCAACGCCTTCACCGACCTCACCACCTACCGGCTGCCGCCGGCGGGCATCGTGTCGATCCTGCACCGCGTCAGCGGCGTGCTGATGTTCCTGCTGATGCCGTTCATCATCTGGATGTTCGACACCTCGCTGTCCTCCGACTATTCGTTCGCCCGCTTCAAGGCCGCCTTCAACAGCGGCCTTGGTTTCGTTCCGGGGTGGTTCTTCAAGCTCGTCGCGCTCGCGCTGATCTGGGCCTACCTGCACCACTTCATCGCCGGCCTGCGTCACCTCTGGATGGACGTGAGCCACTCCGCGGTGAACAAGGAATTCGGCAACACCTCGGCCATCGCCACGCTGGCACTGAGCATCCTGCTCACTGTCGTGCTCGGCGCCAAGCTGTTCGGCCTGTACTGAGAAGGAGCCCACCATGTCTGTGAACTACGGCTCCAAGCGCGTCGTCGTCGGCGCCCACTACGGTCTGCGCGACTGGCTCAGCCAGCGCATCACGGGTTGCCTGATGGCGCTCTTCACGATCGTGCTGCTCGCGCAGCTGATCTTCACCCGCGGCCCCATCGGCTACGACCTGTGGGCCGGCATCTTCGCCGCGCAGTGGATGAAGGTCCTGACCTTCTCCGTGATCGTCGCCCTGCTGTACCACGTCTGGGTCGGCATGCGCGACGTGTGGATGGACTACATCCAGCCCGTCGCCATCCGTCTCGTGCTGCAAGTTTTCACCATCGTCTGGCTTGTCGGTTGTGCGGGTTGGGCCATTCAAGTGCTTTGGAAGATCTGACCCACCATGACCTACACAAAAGAAAAAATCACCAAGCGCAAGTTCGACGTCGTGATCGTCGGTGCCGGCGGCTCCGGCATGCGCGCCTCGCTGCAACTCGCACGTGCCGGCCTCAACGTGGCCGTGCTCTCCAAGGTGTTCCCGACCCGCTCGCACACCGTCGCCGCGCAAGGCGGCGTGGGCGCGTCGCTCGGCAACATGAGCGAGGACAACTGGCACTACCACTTCTACGACACGATCAAGGGCTCCGACTGGCTCGGTGACCAGGACGCGATCGAGTTCATGTGCCGCGAAGCACCGAAGGTCGTGTACGAGCTCGAGCACTTCGGCATGCCCTTCGACCGCAACCCCGACGGCACGATCTACCAGCGTCCGTTCGGCGGCCACACGGCCAACTACGGCGAGAAGCCCGTGCAGCGCGCCTGCGCCGCAGCCGACCGCACCGGCCACGCGATGCTGCACACGCTCTACCAGAAGAACGTCGAGGCACGCACCCAGTTCTTCGTCGAATGGATGGCGCTCGACCTCATCCGCGACGAGGAAGGTGACGTGGTCGGCGTGACCGCCCTCGAAATGGAAACCGGCGACCTGCACATCCTGCAGGCCAAGACCGTGCTGCTGGCCACCGGCGGCGCCGGCCGCATCTTCCAGGCTTCGACCAACGCCTTCATCAACACCGGCGACGGCCTCGGCATGGCCGCGCGCTCGGGCATTCCGCTGCAGGACATGGAGTTCTGGCAGTTCCACCCGACCGGCGTGGCCGGTGCGGGCGTGCTGCTGACCGAAGGCTGCCGCGGCGAAGGCGCGATCCTGCTGAACAGCAACGGCGAACGCTTCATGGAGCGGTATGCGCCCACGCTGAAGGACCTGGCGCCGCGCGACTTCGTCTCGCGCTCGATGGACCAGGAAATCAAGGAAGGCCGCGGCTGCGGTCCCAACAAGGACTACGTGCTGCTCAAGCTCGACCACCTTGGCGCGGAAACCATCCACAAGCGCCTGCCCTCGGTGTACGAGATCGGCGTCAACTTCGCCAACGTCGACATCACCAAGGAACCCATCCCGGTCGTGCCGACCATCCACTACCAGATGGGCGGCATCCCGACCAACATCCACGGCCAGGTCGTGGTGCAGAAGGGCGAGGACAACAGCGCCGTGGTGAACGGCCTGTACGCAGTGGGCGAATGCTCCTGCGTGAGCGTGCACGGCGCCAACCGCCTGGGCACGAACTCGCTGCTCGACCTCCTGGTGTTCGGCCGCGCCGCCGGCAACCACATCGTCGAGTTCAACGACAAGCTCAAGGAACACAAGCCCCTGCCCAACGACGCGGCCGACCGCACGCTGGAGCGCCTGAACCGCCTCGAAGCCTCCACCGGCGGCGAGTACGCCCAGGACGTGGCCGGCGAGATCCGCGCCGTCATGCAGCAGCACGCGGCCGTGTTCCGCAAGCAGGCCTCGATGGACGAAGGCGTGGTCAAGATCGCCGCCGTGCGCGAGCGCGTCAAGGCCATCGGCCTGAAGGACAAGTCGAAGGTGTTCAACACCGCCCGCATCGAGGCACTGGAAGTCGACAACCTGATCGAAGTGGCGCAGGCCACCATGGTCTCGGCTGCCGCCCGCAAGGAATGCCGCGGCGCCCACACGGTGGAAGACTACGAGCGCCCGGCCGACGATCCGGTCGCGCCGCTGGGCCGCGACGACGCCAACTGGATGAAGCACACCCTCTGGTACAGCGCCGACAACCGCCTCTCGTACAAGCCGGTCAAGCTGCAGCCGCTCACCGTGGCCTCGGTTCCGCCGAAGGTCCGCACGTTCTAAGCGAGCGGCTCACAGTCAGCTCACACAAAGCATTCACAAGGTCACTACGATGAAGCGCACATTCCAGATCTACCGCTACGACCCGGACAAGGACGCCAAGCCCTACATGCAGACGGTCGAGATCGAACTCGACGGCCACGAGCGCATGCTGCTCGACGCGCTCATGAAGCTCAAGGCGCAAGACCCGAGCCTGTCGTTCCGCCGCTCGTGCCGCGAAGGCGTCTGCGGCTCCGACGCGATGAACATCAACGGCAAGAACGGTCTGGCCTGCCTGACCAACATGAACACGCTCAAGGGCACCGTGGTGCTCAAGCCGCTGCCGGGCCTGCCCGTCATCCGCGACCTGATCGTGGACATGACCCAGTTCTTCAAGCAGTACAACTCGATCAAGCCCTACCTGCAGAACGACACCGTGCCGCCCGAGAAGGAGCGCCTGCAGTCGCCCGAGGAGCGCGAGGAGCTCAACGGCCTGTACGAGTGCATCCTGTGCGCGAGCTGCTCCACGAGCTGCCCGAGCTTCTGGTGGAACCCCGACAAGTTCGTGGGTCCCGCCGGCCTGCTGCAGGCCTACCGCTTCATCGCCGACAGCCGCGACCAGGCCACCGCCGAGCGCCTGGACAACCTGGAAGACCCGTACCGCCTCTTCCGCTGCCACACGATCATGAACTGCGTGGACGTGTGCCCCAAGAGCCTGAACCCCACCAAGGCCATCGGCAAGATCAAGGAATTGATGGTGCGCCGCGCCATCTGAGCCCCGCGGTCCAGCAGTTCTTCAGAAAGTCCCTATGCAATCCGCCGTCGACTCCCAGGAGCTGCTCAGCGAACGCGCGCTGAGCAAACTCAAATGGCGCTGCCGGCGCGGGCTGCTCGAGAACGACCTGTTCATCGCCCGCTTCTTCGAGCGGCACGAATCCCGCATGACCGTGGGTCAGGCGGGAGCGATGGAGACATTGATGGACCTGTCGGACAACGATCTCCTCGACCTCCTTCTGCGCAGAAAGGAGCCCGAGCCCGAATGGGCCGGGGCCGAGGTGGTCGCCTTGCTGCAGCTCATGCGCACCGACGGCGCGCAGCGCCCTGCAATTTCTCCTTCGCCCTGAATCCACCTCTGAAAGTAAACCGAAATGAAAGCATCCGATACCAAGGCCACGCTGTCGTTCAGCAACGGCGGCGACAGCGTCGAACTGCCGATCTACAAGGGCACCGTTGGCCCCGACGTGATCGACATCCGCAAGCTGTATGCGCAGACCGGCATGTTCACGTACGACCCGGGCTTCATGTCGACCGCCGCCTGCCAGTCGGCCATCACGTACATCGATGGCGACAAGGGCGAGCTGCTGTACCGCGGCTACCCCATCGAGCAGCTCGCGACCAACTGCGACTTCCTCGAGACCTGCCACCTGCTGCTGTACGGTGAACTGCCGGACGCTGCCAAGAAGGCCACCTTCACGAAGCTCGTGACGAACCACACGATGGTCAACGAGCAGATGCAGTTCTTCCTGCGCGGCTTCCGCCGCGACGCGCACCCGATGGCCATCATGACCGGCCTGGTGGGCGCCCTGTCGGCCTTCTATCACGACAGCACGGACATCAACAATCCCGAGCACCGCGAGATCGCTGCGATCCGCCTGATCGCGAAGATGCCCACGCTCGTGGCCATGGCCTACAAGTACACGATCGGCCAGCCGTACATGTACCCGAAGAACGAACTCAGCTATGCAGGCAACTTCCTGCACATGATGTTCGCCACGCCGTGCGAGGAGTACAAGGTGAACCCGGTGCTCGAGCGCGCGCTCGACCGCATCTTCATCCTGCACGCCGACCACGAGCAGAACGCCTCGACCTCGACGGTGCGCCTGTGCGGCTCGTCGGGCACGAACCCCTTCGCGGCCATCGCGGCCGGCGTGGCCTGCCTCTGGGGCCCTGCCCACGGCGGTGCCAACGAAGCGGCGCTGAACATGCTCTACGACATCCAGAAGGAAGGTGGCGTTGAGAAGATCGGCGAGTTCATCAAGAAGGTCAAGGACAAGAACTCGAACGTCAAGCTGATGGGCTTCGGCCACCGCGTGTACAAGAACTACGACCCGCGCGCCAAGCTGATGCAGGAAACCTGCAACGAAGTGCTGACCGAGCTGGGCCTGGAAAAGGACCCGCTGTTCGCACTGGCCAAGCAGCTCGAGAAGATCGCCCTGGAAGACGAGTACTTCGTGTCGCGCAAGCTGTACCCGAACGTCGACTTCTACTCGGGCATCGTGCAGCGCGCCATCGGCATCCCGGTGCCGCTGTTCACCGCGATCTTCGCGCTGGCCCGCACGGTCGGCTGGATCGCCCAGCTGAACGAAATGATCGGCGACCCCGAGTACAAGATCGGCCGCCCGCGCCAGCTGTTCGAAGGCTCGCCCAAGCGCGACGTGAAGCCGATCTCGGCTCGCTGATCCGCCATCCGGGCCGTCCGGCCCGGCCATGAAAGAAGCTGCCTTCGGGCAGCTTTTTTTTGGCCTGTAAATTGCGGTCTCCTTCCTTGCTTCCTGTTGGTTCGACGAAAAAGGAGAAAGCAGATGGCAGCTTCCAGACGGATAGTCGGTTTGTCTTCAAGTGCGGCCTGCATGGCCCTCGCCGCGTCCGCCCTGCTCGGCTGCGCGAGCGATGCGACCCGCTCCACGCCGCCTTCAGCGACACAAGGCGCGCCGCAGCAACAGGTGGCCGCGAAGGTCCTCATCATCAGCATGTTCAAGCCCGAGGCGCAGGTGTGGCTCGAGCCGCTGAAGCTGAACCGGGAGATCAAGGTGCCCGGACTGTCCGCCGATGATCCGGCGGTACGCTGCAACGCCGACGGGGTGTGCCAGGTCACCACCGGCATGGGGCACACGAACGCGGCCGCCTCGATCACCGCGCTGGTGTTCAGCGGAAAGTTCGACCTCTCGAAAACCTACTTCCTGGTGGCAGGCATCGCCGGCGTCGACCCCAATGTCTCCACCATCGGCTCGGCCACCTGGGCCCGGTATCTCGTCGACTTCGGCATCGCGCACGAAATCGACGCCCGCGAGATGCCGCCGACCTGGCGCTCCGGCTACTTCGGCATCGGCGCCAGGGATCCGGACTCCAAGCCGAAGTTCGAGTACCGCACCGAGGTCTTCCGCCTCGACGAGAAGCTGCTGCAGAAAGCGCTGAAGCTGTCGGCCAACGCGCCGCTGGCCGACAGCGACAAGGCGCGCGCCTATCGTGCAAGCTATCCGCAGCCGTCGGCCAGGGCACGCCCCTCGGTCCTGCAGTGCGACACCGCGGCCGGTGACACCTACTGGCACGGCAAGTACCTGGGCGAGACGGCCACGCGCTGGGTTTCGCTGGTGACCGACGGACAGGGCAGGTACTGCACCACCCAGCAGGAAGACAACGCCACCTACGAGGCATTGAAGCGGGGCGCCAGCGCCGGCCTGCTGGACCTGAAGCGCGTGGCCGTGCTGCGCACCGCCTCGAACTTCGACCGGCCCCATCCGGGGCAGACCGCCTACGCCTCTCTGTCGGCCGAGTCGGGCGGGTTTCCGATCTCGACCGCCAATCTGCTGGTCGCGGGCCGTCCCCTGGTCGATGCCATCGTCGGCAATTGGGGCGCCTGGAGCGCCGGGGTTCCTGCGGACTGATCGCAGTCCGTCACCACTTCACGCGCACGCCCACCGACCCGTTGATCGAGCCCTTGACCTTGGCGTCGCCGCCGCTCGCCCAGAGCTTGCCGATTTCGCCGTAGAGGCTGGTCGAAGAGCCCAAGGCGAGCGTGAAGCCGCCCGCAAGCTCGGTGCTCGTGCCGCCGGTCGGCGCTGCGATGT
>NZ_JBQEQC010000046.1:0-15253 GCF_052044195.1 Variovorax sp. 22077
GCGCTCAAGCAATTCGTTGAAATCGACTGAAAAACGAGATGTCATATCGAATGTCTGGTTCTGACCGCATTCTGCCCGCCGCCTCACTCCTCCGTCTGTTGCGCTTCGGCCTGGCGGCTCCAGGGGGCATCAGGCCTCTCCCGCCAAGCCATCCAACCTGGCTGAAGGTCTACGAGCTGGAGCAGGGTCGAGTCCCGCGCAACCATGCTTTTCAAAGAGACCAGCATCGCTTCTGCCTTGTTGAATGCATCGCCGGTGAGGAATTGCCACGCTCCATCGTCCGCATCCCGCGATGCCATCAGGACCGGCTTCACACCGTCAACGATGGACCGGACCGTGAAGCAGGCTACGTTGGGCGGACTATCGAATGGCCAAGTCTGCGGCTCAGTGCTCATGCTGGGTCCTGTGGGTGTACGTATGGTTCTGGCCGACTGTAGCCTGTCATACCGCCTTCTCGACCGAGCCCGCTCGTGTTCACTGGCAGCAGCTTCTTGGCCATTCCTGTTTCTCGGTGCTGCGTGTGCCATCCTTTCAATGCATTCTTGTTCGGGCAACCCATCTGCCGGACGGTACGCCTTGCTGCTGCCCCAGCCTGATGCGGAGCTCAACGGCTCGAATGCGAGCTTCGCAGGAATACATGAACTACCCCCTCGAAGTCCAAGTTCTCGTCCGCGTCCCCCAAGCAGCATTGGCAGGAGTCTTGCTCAAATCGCCAGATGATCAACGCTCCCCTCACCGCCGCCACAGCACTCGCGGCACAGCCGCTGACCTCCCAGGCCTTCGCGCCTTACGGCACCGTGATCGCGGCGCCGGCCGGCAAGGGGCGCCCCATCAATGACGGCAATGCGACGCGCTTCGACCTGCTCGACGACATGCGGCTCGACGCCGAAGGGGGTCGGCCGATGTTGGCGCTGTTCCGTGCGCAGGCGCGGCGCTTCCCTCATGAAGTGGCGGAGATGGAGCGCCACGCGCTGGGCAGCCAGACTTTCGTGCCGCTGGGCGACAGGCGCTTCGTGATCGTGGTCGCCCCTGCGGGCGAGGCACCGACGTCAGCAGACCAGCTGGCGGCCTTCGTCACCGACGGGCGCCAGGGCGTGGTGCTCGCGCCCGGTACCTGGCATCACGCGCTGATGGCGGTGGACGCTGGCGACTTCGTGGTGATCGAGCGCGCGGGAAGCGCGGTCGACTGCGAAGTCTGCCATCTTCGACAGCCGGGCAGCGTCCGACTCTGAGGCCCTGTCCTCAGTTGGCGATGCGCTGCGCCAGCGCGATCAGCGACCGGTCCGACCCCGCCGGTCCGAGCAGCGAGATGCCCAGCGGCGCGCCCTCGCGCCAGGCCAGCGGCATTGACAGCTGCGGAAAACCCGCCAGCCCCGCGATGCACAGCATGCGGATCGCGCGGTTGCGATAGTCCTCCAGCGCCGCCTCGCTGTCGCTGCGCAGCGGGGCGATGTCGGGCATGGTCGGCATCAGCAGCACGCCGTCGTTGCCCAGCAGCGAAGCAAGTTGTGCGCGAAACGCGGTGCGGAAGACGTGCGCCGCGCTCACCTGCGCATCGGTCACTTCCCGCGACCAGGCGAAGCGTTCGGCCACGCCCGGGCCCAGCGGCGGGGCATAGCGTTCGATCAACGGACCGTCGGTGAGCCAGGCCTCGCGCGATTGCAGGTAGCGGAAGTTCCAGTACATCGCGTCGAAGGACTCCAACACTACCTCGATGCCCTTGGCGGGTCCGAGCACGCCTTGCACGCGGCCGGCCGCACCCTTCAGCGCATCGACCGCCGCCGGCGCGGGCTGCGCCCAGACGTCGTCGGGTCGCAGCAGCCGCACGCGTTCTGGCAGCGGCGCTGCATCGGGGCCCAGCAGCACGTCGGCCACACGCGCAAAGGGGCCGATGTCGCGCGCGAACCAGCCGCAGGTGTCGAAGCTGGGCGCGAGGTCGAGCGCGCCTTCGAGGCTTACGCGGCCATGCGTGGGGCGCAGGCCGTACAGGCCGCAGTGGTTGGCCGGCGCGCGCACCGAGCCGCCGGTGTCGGTGCCCAGCGCGAAGTCGCACAGGTTCGACGATACGGCCGAGGCCGAGCCCGACGAGCTGCCGCCGGTGATGCGGTCTCTGGCGGCGCCGTTGATGGGCGCGCCGAAGTGCGCGTTGTTGCCGTTCATCGAGAACGCGAGCTCGTCGGTCACGGTCTTTCCGACGAAGCGCGCCCCCGCATCGAGCAGCTTTTGCACGGTCGGCGCGGTGCGCGTCTTGATGCCTGACATCGCCAGCACGATCGGGTTGCCACCGCCCGTGGGGTAGCCTGCCACGTCGAACAGGTCCTTCGCCGCGAAGCTCAGGTCGGCCAGCGGGCCGGTCGCAGCGCGCGGCACCGGCGCGTCGGGGTACGGAACGAAGGCGCGGGCGAGGTCGTGCAGGGGCATGGCGGTGGGCGACGGATCTCGGAGGTTGTCAGGCGACGAGCACCGGCGCGATGGCTGCGGCCGCGTCGGTGTGGATGCAGCGCGCACGGTGGTCTGGCGCCAGCTCGACGACCGGCGGCTGCGCCGCGCGGCAGGTATCGCCCGCGAGCGCGCAGCGTTCGGCGAAAGCGCAGCCGGGCGGCAGCGCCGACAGGTCGGGCGGTGCGCCACCGATGGTCTCGAGCCGCGTGCCGCGCGCCAGTGAGCCGTGCGCGCGACTCTTGAGCAGTGCGATGGTGTACGGATGGCGCGGCGAGCGGATCAGCTCGCGCGCCGAGCCTTCCTCGACGATGCGCCCCGCATACATCACGGCGATGCGGTCGGCCACCTCCACCGCGGCGCCGATGTCGTGCGTGACGAAGATCACCGAGAGCCCAAGGTCGCGCTGCAGCTCGCGCAGCAGCAGCAGGATCTGGATCTGCACCGTGGCGTCGAGCGCAGTGGTGGGCTCGTCGGCCAGCAGCAGCTGGGGCTTGCATGCGAGCGCGAGTGCGATCATGGCGCGCTGTCGCATGCCGCCCGACATCTCGTGCGGATAGGCCTGCAGGCGCCGCTCGGGGCTCGGGATGCGCACGCGCTCGAACAGCGCCAGCGCACGCTGCTGGGCCTCGGCCTGCGTGACGGACTCATGCCGGCGGATCGACTCGACGATCTGTGCGCCCACCGAGTACACCGGGTCGAGCGCCAGCAGCGGCTCCTGGAAGATCATCGAGGCGACCTTGCCGCGGAAGTCGGACAGCTCGCGCTGCGTCATCGCGAGCACGTCGCGGCCCGCCACCTGCACCGTGCCGCCCATGCGGGTGCGGCGCTCTGGGTGCAGGCGCAGCAGGGTGCGCATGGTGACGCTCTTGCCCGAGCCCGACTCGCCGATCAGCGCGACGACCTCGCCGCGCTTCACCTCGAGGCTCACGCTGCTGACGGCATGCACCGGCTTGCGGCCGCCGCCGAAGGTGACGCTGAGGTCGCGCAGACGGACCATGGGCTCGTCGTCGTTCATGGGCGTCGTCATGCCGCTTTCCTCCTTGCCTCGGCCGCCATCGGATGTCCGCTGCCGGGCTCGTGGATCAGGCAGCTCACCGCATGCTGCGAACCGGTGGCGATGCGCTCGGGCACCACCTTCCCGCACACCGGCGCGGCCAGCGCGCAGCGCGGATGAAAGCGGCAGCCCGAGGGCGGATTGATCGGGTTCGGCGGATCGCCCGCGAGCGCCGCCTCCTCGGTGCGGTGGTCGGGGTCCATCGAGGGCATGGATGACAGCAGCGCCCGCGTGTAGGGGTGCGCGGGCTGGTCGTACAGCGCGTCGGCCGGGCCGATCTCCGCCACCTGGCCGAGGTACATCACCATGACGCGGTCGCTCACGTAGCGCACCACGTTGAGGTCGTGGCTGATGAAGACGTAGGTCAGGCCGAACTCGGCCTTCAGGTCGAGCAGCAGGTTGATGACCTGCGCCTCCACCGACTTGTCGAGCGCGGAGACGGCCTCGTCGAGGATCACCATGCGCGGCTGCAGCGCCAGCGCCCGGGCGATGTTCACGCGCTGCCGCTGGCCACCCGAGAGCTCGTGCGGATAGCGTTCGGCAAAGCGCTGGGGCGACAGGCCCACGCGTCCGAGCAGATCGCGCGCCCGCGCCACGGATTCGCGCCGCGGCACGCCGTGCACCTGCGGGCCGAAGGCGATGGAGTCCTCGATGGTCAGGCGCGGGTTCAGCGAGGCATAGCTGTCCTGGAACACCATCTGCACCTGGCGGCGGAATTCCTTCAGCGGCAGGTCGCGGCCCCCGACCTCTCGGCCGTCGAACACCACTTCGCCGCGCGTGGGCTCGATCAGCTGCATCAGCAGGCGCGCGGTGGTCGATTTGCCGCAGCCCGACTCGCCGACCACGCCCAGCGTCTCGCCCTTGAGCACCTCGAAGTCCACACCATCGACCGCGCGCACCACGCCGCCGCCACGGCCGAGCGGGTCTTTCTTCAGCGGGAAATGCTTGACCAGGCCCGTGATCGTCAGCAGCGGCTGGGCCGGCCCGCCGATGTCCTCCAGTGCGTCCATTGCCATGCCTCAGCCCTTGTTGTCCATGGCGGTGCGCAGCCCGTCGGACAGGATGTTGAAGGAGATCGAGGTGACGAAGATCATCACCCCGGGCAGCGCCGCGACCCACGGCTGCACGTAGATCGCGGTGCGCAGCGTGTTGAGCATCAGCCCCCATTCGGGCTCCGGCGGCTTCACGCCCAGGCCCAGGAACGACAGGCCCGAGGCCAGGATCATCGACACCGCGATCAGGCTGGTGGCGTACACGAAGATCGGCCCGAGCACGTTGCCCAGCACGTGCACGCGCACGATGGTGAAGGGCCCCGCACCCGAGGCGCGCGCCGCCTCCACGTAGTCGCGGTTGCGCACCTGGGTGGTCACGCTCTCGGCCACGCGCGCGATCTGCGGAATGAAGACGATGGTCAGCGAGATCAGCGAATTGACCACGCCTGCGCCCAGTGCGCCCGACAGCGCGATGGCCAGCAGCACCGACGGGAAGGCGTAGAACACGTCGATGGTGCGCATGATGAGCGTGTTGGTCAGCCCGCCCGCGTAGCCCGCGACGATGCCGATGACCGTGCCCAGCACGAAGGCGCACAGCACCGGCGTGATGCCGATGAAGAGCGACAGCCGCGCGCCGACGATGAGGCGCGAGAGCATGTCGCGGCCCAGCTCGTCGCTGCCCAGGGGCAGGCCCTCGGTGCCGATGGGCTTGAGCCGCTTGAGCATCGACGACTGGTAGGGATCGGCCGGCGCGAGCCACGGCCCGAAGATGGCGAGCGCGATCAGCAGCAGCACGACCACGGCCGCGCCGACGGCCACGGGGTCGCGGCGGAAGCGCAGCCAGACCGAGGCCCAGTAGCCGCGCGAGCGCTGGGCCGGCAGCGGCTCGACCGCTGCGGCGACGGAGGAGGGGGCGAGCACGGAGGACATGGTCGTTCTCGATGGTCGTTACTTCAGGCTCGGGCGATGCGCGGGTCGAGCAAGGTCTGCAGCACGTCGACCAGCAGGTTGAGCACGACGAAGAACAGCGCCAGCACCAGGATCGTGCCCTGCAGCAGCGGCAGGTCGCGCTGGAAGATGGCCGAGTTCAGCAGGAAGCCCGTGCCCGGCCAGGAGAACACCGTCTCGATGAGGATCGAGCCGCCGAGCAGGTAGCCCAGTTGCAGCCCCATCACGGCCAGCGCCGTGGGCGCCGCGTTCTTCACCATGTGGCGGAACACGCCGAAGTGCGTGAGCCCCTTGGCGCGCAGGCCGACGATGAACTCCTGCTCCAGGATCTCGGCCACCAGCGCGCGCACCGTGCGCGCGATGATGCCCATCGGAATCACCGACATCGTGATCGCGGGCAGCAGCAGGAACTGCAGGTGCGCCCAGTCCCAGGCCCAGTCGTCCGAGCCGCTGGGGCCCGCGCCGGTGGCCGGCAGCCACATGAGCTGCGACGAGAACACGATCACCATCACCATGCCCAGCCAGTAGTGCGGCACGCTCACGCCGAGCACCGAGAACATCGAGGCCAGCCGGTCGGGCCAGGAGCCGCGGAAGTAGCCCGCGATGAAGCCGAACAGGCTGCCCAGCACGAAGCCGATGAAGGTGGCCACCACCGCGAGCCGCAGCGTGTTGCCCACTGCGGTGAACACTTCCGAGGCGACTGCGCGGTTGCTCGCGATCGACACCCCCAGGTCGCCGTGCAGCGCGCGCCACAGCCACATCGCAAACTGCTCGGGCAGCGAACGGTTGAAGCCGTACAGCTCGCGCAGCTGCGCCTGCAGCTCGGCGGAGGCGTCAGGCGGCAGTATCGACACCAGCGGATCGCCGGGTGCGATGTGCACGAGCAGGAAGCACACGAGGGCCACGCCGATCATGATCGGCACGGCGTAGAGCACGCGGCGCAGGAGGTAGGCGAGCATGGGTTGGGCGGCCGGCTGATGGCTGGCTGGAACAGGCGCTCAACTTGTGAGCCGTTCCCCTTTCGGCGAACACCGCGGAACCGGCTTCGCCGGACCGCTGGTGTTGCCCCCGGCGAGGGGGTTGGCGGCCACACGAAGGAGCCAAGCCTGGGGGTGGGCTCTGTTCATTCCATCGTCATGGTCGCGATGTCGATGAACCAGCTCTTGGGTTGCACCACGTTCTTCACCTTGGCGGAGATGGCGCGTGGGCCCACGTCGTGCGCGATCCACACGAAGGGCGCGTCGTCCACGATGTAGGTGTGCAGCTTCGCGAGCGCAGCGTCGCGCGCCTTGTCGTCGAAGCTGGTGCGCGCGTCGGCCACCAGCTTGTCGACCTCGGCGTTGCCGTAGTAGCCCCAGTTGTTGGACACCGGCGGGACGGTCTTGGTGCTCACGAAGCGCACCATCGCGAAGAACGGGTCCATGGCCGCGAAGCTGATGTTGACCGCGTTGGCGCCGTTGGCCGACGGGTCCTTGGCACCCTTGCGCCAGTTGGTGAACAGCGTGTTCCATTCGATCACGTCGAACTGCACGTCGAAGTAGCACTGCTTGAGCGACTGCTGCGCGAACTCGTTCATCGGCAGCGGCTGCATCTGGCCCGAGCCCGAGGCCGAGATCTGCACCTTCACCTTGATCGGCTTGGCGGCCGAGTAGCCGGCCTGCGTCATCAGCGCCTGTGCGGCCTTCACGTCGTAGCGAATGTCGAAGGTGGGCTTGCCGAACCAGGGGTGGCCCGGCGGCACGGTGCCCTTGGGCTCGGCCATCATGCCGCCCAGCAGCTGCTTCATGCCGGCGCGGTCGATGCACAGGTTGGCGGCCTGGCGCACGCGCTTGTCGAGCCAGGGCGAGCCTTCGGCGAACGAGAGCTGCCAGGGCCACACGTGAGGCTGGGCGTTCGAATAGATCTTGAAGCCGCGCTGCGTGATCTGCGCCATCGCGTCGGGGGCGGGCGCCTCGATCCAGTCGACCTGGCCGCCCAGCAGCGCGGCGGTGCGCGCGTTGGCCTCGGGCATCGGCAGCAGCACGACCTTGTCGATCTTCGGCACGCGCTTGGCGTCCCAGTAGCCCTTGTTGGCGGCCAGCTCGAGCCGCTCGCGCGCCACGAAGCGCGTGACCTTGAACGGGCCCGAGCCCGACGGGTCGGCGGCGAAGGCGGTCCAGGCGGCCTTGGCCTTGTCGGCGGGCGTGGCGCCCGCTGCGGCATCGAACTTCTTCTGCCAGTGCGCGGGCGAGGCCATGAACAGGTTCGTGAGGTTGATCGGCAGGAAGGCATCGGGCTCGCTGGTGGTGAGCTCTACCGTCGTGTCGTCGATCTTGCGCGCCGACTTGAGCGTGGGCATGCGCGAGGCCGTCACGCCGACCTGGCTGGGATCGAACTGCACGGCGTCCTTGTCGAGCACCTTCTGCACGTTCCACACCACGGCGTCGGCGTTGAAGGGCGAGCCGTCGTGGAACTTCACGCCGGGGCGCAATTTGAAGACCCACTTGGTCTTGTCCTTGGCGTCGACCGCCCACGAGGCGGCGAGCCCGGGAATCAGCACGCTGGGCGCGTCGGCCTTGGACAGGTCCCACTGCGTGAGTGAGTCGTAGATCGGAATGCCGGTGAAGCGGTTGCCCTCGAAGCCCTGGTCGGGCTGGCCCAGCGTGCGCGGAATGTCGGCCGCCGTCATGGCGATGCGCAGCGTCTTCTCCTGCGCCATCGCTTGGGGCGCGGCGAGCACCAGGGTGGCGAGCGCCGCACAGGCGGCCAGGGGTTTCAGCAACAGGGCGGGGGCAGCACGCTTCACATGGAACTCCGTGGGGGTGGAATGGAGAAAGGGACGAAAAAACTGTCAAGCACGACATGTGCCAGTGGAGGAGTCCCTTGCGAGGCAAGGGCCATGTCGCTGCGCTGCCCCGTTCAGGTCGGGCCGCCGGTTCAGCCTGCGCAGTTGCTGGAGCGCCGGCACATGGCCGAGACGATGAGGATGTTTGGCGCACGTTCAACACGATCCGGGAGCACACGTTGCGCGGCAAGGGCCGCGGCGAGGCTGCGGCCCTTTTTCTCTTTTTTTCTTGAGGTCGCCTTTTCGATCGCGCCTCTACCCGGGTGCTTGCAGGAGCAACTGCGTCCGTCTTTGCGTCAAGCCAAAGACCCGTTCCCACTTCGGGAACTGCCGTACCAATCCATATACATCTTGTTTCATACGTAATATGAATTTGAATAGAAATGAGCGGCAGCCAAGCGCTCTTCATTGGGGAGTCATTGGTTTTACAACAAGGATCATCGGATGAATTTGTGTTACAGGACGGTGTGGAATCCGGCGCTGGGCGCCTGCGTGGCAGCGGCTGAGAACGTGCGCGCCACGCGCGGGGGAAGAGCGCAGGGGGCCCGCCGTACCGCCACTGCCAGTGCGGCCGTGGCACTGGCCGCGTTGGCCGCCGGTGGAGCCGTACAGGCTGCGACCTTCACTGCCGCCAGCGAGGCGGAACTGATCACAGCGATCAACGACGCCAACGCCAGCCCGGACCTGAGCTCCACCATCACCGTCTCCAAAGCCATCACGGTCACGACGTCACTGCCTCAGGTCTCGTCGAAAGTGACAGTCAATGCCGGCACGTTTATTACGACCATCGGATCGGCTGCGGGAGCCACGCTGGACCTCCAGACGGGTGCGACCTATCAAGCCACCGCCTCCATCCAGGTGGGTTCCGCCGCCAACACGACCGGGACCGTGGTTGCCCAGGGCAGCGGTACCACGCTGTCCGTTGCCAATTTGAACACCGGCGCGGGCTTGGCCACCATCAATGTAGGGATGGGCGCACAGGTGTCCGCAGGCAACCTGAACACGGGCACGGGCCAGACTGCGATCAACGTGACGGGCGGCGGAAAGATCACGCTCGGCACCAATGCCAACCTGGGTGGCGGCAACGGCTTGCCGAACGGAGGCATCACGGACGTCGTGGTGAGCGGCACCGGCTCTGCCCTGCAGTTCACGGGGGCCAGCGGCTACTACCACCATGCCGGCACGCTGGAGGTCTCCGCCGGCGGCTTCGTCGGGGCCAACACGGTCCAGGTGGGTTTCAGGGCGGGCGACGTGTTCACCGCGACCGTGACGGGCCCGGGGTCCGTTTTCGGCAGCGTCAACAACAACCTGAGCTTCGGCGGGGCAGGGACTGCCACGGTCACGGTGGCCGACGGGGCCAAGCTGACGTCGGGCGCCAGCGGAACCAACACGCTCTCCTTGACCAATTCGGCGACGGGTGTGGCGACATTGAACATTGGCTCCCCCGTGGGAAGCGCCCCTATCGCGCCCGGGGTCGTGACGGCAAAAGACATCACCTCCAGCAGCGGCAAATCGACGATCAACTTCAACCACAACGCGGGCAACTACGAGTTCGCGGTGCCAGTCGGCGGAAATGTCGTCGTCAACCAGATTGGCAGCGGCACGACCGCGCTGACGGGAGCCAACAGCTACAGCGGCGGCACCACCATCACCGCAGGCACGCTGCAGCTGGGCAACGGGGGCACCACCGGCTCGATCACCGGCAATGTCGTCAACAATGCCACGCTGGCCATCAACCATTCCAATGCCTTCGGCTTCGCAGGCAACATCAGCGGCGGCGGCGTGGTCCGGCAACTGGGCGCGGGGACCACGACGCTGACCGGAACCAACACCTACACGGGCGGTACCGTCGTCCAGGCCGGCCGGCTGCTGGCCGGCAGCGCGGGCGCCTTCGTGCAGAACACCAGCTACACGGTCAACGGCGGCACGCTGGACCTGGGCAGCTGGGACCTCACCACGTCCAGCCTTTCCGGCACCGGCGGTACCGTGGCGCTGAACGCCCAGACCCTCACCGCCGATCAGGCCCGTGACAGCACCTATGCTGGGGCCATCACCGGCACAGGTGGCGTCGTCAAGGCTGGCGCGGGTGTGCTCACGCTCTCCGGCGCCAACAGCTACGGCGGCACCACTTCCGTGACGCAAGGCACCCTGAGTGCCGGTGCCGTGAACACCTTCAGCTCGAAGAGCGCAACCGTCGTCGCCAGCGGCGCGACGCTCGACCTCGCGGGCCACAGCCAGACCCTGGCATCCGTGAACAACAGCGGCACGGTGAGCCTCGCCGGCGCTACGCCCAGCACCACGCTGACCGTCACCGGCCCCTGGGTCGGCAACGGCGGTACGCTGCGCCTGGGCACGGCTCTCGGCGACAGCAGCAGCGCGAGCGACAGGCTCGTGCTCAGCGGCGCGACCGCCGCCGCCAGCGGCAAGACCAACGTGCAGATCACCAACCTCGGCGGCCTGGGCGCGCTGACCACCGGCAACGGCATCGAGGTCGTCAGCGCGATCAACGGGGCCACCACCACGGCGCAGACGACGAAGGATGCCTTCTCGCTGGCCGGCGGCCACGTCGACGCCGGCGCCTACGAGTACCGGCTGTACGCGGCCGATGCCAACGGCGCGGGCGAGAACTGGTACCTGCGCTCGAGCGTCGCGGCGGTGCCGCCCACCCATGGGGGAGCAGGAGGCGGTTCCAGCGGCGGCGTGGTGGCGCCGGCCTACCGTGCCGAGGTGCCACTCTACGCGGTGCTTCCCGAGCAGTTCCGCCAGGCCAACCTGTCAATGCTGGGCAGCCTGCTTTTGCGCACGGGCGACGACGGGCGCCCCGCCACCAATGACGCGGGCCTCGGCATCCCCGCTCGGAGCTACCGCCAGGCGTGGGGGCGCGTCATCAGCACCGACCGCACGACCCGCCAGGCTGGGACTGTCAGCCCCACCAGCGAGGGCCGCCTCACCGGCTTCCAGGCTGGCACCGACCTGTGGACCGATGGGCACTGGCGCGCCGGTGTCTACGTCGGTCAGCTCGACGGCGACATGCGCGTCCGCGGCTTCGCGAGCGGCCTGCTCAATCTGGGCGTTGGCACCAACGACCTGAAGAACCAGTACTTGGGCATTTACGGGACGTGGAAGGACGACGGCGGCCTGTATGTCGACGGCGTGCTGCAGGGCGGTCGGCATCGCTACACCGCGTCGCCCGTGCTGGGCCCGGGCAGCGGGGGCAAGGGCAGCAGCCTGCTGGCTTCCGTGGAGGTGGGCCAGTCCTTTGGCGTCGCCGCCGGCTGGACCATTGAGCCCCAGCTGCAGCTGGTGCACCAGCGCGTGAGCTTGGACGACACCGGCATCGTCGGTGCGCAGATCCGCCAGGACAGCCACGAGGGCTGGCTCGTGCGCGCCGGTGTGCGGGTCAAAGGCGAGATCGACACTCGCGCAGGCCTGCTCCAGCCCTATGCGCGTCTGAACCTCTATCACGCGGGCGGCGGCACCGATGTCGCGCGCTTCATCGGTCCGGCCGCCTTCGCCGACATCGCCACGCGCACGGGCGGAAGCAGCGGCGAGGTGGCCGTGGGCGCCTCCTGGCAACTGAGTCGCAGCACGAGCCTGTATGGCGAACTGGGCAAGCTCTGGGACCTGGGTGGCGACGCGCGCAACAGCAGCGACGTCAACGCGAGCGTGGGCGTGAAGGTGCTCTGGTAGCTCGGCCGCGCGGCGGGTGGCCGAGGACCCTGCGGGTCTGCGCTCGCGGAGTTCCTTGGCGGGTTCCAAGGGATCTCGGACCCTGGCTGCTATTCCGTGTAATTGAACCGGCTTGTTGCAAATATTACATTGCGGCCCTTTTTAGCTTTCGATGGAGGTCGAGGGGATGAACAGCATTTATCGCGTGGTATGGAATGGCGTGCTGGGTGTCTGGCAGGCTGTTTCGGAACTCGCTTCGTCGCCGGCGAGGCGCGCAGCGGCAGGCGGAAGCCGGCGTGCGAGGCGAATTGCAGCAGCCGTCGGCCTGCTGGCCTTGGCCGGCCTGCCGGCGGTCTCCTGGGCACAGGCCAGCGGCGGGACTGCATTTATTGGGGGCGGGGGTACGGGCGGCCAGGGCGGTGCGGGCAACGGCAGCGGCGGCGGCGGCGGCCGCCTCGGCGAGTTCCCCGACACCAATGGCACGGCCCCCTCGGGCGGCACGGGGGGCGATGGCGGCATCGGTGGGGGCGGGCTTGGCGGAACGGGCGGTACCGTGGGTGCGACCAGCGTGGCCGGGTCGGTCACGGGAGGCTCGGGAACCGATGGCACACCCGATGGGGATCCGGTGTACGGCGGTGGCGCCGGCGGTGGCGGCGGTGCGGCCGTGTACACATCCGACACGGGCATCACTGTGTCGGGCAGCACCATCCTGCGGGGCGGCAGTGGCGGTGCCGGCAGCGTCGCGCGGCTGGCCGGCGGCGGTGGCGGTGGCGGCGCGGGCCTGCAGTCCACGGCGGCCGGCGTCAACCTGAACAATGCGGGGCAGACCATCGGCGGCAACGGCGGCGCGGGTGGCGTCGGCCAATGGGCCGGCGGCGGCGGTGGTGGCGGCGACGGCATCGTGCTGCAAGGCGGCGGCGCGACCGTCGTCAACAGCGGCGCGTCCGTCGGCGGTGCCGGAGGCATCGGCACCGTCAGCGGCGGATTCACCGGGACGTCGTCATTCGGCGGCGAGGGCGGCGCGGGCCTTGCGCTGGAGTCCAGCAACAACTCGGTTTCCAACACCGGCTCGCTGACCGGGGGGGCGGGTGGTGCCGGCGGCATCCCCGTGCGTTTCGGCGTGGGCGGCGCGGCGATGCGCATCCGGGGCAACTCGAACACCATCGTCAACGCGGGGGTATTGACCGCCGGCCTGGGTGGCGACGGCATCACGCGCGGCGATGCGGTGCGGATCACCGGCAACGACAACCAGCTTGAATTGCGCGCCGGCTCCTCGATCACCGGCCTGCTCAGGGTGACCTTTGGCACCGGCAACGTGCTGAGGCTGGCGGGCGACACGACAGACGGCACCACTGGACTCAACGCCGGCTCCTACAGCGGCTTCACGCGCTACGAAAAGACAGGTGCCAGCACATGGACGCTGGCCGGCACCAATTCCGGCCTGACGCCATGGTTCGTGCGCGGCGGGGCGCTCTCCATCGCCGACGACGGTGCGCTCGGCAACTCGAGCGGTGGGCTCACGCTCGACGGCGGCACGCTGAACGTCACCGGCGACACCACGGCCACCCGCACGGTTGCGATCGGCGCGGGCGGCGGTACCTTCGACGTGGACCTGGTCCGTACGCTGACGCTGAATGGCGAAGTCTCTGGCGGCGGGGCGCTGCAGAAGACCGGCCGCGGCACGCTGGTGCTGGGCACGGCCAACTCGTACGCGGGCGGCACCACGGTGACTGCCGGCAGCCTGCAGGCCCTGGCGACCGGCGCGCTCGGTGCTGGGCCGGTGTCCGTGGCCGGTAACGCCTCGCTGATCTTCGGCAGCAAGGCCGATGCGGGCGGCTTGACGATCACCGCCGCTGCGCGCGGTTCTCTGCCGACGGACAACGCGGGTTTCGTGCAATTCCGCGACAGCAGCTCGGCCGGCACTGCCCATCTCATCATGAACACGGATGCGTCGGCCGAGTTCAGAGACAGCGCCTCCGCAGGCAATGCCGTCATCGAGAACCGTGGCGGGCTGACGAACTTCACGTTCAACGCGACCGCTGGCAACGCCCGCATCACCAATTTCGCTGGTGGCCGGATCAACCTGCTGAACGACGCCAGTGCGGGCCAGGCAACCTTCGTCAACGAAAGCGGAGGCCTGATCGACATCCTCGACCACGCGACCGCCGACCAGGCCACGGTGGTCAACAACGCGGGCGGGCGCCTGAGCATCCGCTTGCTGACCGCCGCGGGCACTTCCATCGGCTCGCTGTCCGGCGCGGGTGACGTGATCCTCGGCGCCAAGGCGCTGACCACCGGCGGTTCGAACGCCAGCACCGAAGTTTCGGGCGTGATCTCGGGCACCGGAGGCTCACTGGTGAAGGTGGGCTCCGGCACGCTCACGCTCTCGGGCGCGAACACCTACACCGGCGGCACCGCGCTGCGCCAGGGGCGCCTGAACCTCGGCAACAGCCAGGCGCTGGGCACCGGAGCGCTGTCGATGGACGACGACACGACGCTGGGCTTCAGCGCCGACGGGCTGACGATCGCCAATGCGATTCAGCTCACGGGCACCACCGATCCGATCATCGACACGGGCACCTTCAACGCGACCCTGAGTGGCGCGATCAGCGGCGGCGGCTTCATCACAAAGGAGGGCTCGGGCACGCTGACGCTGTCCGGCGCCAACGTCTACACCGGCGCCACCAACGTGGCGCAGGGCACGCTCAAGGCCGGCGCCGCCAACACCTTCAGCGCGGCTTCCGCCCATAGTGTGGCCGCGGGCGCCACGCTGGATCTCGCGGGCTTCAGCCAGACGGTGGCCTCGCTGGCCAACAGCGGCACCGTCTCGCTGGTGGGCGCGACCGCCGGCACCACGCTCACGGTGACGGGCGCGTACGTCGGCAACAACGGTGTGCTCAGGCTCGGCACCGTGCTCAACGGCACGGGACCGTCCGACCGGCTGGTGCTCGACGGGGCCACGGCCTCCGCCGGCGGCCGTACGACAGTGCAGGTCACCAACCTCGGCGGCCTGGGCGCGCTGA
Organism: Variovorax sp. 22077; assembly: GCF_052044195.1. Classification (NCBI taxonomy): domain Bacteria; kingdom Pseudomonadati; phylum Pseudomonadota; class Betaproteobacteria; order Burkholderiales; family Comamonadaceae; genus Variovorax; species Variovorax sp. 22077. Next base: position 14,953 of record NZ_JBQEQC010000046.1, read on the forward strand.
CCACCGGCAATGGCATCGAGGTCGTCAGCGCGATCAACGGCGCCACCACCACGGCGCAGACGACCAAGGACGCCTTCAGCCTGGCCAATGGCCATGTGGATGCCGGCGCCTATGAATACCGCCTGTACGCCGCCGACGCCAACGGCGCGGGCGAGAACTGGTACCTGCGCTCCAGCATTCCGGGCGCTGCGCCGCAAGTGCCCGCAGCACCGGTTATCACCTACCGCGCCGAGGCCTCGCTCTATTCCGCGCTCCCCGGCCAGCTGCGCCAGGGCAACCTCGCGATGCTCGGCGACCTGCG
>NZ_JBQEQC010000047.1:0-11728 GCF_052044195.1 Variovorax sp. 22077
GGCTGCTGGCGCAGCACAGGGAATTCCGGCTGCTCGGCTCCTATCCCCGACGGTATTGAGCGTGGGACGCTGCGCTCGCTCCAGGGACGCCGGTCCAGAGCGAGCATGTGGCGAGTGCAAAACGCGGAGGCCGCGAATTCTGTCCCTTCGGCGGAATTTCGAGGCGGCCGAGGAAGCCCGCGGCATCCTGCGGGAGAAATTTCGGAATGCTCGGCCGCGTGCCGATCCGACTTGAAGCGGCCATGAGCGGATCTTGAGCCGGCTCGGCGTGGCGCTCGAATACAGGCGCCGGACCGCAAGAAGCGGCGCCGGGAAATGCCGCGTCGCGGCTAGACTTTCGCGAGGTGCAGGCAGCCGGCCGCCTGGCGCATGGCCATCGTGCGCGCCTCGAGTGCGGCTTGCCCTCGGATGTCAAAGCCAACTGAAAGGGAACCCGTGGACCTGCGGGATTTGAGGTACTTCGAAGTCATTGCTGAGCTTGAGCACATGGGGCGTGCGGCCGAGCGCCTGCACAAGACCCAACCGGCCCTGACGAGCTGCGTGCGTCGGCTGGAGGAGGCGTATGGCGCGACGCTGTTCGAAAAGACCGGACGCGGCATCCGGTTGACCACGGCGGGACGAGCGCTGCTGAGGTGGGCCCAGCGCACCCGATTCGACGTCGAAAGTGCTCGCCGCGAGATCGGCGACATCGGCCAGGGGCTCTCCGGCCAGGTCAAGCTTGGCATCGTGCCCACCGCGGCGCAGTTCCTGTTGCCTCCTGCTGCGCGGGACCTGCTGAAGGAGGCGCCTGGCGTGACCGTGCGAACGACGGTGGCGCTGGGCGACGTCCTTGCCCCGCTGCTGCGCAGCGGCGATATCGACCTCCTCGTCGGCACGGAAGGCCCGAGCGAACCGGGCTTCACCACGCGCCTGCTGGCCGAGGACCAGCTCGTCGTGGCCGCGATCGCGAACCACGAGTTGTTCTCGAAGACCAAGGTCACGCTGCGCGACCTCGCGAACTACAAGTGGGTATTGCAGCCGCAGGGGGCGCCGATCCGTGACTGGCTCGACCAGACCTTCGACCGGCATCACCTGCCGCGTCCCGTCGTTCAGGTGGAAAGCACCATGCTTCTGATGCTGCCCGCGTTGATCGGCGAGACGGGCCTGCTGAGCTTCATCTCTCGCCTGCATCTGCAGGAGGGCAGTTCGGGAGCGAGGTTGCGCGAGGTGAAGCTGCGCGGCACCACGATGCGGCGTCGAATGGTGGTGACGTTCCGGGAAAGCGGCTACGTCTCGCCGGCTGCCCAGCGGCTGATTGCACTGCTGGCCAGGCACGCCCGGCTGCCTGCGGCCGAATAGGCAAAGTCAGATTTATCGATTCCAAGAAAAGTTCGATTGGACCGAATGAAGGGGGCGGCGAATACTCCAGTTCCATAGAGGTGCGCCTGACGCACACAACACTGGAGACATCAAGTGAACTCGTTGCACAACGTCCGCGCTCTTCGCGCATTCGCCTTCACCGCCGGCATGCTGGCCGTTGCGTTCGCTTCTGGCGCCATCGCGGCAGAGACGTATCCTGCCCGTCCCATCAAGCTCATCGTGCCGTTTCCTCCTGGCGGAGGTCCCGACCTGATTGCACGGGAAGTCGCAACGACGGTCACAACGCAGCAGGGCTGGACCATCATCATCGACAACAAGCCCGGCTCGGGCGGGAACATCGGCATGGACGCAGCCGCCAAGGCGGCGCCCGACGGCTACACGCTCGTGATGGGGCAGACGTCGAACATGGCCATCAATCCATCGCTGTATGCCAAGCTGCCCTACAACCCGCAGAAGGACCTGACCCCGGTGGGGCTGGTCGCGAGTGCCCCGTTGGTCATCGCGGTGGCCAGCAACTCGCCCTACAAGACGCTCGCGGACCTCATGAATGCCGCCAAGGCGAATCCGGATGGCATTAACTACGCGAGCTCGGGAAGCGGCACGGTCGCGCACCTGGCGACGGAACAACTCCAGCGCATCGCCAACGTCAAGCTGACGCACGTCCCCTACAAGGGCGCGGCGCAGGGCGTCACCGACCTGATCGGCGGCCAGATCCAGATGTACATCTCGTCGGTGGTCACGCTGAGCGGCCACATCAGGAACGGGAAGATGCGCGCCCTCGCCGTGACCTCTGCCAAGCGTTCTGCCGATCTGCCGAACGTCCCGACGGTCGCGGAGGCTGGGTACAAGGGCTTCGAGGCTGTGACCTGGTTCGGCATCGCCGCCCCTGCCGGCGTGTCCAAGGACGCTGTCGGCAAGCTCAACGCCGCCTTCAACAAGGCACTCGAGACTCCCGACGTCAGGAAGAAGCTCACCGAGCAAGGTGCCGATGTACTGGGCGGCCCCTCCGAGCAGTTTGCCGCCCTGGTGCGCGACGAGACGGTCCGCTGGGCCAAGGTCGTCAAGGAATCCGGCGCGAAGGTCGACTGACCTTCCTCTCTCTTCTTTCCCTTTTCATCTTTTCTCCCGAGACGGCTCTGCGTGTGCAGGGTCGGGGCCAATCTCACCCTTCTTTTTTTGGAATCCGAACCATGAGCAACGTACCCGACATCATCCGTGACTTCGACCGCGTGCCCGCGAACGTCGTGAAGGAGGCATCGACCTTTCAGCCCGCCATCCTGGCGGACGTCGCCGGACGGCGCGGCGCGATGCATGGACGCATCAAGGCCTTGCGTCCGAACATGAAAGTCGCTGGCACTGCCTTCACGGTGGAGGTTCGTCCCGGCGACAACCTCATGATTCATGCAGCCATGGCCATGGCAAAGCCGGGTGACGTGCTCGTCATCGACGGCAAGGGAGACCAGACGGCGGCGCTGATGGGAACCATCATGATGACCGCCTGCAAGAAGCTCGGCATTGCCGGCGTGGTCATCGATGGCGCCGCCCGCGACAGCCTGGAAATCGAGGAAATGGACTTCCCCGTCTTCTCCGTGGGAACCAACCCCAACGGTCCGACCAAGATGGTGCCCGGCCGTATCGGCCACCCCGTGTCGGTCGGCGGCGTCATCGTGAACCCCGGAGACTTCGTCATCGGCGACGCCGACGGGGTGGTGGTCGTGGAGCGCGAGAAGATCGAAGGGCTGCTGCCCAGCGCTGCCAAGAAAGTCAAGGACGAGGCGGCTCGCATCGAGGCCATCAAGGGCGGCGACACGAATGCCAAGTGGTTGGTGTCCGCACTGCGCGCCGCGGGTGTGCTCAAGGAAGGGGAAGTGCTGTGAGCACCATCGTCATCACGGCCGAAGCGATTGCGCCCAGCGCCGTCGCACTGCTGCAAGGCCATGAGCTCGTCTACACCGGCAAGACGCCCACGCCGGAAGACATCGTCGCCCTGTGCAAGCAGCACAACCCGGCGGCGATGATCGTGCGATACGGCAAGGTCGGCGCGGCTGCGATGGATGCGGCGCCCGCTCTGCGCGTCATCTCCAAGCATGGGTCGGGCACCGACAACATCGACAAGGCAGCGGCCAAGGAACGCGGTATCGAGGTGGTCGCAGCCGTGGGGGCCAACGCCAACGCAGTCGCCGAACATGCATTCGCCTTGCTTCTGGCCTGTGCCAAGTCGATTCCAGCCGTCGATGCCCGGATGCACGCCGGTCACTGGGAGAAAGCCTCTCACTCCAGCCTCGAACTCTCCGGTCGTACGGTGGGCATCGTGGGTCTGGGAGCCATCGGCCGTCGTTTCGCTCGGATGGCGGAGGGCTTCGGAATGAAGGTCGTCGCGTTCGACCCGTTCGCCAAGGATGTGCCCGACCACGTGACGCTGGTCGACCTGGAGGAGTTGTTCGCTCGATCCGACGTCATCTCGCTGCACTGCCCCCTGACGGAGGACAACCAGGGGCTGCTCAACGCGAACACGCTCGCGCGTTGCAAGCCTGGAGTCATCATCGTGAACACGGCACGCGGCGCTCTGATCGACGAGGCGGCGCTTCTGGATTCCGTGCGCACCGGACACGTCCGCGCAGCGGGCCTGGACAGCTTCGCCGTGGAGCCCATGGCGCCCGGCCATCCATTCCAGTCCCAACGCGGCTTGGTGTTGAGCCCCCACGTCGGTTCGGTGACTTCGGACGCGTACATCAACATGGGCGAATCGGCTGCCAGGAACGCGCTCGCCGTGCTCGCCAGGCAGGCTGAAGCGGCCTGAGGAGCGTTCCATGCAGCGATGGAAGCACGCTCCCGAAGGCAGCACCTGGGGCGAATTCGGAGCCGACGACCAGCGAGGCCGGATGAACCTGGTCGACCGTTCGAAGGTTCTTCAGGGCGTGGCCGAAGTGAAGCTCGGGAAGACCTTCTGTCTGTCGCTGCCTCTGGACGTGCCCGGCGGAATGAAGATGAATCCCCGGCGGATGCCGGCGCAGACCTTCTCGACCCTGCGCGATGGCAAGAGCGCCGGTGCACAGGGTTTCTGCTGGTCGTACCTCGACGAGGACACGACGCTGACCGATGTGGTCTGCGACGAAGTGCTGGTCATGAATACGCAGTATTCGACCCAATGGGACAGCCTCGCGCACATGGGCAGTCGCTTCGATGCGGACGGCGACGGCCAGCCCGAAGCCGTCTTCTACAACGGCTTTCGCGCCGGCGTGGAAATTCGCTCCTCCAAGGAGGACGAGGGGGCGCCTGTCGACTGGATGCGCTTTCCGGCGCCTCGCGCAGAGGCATTGGGCATCGAGAACCTGGCCGAACACGGCGTTCAAGGGCGCGGCGTCATGGTCGACCTTGAACACCACGTCGGGCGTCGCCGCGAAGCCATCGGCTACGAGCGTCTCATGCGCATCCTCGAGCAAGACCGCGTCGAGATCGAGGCTGGGGACATGGTGTGCATCCACACCGGATTCGCCGACACGCTGCTTGCGATGAATCGCCAACCGGATCTCAAGAAGCTTCACGAGACGGGCAGCGGACTGGATGGCAACGACGCCAGGCTGCTGAACTGGATCGTCGATGTGCGTCTTGCATGCCTCCTGGCCGACAACCCCGCGGTGGAACTGGTGGCGCCCCGCCTGACGCAGCCCACGCCAATTCGGGGTCCACGGCTGCCGCTGCACGAGCACTGCCTGTTCAAGAACGGCATTCATCTTGGGGAGTTGTGGCATCTCACACCGTTGGCGAAATGGCTTCGAGAGCATGGACGCTCTCGCTTCCTGCTGACTGCTCCTCCCTTGCGCCTGCCGGGCGCCGTAGGGTCCCCTGCGACCCCTATCGCGACCGTGTAACCCGCACGCTCGCACAGACGGCCTCGCGGACCGAGGGGCCGCGTGGGAAGCCGCAGCCTCTGACCAATACCCTTTTTACTGGAGACAAAAATGAAGCAATGGATGAAGCCCGCCCTGACCGCAGCCGCAATTGCGCTTGGCCTGGTCGGCGCTGCGCACGCGCAATGGCCCGACAAGCCCATCAAGCTGGTCGTGCCCTACCCGGCAGGCGGCGCAGCAGACAACACGGCGCGTATCCTGGCGCAGTACCTCGGCGAGCGGCTCAAGCAGCAAATCATCGTCGACAACCGCCCGGGGGCGAGCGGGACGATCGGCGCCTCGTACGTGGCAAAGGCACCTGCCGATGGCTACACGCTGCTCCTGGACGCAACGTCGTACACGGTGAATCCGAGCCTCTTCCCCAAGCTCAACTATGACCCCGCGAAGGAACTCGCCCCGGTCTCGCTCATCATGCAGGTTCCACTGCTCATGGTCGTGCCCGCCAACTCCCCGTATGCCTCGGTTGCGGATGTAGTGAAAGCAGCGAAGGCCACTCCGGGAAAGCTCACTTATGCGTCCGCCGGCAGCGGCGGCGCCCAGCACCTGGCGGCGGAGTTGTTCTCCCAGAACGAGAAGATCTCGATGACGCACATTCCGTACAAGGGTGGCGCGCCGGCACTGACGGACCTGATCGGCGGACAGGTCGACCTGATGTTCAGCGCGACCACAGCGAGCGGAGCGTTCGTGAGGGGCGGCAAGCTCAAGCCGCTGGCCATCACGTCGTCCAAGCGGCAGGAAGGCTGGCCCCAGGTTCCGACTGTCGGAGAGAGCGGCCTCAAGGGTTTCGAAGTGAACGAATGGAACGGCCTGTTCGCGCCGGCGGGCACGCCTCGTCCCATCCTCGATCGCCTCGAAACCGAGACTCGCGCCGTCGTTGCAGACAAGGCGGTGGCAAGTCGCTTCGCCGAGATGGGGGTTCAAGGCGTGGGCTCAAGTTCCAAGGACTTTGCGGCATTCGTGAAGTCGGAGACCACCAAGTGGGCTGGCGTCATCAAGGCCGGCAACATCAAGGTCGATTGATTCGCAGCGCACAGAGTGGAGAGATACATGTCGAAAGCACCCTCACTGGCGCCGATTCTGGGGCTTGCCCTTGTGGCCGCCCTGGCCGTCAACGTCTCGGCTCACGCCGCCGACACCTATCCGAACAAGGCGGTCAAGGTCGTCGTTCCCTATCCTCCCGGTGGCGCGGTGGACCAGGTCACACGCCGCGTCGCGCAGAAGCTCACCGAGCAAACCGGACAGAGCTTTTTCATCGACAACAAGGCGGGAGGAACCGGCACCATCGGCATCGGTCAAGTCGTGCGGTCGGCACCGGATGGCTACACCCTGGTGGCGAACGATCTGACCTATTCCATCCTGCCGTACGTATTCAAGAAGCTGCCGTGGGACCATGACCACGACCTGGTTCCCATCGCAGCATTCAACTTCGCCCCGGTGGCTGTGGTCGTGGCAAGCGATTCGAAGTTCAAGACGCTGGCAGACCTCGTCGCGTATGCGAAGGCCAATCCCGGCAAACTGAACTACGGCACCGGTGGCTCCGGAACCATGCCGCACTTCGGAACCGAGGCGTTGAAGCGTGCGGCGGGCTTCGAGGCCACGCACGTCCCTTTCAAGGGCAACGGTGAAGCCACGATGGCGCTGCTGGGAAACCAGATCGACTTCCAGTTGGCATCGACGGCGGGTGTCATCAGCCAGGTCAAAGGAGGCAGGGTCCGCCTTCTGGCGATCAGCGGCGCCAAACGCCTGAATGCACTGCCCGACGTGCCGACCTTCGCCGAGGCCGGATTCAAAGGCTACAGCGTCGTGAACTTCACGGGCCTATGGACCCCGAAGGGCACGCCTGCGCCAGTCGTCGCCAAGCTTCAGAAAGAGATCGTGGCGGCAATGGCGAGCAAGGACGTCCAGGAATTCGCCGAGAGCATCGGCTCGGTTCCGAACGTTCTGAGCGGCGATGAGTTCACCAAACTGCTGCGAGAGAACTCGCGGCTTTGGGGGCAAGTCGCCGAATCGGCCCAGATCGAGAAGCAGTGACGACGGCGGGGGAGGCGTGTTCTTCCTGGGGCTGATCAGGTCGAGAATGCCCCTCGCGCGGATGCCGAGATGAGCAGTTGCTGGAGGGCTGCTTTCGATGTGAGCTGAACTTCCGCCTAGGGCCCAAAGCGGCTGTAAGCATTGCTTCAAAGCGGCCACTTAGGAAACATCCGGACCGGCTTTGGCTTGCTTCTCCGATCTCGTGGGTGCTCCCCTTATGACAGCAGGATCTGGCGCGAAGATCTCAACTCATAGAAGCGACTCGAACCACCTTCTACCTGGGCCCGCATTTGAACCTTTGCCGATAGTTCATACGTCCCACTGATTAGTTCACTCGGTCCATCCTGATCCTCCAGCACATTGGCGGCCAGAACCAGTTCCCTTCCCGGCGGGACGACGAACTCCGCCCCGGGAAGGAAGCTGGAAATGTTTTGGGTGTACCCCGCGCAAATACCGTCGTCGTCACTATTAACGAGAAGACATGCCGTGACGTGGATAGGGCCATGCAGCACAACTGCCCTTTCGAACTTCAATTGATAAAGAAACGGCAGTGACAACCCACCCGACGTGTATGAAAAATCCGGCAAAAGCGCGATCGACAGTTTCATGATTCGATTGTTGGCATCAGACCAGATACTCAATCGCTGCAGCAGCGAAGGACTGCTCTTGGCCGAATCGGGCCGGCATCAAAGAAGCGGGCTGCTGACAGTCGGTGAATCAACTGGTCTGAGTTACATAGCCAGAGATCCAGTTGTCCTCATCGAGACGGTACTCACTGATATGAAAGCCTTCGCCCGCGCCAATACCGGCATAGGATGGGTCGACGACGTTGGGACGATCTCGAAATCCCGGAGCACTCGCCAACCTCTTAACGGCCGCATGAGCGCTTTGGAGCGACCTATAGACTCCGATTAGTTTTACGTCCTCCTCTTCCTGCGGCAGAAGCAGGTGAACGTGCTGAACGATAAAGACGCTATTCATTGGGAGCAGGGCACGTATGTCTGGTTCTGGCCGCTTTTAGCCCGCCGAACTCGATGACGCTGGCACACAGGCGATTGAGATGGTCATTCCTCTTGAGCCGGTTGAACGCAGTCGCGTGGAATCCCGAAGGAATGTCCGCTGTAGCGTGTGGCGTCGGCGTGGTCAAAGGTCGTCCCAAAGCCTACCCACAAGTAGCCGTGCCGGTCGATTTCTCGAACCACGAAGACTTGGCCGATGCACGCTCGCATTTCTGCCTGCTCGGCCGCTGGCAAGTCATGCACCAGCCACTCGGGCATCTCAATCAGCTTAACGCTGTCTCCTACGGACACGTCTCGATTCATTGCAACACTCTCTGGACATCGTGGGCAGACGTCCGCTCCTGGCCGAACTGTGCCACACGACCGGCATTCCTCCTGCGGCCTGAACCAGCGGTCCGGCACATGCAGATTCAGTCAATGTCGGAAACGCAAAGCACCCACCACAGGTTCCGCGGGCTCTGCCAGACCACGTATGCAGAGGAGAGGGTCGACGTTCGCGTCAACTCGCACCAATCGAGGCTGTCGAAACGGTATGCGAGCAGGTCTGAGAACGGAGCGGGGAACATGGCGTCCAGGGCCTGGACGACAAGCCTCCGGGCATCCTCCACAGTCAGCCCGGCAGTCGCCCGGTGACATCCCCCGTCAAGAACAACCGACACCAATGAGCCCTCGAACTCGAACCGATTCAGAACTGAGAAGGGTCCGAACTCTCGCTCAACATGCCCGAGTGGTGTCTGAGTCGCAAGGTCGCTGAAGCGCTCCAGAAATTCGGCCAGCCGCTGAGCGTCATCGCGACCCCGGATGGAGGGCTTTGGCTTTAAAAACTTCGAAACGACCTCGCCACATTGAGACAGCACCCCAAGAAGCTTGATGAGAGGTTCCTTTTCCATCCGGAACTCGTCGGCTGACGCAAATTGCATCGACATTCCTGTTCTTCAGTCTTGGGGGCGTGGTCGAACGTCTGGTGTTGGCCGTGTGCTGCCTTCATGGAACATATGCGGCAAGCTCCTCCACGAGCTTGTCCGCATCGTGCAGGCCATCCAGCATCAGCGGCGGCGCGCCCGCGAGAACCAATTTTATGGGCTCGAATTTTGACGCCTGCTCGACCGACTGCAGTTGGTCGAGTTTGATGCGTTGCTCACCGACTGCAGACCGGTAGACGAGCTGATGCGCGAGAACTTCCACTTCAATATGCCGCGCTGCCGCGACCTTGAGGACATGGAATTGATTGAGCTTCCGGTGGTAGACCGCGGCGACAACGAAAGCTGCGGCGCCGATGAGTACCGCCGGGAGGCCGAATTGCCATATCGCTACAGCACAGATCCCGGAAGCAATCGCGTAGCCATAGAAAATCTTTGAGTTGCGTTCGCTTTCCAAGCGGCTCAAATAGGCCGTACTCAACCGATAAATCACTTGTTAACCCTCTTGACGACCTATCTTAGCCGTGCGCTTCCAGCGAAGAAGCTGGACAACCGGGACGGATGTCTGCTGCTGGCCGGAAGCTGGCTACCGAGGTTGAGTCTCGAACTCCAACAGTTCGATGTTTGAACCCACAGGAACCTCGGCATCCGCAAGCCCGACAAATGTAATCGTGGCCGGCGCGTCCATGGGCGTCACGGCTGCTACGGATGCGAAATGCTGGGTCACTGAGCCATCTGGCAACGTCAGTTCGACACGCAGGCGGACCGCCTCACGATGAGGCCGCGGTCGAGGCATCGGAAATGACGAGACAGCGTTTGCCAGCACGACGTATGGACAGTCCAACGTCGCTGCCAGCGACGAACGGCCCCCGCGTAGTGGTATTAGTTCGGAAGCGATGACTCGGAATTGGACCGGCATGATGAGTGACTGGTTCTGGCCGACTGCAGTTGTTTCATCCAACGAGCGTAGAGGCCTACTTGCGGATTTCGTTTGACATGCCGAAGGGAATGTAGTCCTTGCTCATGACCACCTTCAGCGCCTCCCTCTCCGACTCTGACATGGGCGCAGCAGACTTGATGTTGATCTGCTCGGTGAGTTGAGCGTTGCATGCCAAGGTCACTTCGTCTCCAACTGCCGTTCCGGGCGGTCGAGGGCGATTGAATACGTCCATCGCAACCATCGCTACCAACTCCCTTGAGAAGTCCGGAACCTCCGGATTCGCCATCGCCTTGTCGAGCCCCAAACGAAGTTCCTCCAGACTCATACCCGCAGACCTCTTTTCATCGGCGGCACTCGCAAATCGACCCAATTCAGTGCAGATGCTCCCGCGGGACAGCATTGCTACCGACAAGGCCGACTCTGCTGCGAACAGACTGCGGAAATCTTGTGCTGCCACCTGCGGCAGGAAACAAGCGGGGACGAGAAGCAAAGCGGCTTGAGTGATTCTGCTGATCATTTCTTCTGGGTAGCACGGCTACGCGTCGTGCGCGTCTGCTATTGGCCGAATGTAGCTGGACAGGTCGCCTGCGCAAAGGGCCCAAAGCTGCCTTTCAAGTTCAACTTAGGTAGCGCAGGCCAAGAACATTCAGCATCGCTGAGATTTGACAGCTTCAACGCTTCATAGAGGCGCTACATGCTCAAAGTTCATTTCCGTCTCGGCTCTCAAACCACTTTTCGTGATCCTGCAGGTGACAGTGCATGAAGTTCTCGAAGTCGCCGTCGCGTAGATATATGTCGGAGGGATCGAACTCCTGTGTACTCCCTCTCAAATTCCTCGGAGGTCGCGTACAGGGCACCAAGATAGAGATCGTCGGCCCAGACAATCTCGTGATTCGACCGACCAGGCGCGATGTGAAGGAAGTAGAAGTGGCAATACTGCTGATCGGAAATAAAGGGCACCAGAAAGCCGTCGCTGATCGGGCATCTGGCAGGGTCTTTTCTGATATCAAAGTATCCGCCATTCACGCTCCTGAATTTCCCCCACATCTGCGCCGTTTGCATGAATAACAGGAAGTCGCTAGGAAGAACCAACTCCAGTCGCGCGCATGCCGTCTCAAGACGGGCCAAGTCGGATGGCATGGCGCTGGCGCGTTGCAGCCCCATGTGGATCTCATGCGATGGTCGGCCCTCCAACCATGAGAACGGTGGTCCTTGCGTTGAGCTCAACCTTCTGTTGGGGCGCATGCCAGTCTTGAAAGGGGTTGGCTCGCCGGGTTGCTGCTTCGGACGGGGATCGGTCAAGGTACGGTTTTCCTGGTTGGATGGCATGGTCGCCAGGAGCGGTCCGCACGGTACTTCTAGCGCGGGAGGCTTGCTCTGGCGGCAAGGTGCCGATTACATCCGGCACATCAACATTAACGAATCTCTTGATCAGACTCTCCGCGTGACGCTCGGACTTGATGTCATTCATAAACGGTTGCGAATGTCTAGTTCTGGCCGACTGTAGCCGGTCGCGACAGCATCGTGAACGGGCCCAAACCGGCTGTG
>NZ_JBQEQC010000048.1:0-11603 GCF_052044195.1 Variovorax sp. 22077
GGGAGCGGATGAACAATATCAGGAGGAGGCCGAAGGCCGGGGGACATTCGCGGAGGGGAGCACCCGGTGGCCTGTGCACCCGCCCTGAATGAATGAACCAAAAGCCTAAAGAGGCGCCCGCGAAGTGATGAACTGATTGACCCCCGCAGCAGCCCGCTCGCGCACGGCATCGAAAGTTGTGCTCTCCACGATGCGCCCGTTCTCGAACACCGTCTGCAGCAAATCGGCCTGGCCAACCGCCATCGTCTCTTCCCGCACGGTGCGCTCGATGCCGTTCGCATCGCGCACCAATGCAAGACGCCCCTTCTTCGAAGCCTTGCCCATGTCCCCCACGGGCGACTTGTACACGTCGCGCCACTCTCCGTTCACCTGCATCGCCGAGCACTTCATCGCCCACTGCATGGTGTCCCGGTTGACCTGCTGCAGCAGCCCGCCGCCCATGCCGAAGGCGATGTTCTCCGCCGAGAAACCGTTGTGATAGAAGTTCGACAGGCACAGCCGCAGCGAGTCGAGCGTCACGCCGTCGCCCTGGATGATGCGCACGTTGTTCAGCACGCGGAAGCCCTTGGCGTTGGTCGTGGTGCCGAAGCGGTCGGCCAGGATGCGTGCAACCTGCAGCGTTGTCTCGGCCGGGTCGCCAGAGTCGGGCCGCACCACCAGCGTGGCGCCCGAGGCCACCACCTTCGCCTTCAGCTCCTCGCCCCAGATGCGCGCGCAGGCATTGAAGATGTCGTAGCTGTCGCTCACCACCGCGAAGGTCGCGCCGGGCTTGCCGAACTGGTCGACCATGTTGCCGTAGGCATCGGCTTCGTGCTCGCGGCCCCAGCCGGTGATGGTGCTGTGCTCGGCCGCGGGAATGGAGAAGCCCGCCACGTCGCAGTCGTAGTAGCGGCGCGCCGCCACCAGCGCGGCCAGCGTGTCGGTGCCCATGAAGTTCACCAGATGCGCCATGCCGCCGAGCGCGGCCGATTCGAGGCTCGAGACACCTCGCGCGCCGAAGTCGTGAAGCCGGAAGGCGATCTGGCCCTGCGGGTCGTCGCAGGTCGCTTCCAGGTAGCGCAGCAGCGTGGTGCGCGCTGCGGCCGAGAGCGTGGCCACCGTGGTGGGATACCAGATCGCGCGCAGCAGCTCGGTCTCGAGGAAGCTCGTGACCCAGAAGAACTCGGGGTCGGTGTTCTCGATGGTCGCGAGCACGTTGTGCACCGGCGTCACGCTGCCCTCGGGCACGGCGCGGATGCGCACCGGCATCAGCCCGCCGTGCTTCTCGATCAGCCGCAGCCAGCCTTCGCGGTTGAAGGGCTCGCCGTGCACGGCCATGAGCGCTGCGGCTTCCTCGACGTCGTCGCGCGTCACCGGCGTCTGCAGGTATTCGCGCAGGTAGGCCTGCAGCCCGAAGAAGAGCGAGTGGCTGAAGATGCCGCCGCGAGACTCGATGTAGCTGTACACCGTCTGCGTGCCGGGCGGGTACTGCATCCAGTGCGAGACCTTGTACGAGTCGGTGCGCAGCAGCAGGTTGTTGCCCAGGGGCGTGGAATTGAGATTGCGGTTCATGTGAAAGCTCCTTTCACGTTGGCCCCGTCAACCGGGGCCGTTCTTGCTGACAAGGCCGGGACGTTCAGTTCTTTCCCAGCCCACCCAAAAAATGATTCGCGATGAAGAAGTGGTCTTCGTAGATGCGCTCCTGCATGTCGAGGAACTCGGCGATCGGCACCCAGCGCACCTCGGCCGCGTCGTCGTCGGCGCGCACTTCCGACAGACCCGTCCACTGGTTGTGCGCCAGCTCGAAGAAGAAGCCGTGCGTGATGGTGCGGCCGCGCTGCGAGCGGTCGGGCGCGTCGAACACGTGGCTGGCCTTCATGCTGCCGTTGAGCACGGGCACCGGCACCTTCAGCCGCGTTTCTTCCTTCAGCTCGCGGATGGCCGCGTCCTGCAGCCGCTCGTGCTGGCCGACGAAGCCGCCGGGCAGCGCCCAGGTGCCCTTGCCGGGATGGAACTTGCGCTGCACCAGCAGGATGTGGCCTGCCTCGACCACCACCGCATCGACCGTGGTGTAGATCGGCGGGAATTCGCTGCCGGCGTAGCGATACTTGTCGCGGTAGTCGGCGAGGAAGGCGCGCTCCTCGCAGAGCTCGGCGTAGTCGGCCGTGCGGGTGAACTGGTCGAGAAAGGCTGCGGTGCCGTCGGGCAGGTCGGCGCGGGCGAGCTGGCCGCGGTTCTCGGGGTCGAAGTAGAGGCTGCGCACGTCGGTGGCGTTGAGGCTCTCCACGCTGTTCTGGCCGACGAACTCCCAGTGCGGGAAGAGCTTGAGGTAGTAGCTCGATGCGTCCTTGAGGTGCCCCACGAGCGCCACCTTGGCCCTGGCCGGCGCATGGCCGTCCTGCGCGATGAGCCGCTCGACCGCCGACTGGATCGACGCGATCCAGATCTGGTCGTTGTAGGGCGAGTCGCCCACGCCGACCACGCTCACGCGCATCTGCTCGGTGCCGCGAAGGCAGGCGCGCACCATGCGTTCGCGTTCGTCGAAGGTGAAGGGGTTCTTGACGCTGCGTGGCTGCCGGTCGGAGCCGACCACCACGATGACCCGCTCGGCGGCGCGAAGGCCTTCCTCGATGAGTCGTTGATGTCCGAAATGAACGGGCTGGAAACGCCCGATGACGATGGCGTACTGGTACTTGCGTGTGCTCACTTGGGAATCCCCCAAAAAGGACGCGATCAACTCGCGTCTGGGTTCAGGATAGCATCGGTGCCGCATTCCGATCAAGCCCCGATGACAGAGCCTTCCTCTCCTTCCGCTCCCTCCGATTCCGTGCGCCTCAACAAGCGCATGGCCGATCTCAAGCTGTGCTCGCGCCGCGAAGCCGACGAATGGATCGCCAACGGCTGGGTGAAGGTCAACGGCAGGCCGGCCGAGATGGGCGTGAAGGTCACGCCGGCCGACCGCATCGAGGTCGACAAGGCGGCCAAGGGCCAGCAGGCCAGCCAGGTCACCATCCTCATCAACAAGCCCATCGGCTACGTGAGCGGACAGGCCGAGGACGGGCACGACCCGGCGGTCAAGCTCTTCACGCCGCAGAACCGCTGGGCCGACGACAACGCGCGCTTCTTCTTCAGCCCGAAGCAGCTGCGCGGCCTTGCGCCCTGCGGCCGCCTCGACATCGATTCCACCGGCCTGCTGGTCATGACGCAGGACGGGCGCATCGCGCGCCAGCTCATCGGCGAGGACTCGACGATGGAGAAGGAGTACCTCGTGCGCGTGGCCTACCACGGCCTGGGCCAGCCCGCGCCCACGGGCCAGCTGGTGCGGCTGGACGACGACGACCCCGTCACCACCAACGTGCAGGCGGTCTTTCCGAAGGCCATGCTCGCGAAGCTGCGGCACGGCCTGAGCCTCGACGGGCAGGCGCTGAAGCCGGCGCGCGTGGACTGGCAGAACCCCGAGCAGCTGCGCTTCGTGCTCACCGAGGGCAAGAAGCGGCAGATCCGCCGCATGTGCGAGCTGGTCGGCCTGAAGGTGGTGGGGCTCAAGCGCGTGCGCATCGGCCGGGTGATGCTCGGCAACCTGCCGCTGGGGCAATGGCGATACCTCGCGCCGCACGAGAAGTTCTGAGCCTGCGCGCGCTGAACCGCGCCACGCTGGCGCGGCAGATGCTGCTGGAGCGGCGCAGGCTGGGCGTGACGCAGGCCGTCGAGCGGCTGGCCGGGCTGCAGGCGCAGGCACCCAATCCGCCCTACATCGGCCTCTGGAGCCGCATCGAGGGCTTCCGTCGCGAACAGCTCACAGAGGCCCTGCGCCGGCGCCGCATCGTGCGCATGTCGACCCTGCGCGCGACGCTGCACCTGATGACCGCGCAGGACGCGCTGGCATGGCGCCCGCTGCTGGAGCCCGTGCATCAGCGAGGGCTGCTGGGCAGCACGCACAGGAAGGAACTCGAAGGGATCGATCGCGCAGCGGTGATCGCGGCAGGGCGCGCACTGCTCGGCGAACAGCCGCGCACCGGCGCCGAGCTGGGGCAGGCGCTGGGCCTGCGGTGGACGGGCCGCGAGGCCGCATCGCTCGCCGCGCTGATCCGCAACAACCTGCCGCTCGTGCACCTGCCGCCGGCCGGCACCTGGAACTCGCACCAGGGCGCGGTGCTGCAGCCATTGGGCGACTGGCTCGGGCAGGCCGTGCAAGCCGCTGTCGCCACGCAGGAGGACATGCTGCTGCGCTACCTCGCCGCCTTCGGCCCGGCCACGCTGGCCGATGCAGGCGCATGGTCGGGCCTCACGGGATGGAAGGCGGCCGCCGAACGCCTGCGGCCGCAGTTGCGGGTGTTCGCGGGCGAAGACGGCCAGGAGCTGTTCGACCTGCCCCGCGCGCCGCGGCCCGATCCCGATACGCCTGCGCCGCCGCGCCTCGTGGCCGAGTGGGACAACCTGCTGCTTTCGCACGCCGACCGCAGCCGCATCCTCAGCGAGTCGCATCGCGCCCGCGTGTTCACCGTCAACGGCATCGTGCGCGGCACGGTGCTGCTCGACGGCTTCGTCGCGGGCGTGTGGAAGATCGAGCGCGACAGGAACCGGCGCAAGAAGAACATCGCCACCGTGCTGCTGGAGCCCTTCGGCCGCTGGTCGAAGGCCGACCGCGACGGCGTGGAGCAGGAGGCCCTCGACCTGCTGGCCTTCAGCTCGGACGACGAAGGCGAGCGCCACGCTGTGCGCCTGGCCTGACCCGGCATGGTCCGGCCATTGACCCCGCGGCGCGCCCGCCGCCTAAGCGTGCCCTAAGTATTCGCACCTACTCTGCGCCGCGGCGCAGGCTCTTCCGATCATCCCGGTCGCGTGCTACCTTGCGGCCGAAGGAGTCGCCGCGATGCGCGTGCTGTTGGTGGAAGACGATGAAATGATCGGGCGCAGCCTGAAGCAGGCGCTCGAGGGCGCGGGCTGGTCAGCGGACTGGGTGCGCGACGGCGAACTGGCGCAGAGCGCGCTGGGCGACGGCGGCTACACCTGCGTGCTGCTCGATCTGGGCCTGCCGAAGCAGGACGGCACCGAGGTGCTGCGCCGCGCCCGCGAACGCGGCGACGCCACGCCGGTGCTGGTGCTCACCGCGCGCGACGGTCTCGACGACCGCATCCACAGCCTCGACCTCGGCGCCGACGACTACCTGCTCAAGCCCTTCGAATTCCGCGAGCTGCTCGCGCGCATGCGCGCCGTGGTGCGCCGCCGCGACGGTGCCGCGCACTCGCTGGTGGGCAGCGGCGCGCTGCAGCTCGATCTCACCACGCGCGAAGTCGTGGTCAACGGCGCGCGCGAGGCGCTCACCGCGCGCGAGTTCGCGCTGCTGCACGCACTGCTGGAGCGCCCCGGCGCCATTCTTTCGCGCGAGCAGCTCGAGAACCGCATCTACGGCTGGGGCGAGGAAGTCACCAGCAACGCGATCGACGTGCTGATCCACGGCATGCGCAGGAAGCTCGGCGCCGATGCGATCCGCAACGTGCGCGGCCTGGGCTGGCGCGTCGCCGCATGATGATGCCCGCCCGCAGGCTTCGCGCACTTCGGGGTAGGGCTGCCGGGCTGGCCTGCCGATGAACGCAAGCTCTCGCGGCAAGGGCCGCTGGTGGCGGCCGCGATCGCTGCGCACGCAACTGCTGCTGTGGCTCATCACGCTGCACCTGGGCGCGGCGGTGCTCACGGCGTGGTTCTCTTTCATGGCCTACGGCAACCTCGTGCACAACGCGCTCGACGACCAGATGCGCCTGGTGGCCGAGTCGTACGCGGGCAGCGATCCGCAGAAGCTGCCGCGCCCGATGGACGGCGAGGCCGCGTTCTCGCGCGGCGCCTTCATCGTGCAGATCTGGAGCCCCGACGGCGGCACGCTGCGCGCCACCTCGTGGCCGGTGCTCACCGTGCCGCTGCAGCCGCAGCCGGGCTTCAGCGACGTGAACACCGGCACGCACGCGGGCTCCGCATGGCGCGTGTTCACCGCCGAGCACGGCTCGCGCGCCGACCAGCCGCGCGTGCAGGTGCTGCAGAACGAGGACTACCGCCGCCGCCGCGCCCTGCGCCGCGCGCTGCTCGAAGGCCTGCCGATCACGCTGCTGCTGCCGCTGGCGCTGCTGATCCTGTGGATCATCGTGTCGGCCGCCTCGCGCTCGCTGCGTGCCGTGGCCCGCGACGTGGCCTCTCAGGACGAGCGCAGCCCCACCGAGCTGTCGCTCGCGCGCGTGCCCGACGAGATCGCGCCGCTGGTGAGCGCCTTCAACAACCTGCTGTCGCGCGTGCGCAGCGCCTTCGCCACGCAGCGGCGCTTCGTGCAGGACGCGGCGCACGAACTGCGCACGCCGATGGCCGCCATCGGCCTGCAGATCGAGAACCTGCGCGCGCACGTGCCGGCCGGCGAAGCCACCGAACGCTTCAACCAGCTCGAAGCTGGCGTCACGCGCGCGCAGCATCTCATCGAGCAGCTGCTGCACCTGTCGCGGCAGGACGCGCCGCGCGCAGGCAACGCGAACGAGCGCGTCGACATCGAGGTGCTGCTGCGCGACAGCGTCAGCCAGCTGATGGTGCTGGCCGACGCGCGGCGCGTGGACGTCGGCTTCGAGGGCAGCATCGCAGCCGTGGTGGTCGCGCCCGCGGCGGAGCTGCGCAGCGTCTTCGACAACCTGATCGACAACGCGCTGCGCTACGCGCCCGAAGGCGGCGTGGTCGACGTGAAGCTGCACAAGGTCGAGGGCCATGCGGTGGTCGACGTGCTCGACAACGGCCCGGGCATTCCGAAGGAGGCCATCGACCGCGTGTTCGACCGGTTCTTCCGCGTGCCGGGAGCTGCAGCGGGCGGCAGCGGGCTGGGGCTGGCGATTGCGCGCACCGCGGCGGAGCGGCATGGGCTGCGCATCGAGCTGCGCAATCGCACCGACGGGCCCGGCCTGATGGCGCGGGTGCATCTGCCTGCGTCAGCTGCCTAGCGGACGGAGGACGGAGGACGGAGCCGCACGCCGGCGAACGGGGCTGGTGCGGTCCAAAGTTCCAGCAAAAGGCGCACCCCTCACTCGCGCCTAACTCTTCGCTCACATCCAACTCAGTCAGCGTGCCTAGAGTGCGTTCAGGTCCTGCCACGCGCAGTTCGCGCGATGGCATGTGACCGGAGACAGCCTGCTTCATTCAATCAGGAGAACACACACCATGCGCACTTCATTCAAGCTTCTCGCCGTCGGTTCCCTTGCTGCGCTGGCAGCCGTGGGCGCCGCCACCGCTTCGGCCGAAACCACCGACGGTTCGGACTTCCATCCGCTGCAGATGAATTCGCCGGTGAACCCCGACGTGCAGGCCGGTGCGATGGCTGCCGCGCGTCCGAGCGGCACCGAGCCCGTCGGCCAGTCGACCAGCGCACCCGCGATGAGCTCGACGATGCCGGTGGCCGACATCCAGGCCGGTGCCTATGCCGCCTCGCATCCGACCGGCACCGAGCCGATCGGGCAATCGACTTCGCTGCCGATGGTGAAGTCGGGCAGCGGCAGCTGAGCGCGAGCCCGCATCCTGCTGCGGCGATGACGGCTGCGATCAGTCGTCGTTGCCGTTGGCGAGCAGCGCGCGGTAGATCACCGCGCCGATGATGGCGCCCGCGATGGGCGCCACCCAGAAGAGCCAAAGTTCCGACACCGCATGGGACGGCCCGAAGAGTGCCGGTCCCGTGCTGCGCGCCGGGTTGACCGAGGTGTTGGTCACCGGGATCGAGATCAGGTGGATGAGCGTGAGGCACAGGCCGATCGCAAGCCCCGCGAACCCGCCGGCCGCGCGCCGGGCGGTGGCGCCGAGGATCACGATGAGGAACACCGCCGTCATCACCACTTCGCACAGCAGCGCGGCGGTGAGGCCGTACTTGCCGGGCGAGTGTTCGCCATAGCCGTTGGTGGCGAAGCCGCCGATGTCGGCGCCCGGCTTGCCGGTGGCAATGAGATAGAGAATGCCCGCCGCCGCGATGGCACCCAGCACCTGCGCCACGATGTAGCCCGCGAGCTGCGAGGCCTTGAAGCGGCCGGCGGCCGCGAGGCCGATGGACACGGCCGGATTGAAGTGCCCGCCCGAGATCGGGCCCAGTGCATAGGCCCCGGTCACCACCGTGAGGCCGAAGGCGAGCGAGACGCCCAGCAGGCCGATGCCGACATTCGGGAAGGCCGCCGCCAGGACTGCGCTTCCGCAGCCTCCGAGCGTGAGCCAGAAAGTACCAATGAACTCGGCGGACCACTTCTTGTAGGTACTGTGTTCCATGACGCTCCATCCTGAAGTTGATGAGAAAGCGCAGGCCGCCAGGCGATGCGCGGGCGGATTCTAGGAACGCAGGATGAGGGCTTCGAGCAAGTCTTCGGCGCTAACGGAACCTGTTCACGGAACGCGCGGCTTTCGTGCACTGCCGCAACTGCGTTGCATCTGCGGAAGCCGGGATTTCGTGATCTTTTACAGCGTCACGACGATCTTCCCGAACGCGCCGCGCTCCAGGTGGTCGAGCGCATCGGGCAGCGCGTCGAAGCCGTAGCTCGCGGCGATCACCGGCTTGAGCGCATTCGCGTCGACGGCGCGCACCAGGTCCTCGAGCGCGCGCCGGTGGCCCACGCCGATGCCCTGCACCGTGACGCGGCCCAGCACCATCGCGTAGAACGACGCGCTCAGCGTCTCGCCGCCGAGCATGCCGATGATCGACACGCGCCCGCCCTGCTTCACGGCCTGCAGCGAGCGGTCGAGGTTCGGCCCGCTCGCGAGTTCGAGCACGTGGTCGGCGCCGCGCCCCTGCGTGAGGCGCCGCACTTCGGCGGGCCAGTCGCCGTCGCGCGCGAGCACGTGCTCGGCGCCGAGCGCGTGGGCCTGTGCGCGCTTGCGGTCGTCGCCCCCCGTCACCACGATGGCTCGCGCGCCGTGCAGCCGCGCGATCTGCAGGCCGAAGAGCGCGACGCCGCCGGTGCCGTGGATCAGCACCGTCTCGCCGGCGCGCAGTGCGCCGGTCTCGACCAGCGCGAACCACGCGGTGAGGCCCGCGCAGGGCAGGGTGCTGGCTTCGGCCAGGCTCAGCGTCTCGGGCGCGGCCACTGCCCAGCCGGCATCGAGCAGCACGTGCGAGGCCAGCATGCCGGCGCCGGGCCCGCCCAGCGGCGTGGCGCCGTCGGGCCAGTGGCTGTCGATCCAGCCGCCCCAGAAGGTGCTGACGACGCGGTCGCCCGCGGAGAAGCGCGTGACGCCCGGGCCCACGGCTTCGACGGTGCCGGCCATGTCGGAGCCCGGCACGAAGGGCATGCCGATCACCATGCCCATGCCGTCGCGGATCATCAGCAGGTCACGGTAGTTGAGCGACACCGCGCCCACCTTCACGAGGATCTGGTTCGTGCCCGGTGCGGGCAGCGGGGCGTCGGCCTGTGCGAGATGGGCGCGGCCGAATTCGGGAAGCTGCCAGCGGCGCAACGAGGGGTTTTCTTGCATGAGTGACTCCAGGGAAAACGGAAGCCTTCATGCTATTGACGATAAGGAATATCCGGTGGTGGATAATTTTCCTATCAATGGCGCCTGAAAGTATCCAATGAGCCAGCGTCTGCAAGGCATCGAAGAGTTCGTCGCGGCGGTGGAAGCCGGCAGCTTCGCGCTGGCCGCCCAGCGGCTGCACGTCACCCGCTCGGCGGTCGCCAAGAGCATCGCGCGGCTCGAATCGCGGCTGGACACGCGGCTCTTCCTGCGCACCACGCGCAGCCAGAGCCTCACAGAGGAAGGCCACGGCTATTACGAGCGCTGCCGCCGCGCGCTCGCCGAGCTCGAAGCGGCCGAGGCCATCGCCGACGTGGCGCGCAGCACCGCCTCGGGCCTCGTGCGGCTGAGCATGCCGGCGATGCTGGGCCGGCTGAAGGTGGGGCCGCTGCTGCTGGCGCTGGCGCGCAGCCATCCGCAGCTGTCGCTGGAGCTGTCGTTCAACGACCGGCGCGTCGATCTGGCCGAGGAGGGGCTCGACCTCGCCATCCGCAGCGGCGAGCTCGCCGACAGCACGGAACTGGTCGCGCGCCCGGTCGGCATGCAGTGGATGGCGCTGTGCGCCTCGCCGGCCTACCTGGCCGCGCACGGGCATCCGGGCGGCATCGACGACCTGAAGCAACACGGGGCCGTGCTCTACGCGCGCGACGGGCAGGTGTCGTCCTGGCGCTTCCACGACGCCGAGGGCCGCCTCGTCGAGGTGACGCCGCCCTCGCGGCTGCGCTGCGACAGCGCCGAGGTGCTGCTGGAGGCGGCCATCGGCGGCATGGGCCTCGCGCGGCTGCCGGCGTGGCTGGCGGCCGATGCGCTCGCGGCCGGCACGCTGGTGCGCGTGTTCGACGAGCCGCGGCCCTTCGGCTTCGAGCTGAACCTGATCCGCCCGCGCAGCCGCTACCTGCCGCTGAAGACGCGCGTGGTGATCGACTGGCTGGCCGAGCGCCTGCCGCCGCTGCTGGCCGCGCGCTGAGAAGCGGCGCTATCCTGCGCCTTCCGACAAAGACGACGAGGAGATCCGCGCATGCGCCCATTCGCCATCCGGCACATCGCCACCGCCGCGGGCATTGCCGCGGCATTTCTTCTGGCCGCGCCGAACGCCGCGGCCCAGGGCACGGTCAACGCGCTGTGCAGCACCGACGCCGGCTGGTGCGAGGCCGCCGCCGCGGCCTTCACGCGCGAAACCGGCATCAAGGTGCAGCAGGCCCACAAGGGCACCGGAGAGATCGGCGCCCAGCTGCGCGCGGAAGCGGCCAACCCCAAGACCGACATCTGGTGGGGCGGCACCGGCGATCCGTTCCTGCAGGCGGCGGAGCAGGGGCTGCTGGAGCCCTACCGTCCGGCCTACATCAACGACCTGCACGACTGGGCGGTGCGTCAGTACGCGCTCTCGCAGAACATGGTGGGCGGCTTCTACACCAGCGCCATCGGCTTCGGCTTCAACACCGACGTGCTGAAAAAGAAGAAGCTGCCCGAGCCCAAATGCTGGGCCGACCTGATCAAGCCCGAGTACAAGGGCGAGATCGAGATCTCGCACCCTGCCACCAGCGGCACGGCCTACACCATCATCGCGGGCCTGGTGCAGCAGATGGGCGAGGACCAGGCCTTCGAATACCTGAAGAAGCTGCACCGCAACGTCACCAGCTACACCCGCAGCGGCCAGGCGCAGGCGCCCAACGTCGCCAAGGGCGAGGTGGCCATCGGCGTGAGCTTCATCTTCGGCTTCGAGCGCTGGCGCTATGACAAATTTCCCGTGAAGACCGCCGCTCCCTGCGAGGGCACGGGCTACGAGATCGGCGGCATCGCGCTGGTGAAGGGCGCGCGCAACAAGGAGAACGCGAAGCGCTACTACGACTGGCTGATGAGCCCTGCGGGCCAGGCCATCGGCGGCAAGGCGGGCAGCCTGCAGTCGCCTGCCAACAAGACCTTCAAGCCCGACCCGCGCATCCCGTCGATGGCCGACGTGAAGCTCATCCGGTACGACTTCGAGAAGTACGGCAAGGCGGCCGAGCGCAAGCGCCTCATCGACCGCTGGACGAAGGAAGTCGAGTCGTTGCCGAGATAGGGCTCACCCCCAGGCTTCGCGCACTTCGTGTCGCTGCGCCAACCCCCTTCCGGGG
>NZ_JBQEQC010000049.1:0-10019 GCF_052044195.1 Variovorax sp. 22077
GGCTGCTGGCGCAGCACAGGGAATTCCGGCTGCTCGGCTCCTATCCCCGACGGTACTGAGCGCGGCGCTTGCGCCGGGGGATCCCAGTCCGGAGCCCAGCCGAGCCCGTGGGATGGGCCACTGCGTTGCGTCATGACGCGTCGGTCGTGCGTCGTCTCCGGACGTGTCCAGCCGCTGCCCGGGATGTCGAGAGTCCATTCGCTGCGACGCTGATCCGGTGGCGCGGGAACGCGGCGTTGTCGGCGCCCCGGGCGCGGGCGCTCCCCGCGTTCTCGGCGCACGGGGGACAGACCCAGAGCAGCTCTCGCTCTGACGCTTGGCGTCGGTGCGCGACGGCTGGCGCCGCCCACGGGTGTTCCAGGGCGGCCACGCCCTCCATTGCCGCGAGGAGATCGGCTCTCGCGGAGATCGGCTCTCGCGGAGATCGGCTCTCGCCGGAGGCGTCCATAACCGTCGGCAACCTGTGCAGTCGAATCACCACATCCGTTCCCACAGCACCACAACGCGGGCGCTGCGCTCCTTCCAGTTGTCGAACGCCGCGCAACGATCGGATGGCGCCTGCGTTGCTTGCCTCGCCCGAGGGGCCTCGCCTCGTGCCCTGCCGGATGCACGCCGACTGGAGATCGGGACCGGAACCGCCGCGCCGTGGTGTGGGCGGGGGGAGGGCTTGCCTGGGAGCCCTGAGGCCACCCCCTCGTTCTCGCGTTCTAGGCCCTGCGCGCGCTTCGCGTGCTCGGCGCGTGCGCCGCGCCTGCGGCGGCCCTGAGCGCTGCGCCGCGAGGGGATGGCGGGGTCTCGCAGGCAATCCCGCCTGTGTCTCGTACAGGAGTTCGTCATGAGCGCATCCCCCTTGTCTTCCTCTTCTTCCTCGATTTCCTCTGGCGCTTGAGTCTTCACCGCGCGCGAGCGCAGCGTGCTCAATGCGCTGTGGCCGTTCCTCGGTGCCGACGCCGAGCGGGTGTATGCGGCGCAGGGCCGTTCGCCGCAACGGTTGGCGGGCTTTGTGCGCGACTCCTTGCTGCCGGGGTGCACGCAGCTGCTGTGCGGCCTGCGTCTGGCGCGGGAGATGCTGGCCAAGGAACTGCGCGCGGGCGAGGCGTTCCGCTTGCTGTGCGGCGTCTCGGACACCTCAAGCTGCACTTCGCGGGGCAGGCGGACGAGAGCTTCGTGGTCCTGTTCCTCGATGCGCGGCACATGCTGCTGGCCTTCGCGGACCTGTTTCGCGGGACCTTGACGCAGACGGGCGTCTATCCGCGCGAAGTGCTCAAGCGCGCGCTGCTGCACAACGCCTCGGCGGTGATCCTGGCGCACAGCCACCGGTCGGGGGTGGTGGAGCCCTCGACCGATGACCTGGCGGTGACCGAAGGCCTGAAGTCGGCGCTGGCGCTGATCGACGTGCGGGTGCTCGATCACATCGTCGTGGAGGCGAACCGGGTGCCTCGATGGCCGAGCGCGGCCTGCTCTGAGGGCGGCCCGTGGAGCGATCCGGTCCGGGAGGGCTCGGGCCGGTCGTGCGGGGCGCGTGACGCCCGGGCCTCGTGGAATCCGGAAGGCGGAGGAAGGAGAGGGAGAGGGGAAAAAGTGAAAAAGGGAGAAGACGGAGTGGCGTGGTCTTGCTGGGGCCTTCAGTGTGGCACGTCGTTCTCGCCGTCAAGGGCTGCGCGCCGCGGCTGGGCGCGGCGCTGGCGGCCGTCGTCGACCCCTGACTGCTGCGCTGCGCCGTGCAGTCCCGGCGGCGGGCAATTCCGCCCGGACAAACGGAGATCGTCATGGACGAGAAATCACACGTTTAGATGGAACAGCACCTCTACCGAGTATGCGGCCTGGACTTCGATACCGGCGGCATCCTGTTCGACAGGCGGCTGCGCCGGAGCATGAAGCGCCCCACTGTGACAGGCTGGGGCCTGTGCGCTGAGCGTTGCAGGTTCTTCGAGGAAGGCTTTGTCACGCTCATCGAGTGCGACCCGCAGCGCAGCGGCGTGCCGGCGGAGCAGGACCCCATGCGGCCCGAACAGGCCTGGCGCACGGGGCGGCTCGCGCACCTGAAGTGCGAAGTCCTTGTGCGTGTGGCCGACGTGGCACTGGCGCCTGATGTGCCGTGCGTCTTCGTCGAACCCAGCGTGATCGAGCGGCTGCAGGCGATGGTCGGCCCCGCGGAGGACGGAGGACCCGTTGAGGTCCTTCGTGCGCCGCTTCGCGAGTTGCGAGGTGGCGCTTTTTCCGGGTCAAGCGACCATCCGCTATTGAACTTCGCCCTGGCCGAATGTCTTCCTCGAGGGTTGCATACCCCCGGCTTGACTGCTAAAGTGGGATTAATGAAAACCTTAACGGATACTGCAATATGTCGTTTAGAGCTTCAGATATCGTTCCCATCAGCGAAGCGCGCGCCCGGCTCACGGAGCTGGCCGAAGACGTGGTCGGCAGCGGCTCGGAAAAGGTTCTGACCAAGAACGGCGCGAGCTATGTTGCCTTGGTCGATGCACGCCGGCTGGATTACTACCACGCTCTCGAGTCGGAACATGCCAACCTTGTGCTGGCCGAAGACGCCATTGCCGGCTTGCGGGAGGCGCTGGCGGGGCAGTTCGTGTCTGACGAGGAACTGGACCAGGCACTCGGAACCGCATCGGCACCGTGAGCATCCCTGTCAACGCAAGGGTGCGGGCGGTTCCGAACTTTCTGGCGAGCCTGAAAGCTGCGCGCAGCTTCATGGAGGAACAAGACGCGGCTTCGGCGTCGGCGCGCTTCAAGAGGCTGCAGGCTGAAGTCGTCAAAGCGCGTGAACTTCTTTCATTCGCGCCCACCAGCGGCCGGCCAGCCCGGTTTCTCGATGCCAGGTCGGACTGGGGGCGCTTCCAGGCGGAGCAGGCACGCCAGAGTGCGAGAGCCCTGGGCCTGCCCGAACTGCGGGAGCTGGTGCTGGCCCGCCACGTCGTACTCTACGCGCATTCGATGCGCGAAGTCGTCCTGCTTTCAATGCGGCACGAGCGGCAACTCGGCTACGGCCTTTCCAGGCTATCCAATTGATGGGCAGGGCGTCTCGCCCTGGATGTTGGAGGAAAGAGCACGATGGCAGGGGCGGGCAGCAGCACCCGCCTCGATGGCAATCCGCCAATGCTTGAATCCCGACTCTCTCTGCTCGCGCAGAGCCAGGGCAAAGACCGTCTCGATCTCGTTCAGGGACCGGTAAAGCGCCACTTCGTCGCGGCGGCCTCTGCCGATTCGCGGCCTGTGTGCAGGGAGCCGAATGGCCCGGACGATTTCTCCGACCCGCTCAGCTGCGTCGGCCGTGCCATGTCGGGGCCATGGGATCGATGAAGCGGTCCATGTAATCCAGTAGATCGGGTGCCAACTGGGCACAGGGCACGGCCTGCCAGGGCGCCAGCCTGCGAGGCTTCTTGCCAGCCGCGCGTGCTCGTAGGCCTGCGCAGCCGCGAGCTCAAGGTAAGCGTCTGACGAACACACCTTGATTTCCAAGGAGAAGATGAGTGGATCTGGGCCTCTATGATGCATGCGCGCAAAGGAACCGCAGCCATGGAACGTTTCACCATCTCCCTCGACGACGAACTGGCCCGTCAATTCGATGCGTACATCGCCGACAAGGCGTACGGCAACCGCTCTGAAGCCGTTCGCGACCTGATCCGCTCCCGCCTCGGCAGCGCCACGCTCGACAAGCCGTCCAAGCGCCAAGCAGCGTGGTGCGTGGCGAACGTGAGCTATGTCTACGACCACCACGAGCACACCGTCACCAGCCGCGTGATGGACCTGCAGCACGACCACCACGACCTGGTGATCACCAGCCTGCACACGCACCTGGACCATGACCATTGCCTCGAGACGGTGGTTCTGCGCGGGCCAACGGAGGCCGTGCAGGCCTGCGCCGAGCAGCTTGTCGCACTGCGCGGCGTGCGCCACGGCAATGTGCACCTCGTGCCGCTCGACTTCAGCGAGCCGCACGCCCACGGCAAGAGCAAGCCGCACCGCCACCTCAAGCCCATGAACTGAGCTGTGCGCCGAATGGCGTATTCGGCTCTCGCCTGCATGTATGAATAATTCCTGATTGTTCTTACAACAAGAGGGATTCCCCGTGCGTGCCATCCTCCGATGCTCCCCCGGCGTGTTCATGACTGCGCTGCTGACCAGCGCTCCCGCCTGGGCACAGGACAGGCACCTGCCCGAGGTCGAGGTACGGGGCCCGCGCGACGCCGCCATCGGCTCGGCCGACAGCGCCAGCGAGGGGGCGGCCGAGAAGGAGTCATTCCAGGCGCGCCCCAAGCTGCGCCCGGGCGACATCGTCGAAGCGGTGCCCGGCGTCGTGGCCACCCAGCATTCGGGCGATGGCAAGGCCAACCAGTACTTCCTGCGCGGCTTCAACCTCGACCACGGCACCGATTTCGCGGTCACGGTCGACGGTATGCCGGTCAACATGCCCACGCACGGCCACGGCCAGGGCTTCGCGGATCTGAACTTCCTGATTCCCGACCTCGTCTCGGGCGTGCGCTACCGCAAGGGGCCGTACTTCGCAGACAGCGGCGACTTCTCGCTGGCCGGCAGCGCGTCGCTGGACTATGTGAGCGCGCTCGACGCACCTTTCGCAGAGGTCACGCTCGGGGCCAACAACTTCCGCCGCCTGCTCGCCGCGGGTTCGCGCACGGTGCAGGACCAGACCTGGCTGGGCGCGGTCGAGCTGGAGGGCAACAACGGCCCCTGGGACACGCCCGAGCGCCTGCGAAAGGCCAATGCGGTGCTGCGCTATTCCCAGGGCTCGCAGGTTCGAGGCTTCACGATCACCGGCATGGCCTATCAGAGCCGCTGGAACTCGACCGATCAGATTCCCGAGCGGCTGGTCGACAGCGGCGAACTCTCGCGCTTCGGGTCCATGAACACCACCGACGGCGGCAAGACCCGGCGCATCAGCCTGTCGGGCAAGTGGTTCGACAACAGCCCCGAAGGCCAGACCCAGATCAGCGCCTACGCCATCGACTACCGTTTCGACCTGTTCTCGGACTTCACCTATTTCCTGAACAACCCGGAACTGGGCGACCAGTTCGAGCAGACCGACCGCCGCCGCGTCTTCGGTGCGCAGGTATCGCACAGCCGGCCGAACAAGATCGCAGAGCTCGACGGCATCCTGAGCTTCGGCGCCCAGTGGCGCGGCGACCGCATCGGCGAGGTCGGGCTCTACAACACCGTGGCGCGCGAGCGTATTTCCACGGTGCGCAACGACAAGGTGTCGCAGGATCTGTTTTCGTTTTACGGGCAGCAACTGGTGAACTTCAGCGACCGGTGGCGCGGATACGTTGGTCTTCGAGGAGATGCGCTGCGCTATCAGGTCGACGGACGGGAGCCGGTCTACGGTCCCGTCAACAGTGGCCGGGGCCGCGACTCGCTCGCCAGCCCGAAGGCCGGGCTGGCCTTCACCCTCACGCCAGCGCACGAGTTCTACCTGAATGCCGGCGTGGGCTTCCACAGCAACGACGTGCGCGGCGCCACTATCAGCGTCGACCCGCAAAGCGGCCTGCCGGCCGAGCGGGTGCCTGCGCTCGTGAAGGGGCGTGGTGCCGAGATCGGCTGGCGCTTCCAGCCGAACGAGAACTTCACGTTCACGACGGCCTTGTGGCAGCTCAGGCTCGACTCCGAGTTGGTCTATGTGGGCGATGTGGGCACCACGGAACCCGGTCGCGCCAGCAGCCGCCGGGGCATCGAGGCCACGATGCGCTGGAAGATCGATTCGCGCTGGCGGCTAGAGGCTGATGCGGCGCTGTCGCGCGCGCGTTTCCGGGGCGTGGCGCCCGAGGGCGAAGGCAACTACATCGACAACGCGGTGGAGCGGGTGGTCGCGGCTGGCGTGACCTACACCGACGGCCCGCTAACAGCCTCCCTTCGCCTGCGGTACATGGGGCCACGCGCGCTCGACACGCTCAACAGCGTGCGCTCTCGCGCGACGACGCTGCTGAACTTCGGCGCGCGCTATGCGGTGAACAAGCACCTCACGCTGGGCCTCGACGTGTTCAACCTGACGGGCAGGAAGGGCAACGACATCGAGTACTTCTACGCCTCGTGCAGTGCGGGTGAGGTGGCACGAGGGGACTGCGGCAGCGGCATCGACGGCAAGCACATCCATCCGATGGAGCCGCGCAGCGCGCGGGTGAGCGCGCGCTGGACGTTCTGATGGAATATAGCCTGCGGCTGCACGAGCAGACAACGAACGGGTACTGATTTCGAATCGGGCAACCTTCAATTGCTTGGCGCCCAGCGATGAGGCAACAGGTCATTGATGCGGCTGGCCGGGTGGATCGGCAACCTGGTCAGCACGTGGCGGATGTAGGCGTAGGGATCGTGCCCGCTGAGCTTGGCCGAGTGGATCAGGCTCATGACAGCGGCGGCTCGCTTGCCTGCACACAGCGATCCGGCGAACAGCCAGTTCTGGCGGCCGAGCGCGATCGGCCGAATCCGATTTTCTATCCAGTTGTTGTCGATCGGCAGGCCGCCATCTTCGAGGAAGCGCGTGAGCGCACCCCAGCGCTTGAGGCTGTAGTCGATCGCCCTGGCGGTTGCCGATCCGTCGGGGATCTTCTGGCGCTGCTGGCGCATCCAGTGATCCAGCGCATCGGTAACCGGCCTTGATCGCTGTCGTCGGAGTTCGAGACTGCTGCCGCTGTCGGTCTGCGCCACCTCGCGCTCGATGTCATATGGCGGATCGAAGAACTTCAGCGCCTGCTCGCCGACCAGGCTGCCATGGTTGACCCATAGTTCGTGGAACTTGCGCCGCGCGTGTGCCATGCACCCGACCTCAGTCACCCCGAGTTCGAAGCAGGCCTTGTAGCCGCTGAAGTCGTCGGTGACGAGCTTGCCTCGCCACCCCGGCTTGGCGCTGGTTGCGCTCAGCCTGAGAAAGTCACGCACGTGCTGGCCCCTCGACTGTCGGCGAAGTCGAACACGAAGCCCTGAACCGGGTTGAATTGCGTCGTGCAGTAGCTC
Source organism: Variovorax sp. 22077 (assembly GCF_052044195.1). Lineage (NCBI taxonomy): Bacteria > Pseudomonadati > Pseudomonadota > Betaproteobacteria > Burkholderiales > Comamonadaceae > Variovorax > Variovorax sp. 22077. Next base: position 6,979 of record NZ_JBQEQC010000049.1, read on the forward strand.
CACAAGTAGGCCCGGTACGTCTTCCCCGCTCCAGGTTTGAGCATCGCCACAGGGGTCTCGTCCGCATGCAGCACGTCGTTTCGCAGGAGCTCTGCTTCAGGTTTGCGGCGGTGGGCGTGAACTCTTCAAGCCGCATCGCGGATACCGTCGACGATTTCTCGGACGCCGCGGCCGGACTGGCTGTGAAGCACGTCCGGTGCTTATTGACGCTTCACACCTCGATCTCAGGCTTTCGCCAGCAGCCTGCGCATTTCGCTAAACATTAAGTTCGCATTGCCGATATCCCTTGGAGCCTGCCTGCGTTGCCTTTTCAGGCACTGCAACTTTTCAGCAAGTACTTCACCTGGGAAAAATCATGAAAAAGTTCAGGGATTTCGGGATCGGCACCCGCATGGGAATAGGGTTCGGGGTCGTGATTGCGTTGTTGATGGCGATGGTCGCAGTCGGCATCAGCCGCATCCGCGCGGTCGATCAGAACACCGAGGTGATCGCACACGATCGCTATGCCAAGGTGGCGCTTGCCCAGACCATCGAGAACGAGGTGAACAAGCAAGCCCAGGCCTTGCGGACGGCCCTGATGGCACGAGATCCGGGGGTGATCAAGGCAGAACTTGCCAAGGTTGATGAGTCCGCGTTGGTGATCGCCAAGGCCTCTGAGCGTCTGAAGCTGATCATCCACACCGAGGTTGGCAAAGCGGCGCTGCATGCACTGCTGGAGGCCCGCGGTACTTTTCGAGCGCATGAGGCCAAGCTGATTGAGCATATCCAATCGGGCCGGATGGAGGAGGGGCGCGACTACCTGATCAGGAAAATGTTGCCGCCCCAAACAGCCTATCTGTCGGCGATCGAGGCATTCTCCCGGACCCAGGTGCAAGGCATGGAGCAGTTCACCGCCGAGGCCGCCGACATCGCCCACATGGCAGCGTTGTGGCTGCTCGGCCTCGGTACCTTGGCGACGGCACTGGCTGGGGTGATTGCGGTGTCGTTGACGCGCTCGATCACTCGCCCGGTCGGGGAGGCCGTTCGGGTCGCTGAAACCGTGGCGGCGGGCGATCTGACATCGATGATCTCTGTACGCAGCAATGACCAAACGGGTCAGTTGATGCGGGCGCTCAGGACCATGAACGAGAGCCTGTCGCAGGTCGTGGGGGGCGTGCGCAGCAGCACGGACACCATCGCCATGGCTTCCAGCCAGATCGCTGCAGGGAATCAGGATCTGTCTTCGCGGACGGAGGAGCAGGCCAGTTCCCTTCAGGAGACAGCGGCAGCGATGGAGGAACTCACCAGCACGGTGAAGCAGAACGCCGACAACGCACGCCAAGCCAATCAACTGGCGACGCTGGCGTCCGAGGTGGCCGTCAAAGGCGGGACGGTGGTGGGTCAGGTGGTGCAGACCATGGATTCGATCCATGGATCTTCACGCAAGGTGGCAAACATCATCGGGGTGATCGACGGCATCGCATTCCAGACGAACATTCTGGCGCTCAATGCCGCAGTCGAGGCGGCGCGAGCGGGGGATCAGGGACGAGGCTTCGCGGTGGTCGCGGCCGAGGTACGTAATCTGGCGCATCGCTCGGCGGCGGCCGCCAAGGAAATCAAGGCTCTCATCGACGATTCCGTACAAAGGGTCGGTGAGGGTAGCGATCTTGTCAACGAGGCCGGAAGAACGATGCAGGAGGTTGTGAGCAGTGTGCAGCGGGTGAGGGACATCATGGAAGAGATCTCGGCAGCCAGTCACGAGCAGAGCACAGGCATCGAACAGGTCAGCCATGCCATCAGCCAGATGGACCAGACCACACAGCAGAACGCAGCGCTGGTCGAGGAGGCCGCCGCTGCGGCGCAGTCGCTGCAGGTCCAAGCAACAAGTCTGGTCCAGTCGGTGAGCCTCTTCAGGCTTGCAGGCGCGAACGCATGATGGCTCGGCCATCGCATGTCGCTGCCCGGTTCTGACGAGGTTGTCAGGTTCCGCGCAAACAAGAGTCCCCTCTCAGATGCCGGGCAGTGGTGCGTGTTGTGAAAGAGCCGGTCGCGGCCGCCGTCGCGGCGATGCCGCGCAATGCGGCGCATCACCGAGGATGCTGTCCATTCGTGGACCAGCATCACGTCGGCGCCGTCGAGCACGACGCGCTCGTCGAGACTGTGGCGGTCGGAGTGCGTGCTCGAAGCTGCGGATCGAAGCGCGCGAAAGCGGCGGACGGCGCGCGCCTGTGCGCGGCCCTCTGGTTGGCACGGCTCCAGCCCTGCCGCGGCTTGCATATGGCGACCGCACGCCCGTGCGCGAGCAGCGTGAAACGCCCCCATTTTCAACTGTGCCCGAAAGTCGGACCGTCTGGATTCCGCCGATCAGGCGGTGCTTCTCAATCGGTACTCGACCGGACTGAGTCCCTGCAGCCCAAGCTTGCTGCGCTCGCGCCAGCAAGTGGACGTCATCATCCACGCCCGCTTCGAGGGCCTCAGTGCTGTCGGGCCTTGGAAATGGAAAATGCTCGGCTTTCAGGGGCTGAAGAAGCTGCCCCTGCCCCATGTTCCCTTGCCGTTGAACAACAGAACGAACGGCATGCTGGATGCACCCAGCGCGACGCCTTGTGCGTGATGAAGATGTCGGCGTCGACCGACTTGTACAAGCCCGTCAAGAAGGACGAGTCGGCGCTGAAGATGCGGATCAAGGAGATCACCGCCACGCATCGGCACTACGGCTACCGCTGGGTGCATGTTCTGTTGCGCCGCGAGGGCCACATCGGCAACGTCAAACGGATCTATCGGCTTGCAGGGAGCAGGGGCTGTCACTGCGCCTGAAGCCGCGATGGCGCCATAAGGCAGCCGCGCTCAGGCCCCTCATGAGCCTCTCGGCAGTGATCCTTTCCGGCAGCGTGGTATCGACCTGCCCGGCCGCGCAGAGCGCATCCATGGCGTCGACGCGTTCCTCGCGCAGCGCCCTGTCTGCGGAGATCTTCCAGATGCGCGTGTCGTCTCTCTACTTCCCCGGCTCGCTTCGCCTCGTGCCGGCCCATGGAGGCGCATGCAACTGGGGGACAGTCTGC
>NZ_JBQEQC010000050.1:0-8051 GCF_052044195.1 Variovorax sp. 22077
GGATCTCGATGCGCCCGATGGGCTGCGCGGGGTCGGCGGCGATCGCCTCGAGCACGCGCTGCAGGCGGGCCACGAGCTGCTCCACGGTGGCCAGCTCGAACAGGTCGGTGGCGAACCCGAGGCGCCCGGTCATGCCTTGTGGCGCACCATCCTTGCCTCGTTGCTCTCGCAATTCGACCGACAGATCGAAGGTGGCGGCGATCGACTCCATCGACTGCGAGCTCGTCGCCGTGAGCCCCGGCAGTTCGAAGCTGGCGCGGGCGTTGTTCTGCAGCACCAGGGCCACCTGGAACAGCGGATGGCGCGCCATCGAACGCGTGGGATTGAGTGCCTCTACCAGGCGCCCGAAAGGCAGGTCCTGGTGCGCATAGGCGGCCAGGTCGGTGTTGCGCACGCGCGCGAGCAGCTCGCGGAAGCTGGGGTTGCCCGAGGTGTCGGTGCGCAGCACGAGCGTGTTGACGAAGAAGCCCACCAGATCGTCCAGGGCCTCGTCGGTGCGACCGGCAATGGGACTGCCCAGGGCGATGTCGGTGCCCGCGCCCATGCGGGTGAACAGCGTGGCCAGTGCGGCCTGCAGCACCATGAACAGGCTGGCCTGCCCTTCGCGCGCCAGAGCCAGCAGTCCCCGGTGCAGCTCGGTATCAAGCCGGATCGGGACGTGCTGGCCTTGGTAGCTCGAAATCGCCGGCCGCGGCCTGTCGGTGGGCAGCTCCAACTGCTCGGGCAGGCCGGCGAGCGTGTGCTCCCAGTAGCGCAGCTGTGTCGCGATGATGCTGTCGGGATCGGTTTCGCTGCCCAGCAACTCGTACTGCCAGACCGTGTAGTCGGCGTACTGCACTGGCAGAGGCTCCCATGCCGGCGGCTTGTCCTGGCAGCGCGCGGCATAGGCGGTGGACAGGTCGCGCGCCAACGGCGCCCATGACCAGCCGTCACAGGCGATGTGGTGGCACAGCAGCAGGAGGGCGTGGTGTCCCTCGTCCAGGTGATAGAGCCAGGCGCGAAACGGGATTTCACGGTCCAGCTCGAATCCGTAGGCGGAGGCCTCGGCGATCTGCTGGGCCAGCGTGGCCTCGCTGGCCGCCTCCACCCGCAGGACGGGACGCGCGGCCTCGGGTGCAAGAATGACCTGTTCCGGCGCTTGCGCCGAGTCCGAGAAGATGGTGCGCAGGCTCTCGTGGCGCGCCACCACGTCGGCCAGCGCCATCTCCAGCGCCGCGTCGTTCATCTGCCCTTCGAGCCGCACGACCGTTGGCACGTTGTAGGTGGGCGTGGGCCCGTCCATTTGGTAGAGGAACCACAGCCGCCGTTGCGCAAAAGACAGGGGAATCATGGAAGGTTCCGAACTAGGTGATGGGTTTCAACAGACGGACGATCGGCATGGACGGCAGCGAACGGATCGGGCTCGGGCGTGCGCTTCGCGCGCCGTGGTGATGCGCAAAACCGTTGCAATCCGTCAGCACGCGATCTGTTCGTGCGTCAGAGGCTGTTGTCGTACTGGACCGTGGGTCGCGGCACCTGGCTGCTCGGCCGGATCGGCCGCAACGCCGTGCGAGCCTTGGGCGCGGCGGCCAGCCTGCCGGCCAACTGCGCCACGCTCGAGGCTTCGAACAGCGTATGAATGCCGATCTCGACACCCATGGCTGTACGGATGCGGTTGATCAGCCGTGTCGCCAGCAGCGAGTGGCCGCCCAGGTCGAAGAAGCTGTCGTCGATGCCTACTTGCGGCAGGCCCAGGATCTCCGCGAAGAGCCCGGCCAACGTTTCTTCCTGAGGTGTACCGGGCGCGCGGACCTCCTTCGCTGCGAAATGGGGCGCCGGCAAGGCCTTGCGATCCAGCTTGCCGTTGGGCGTGAGAGGCAGCGCGTCCAGCCAGACGTAGTGCGCGGGCACCATGTGGTCGGGCAGCGTGGCGGCCAGCTCGGTGGGCATCTGTGCCGCCTCGGGCGGCGAGCCCAGTCGCGAGCGCTTCATCACCGTGGCCAAGTGTTCCAGGTTCTCGAGCACCTCGTCCGTGGGCACGCCGAAGTCGATCAGGCACGCGAACTCGTCGACGCCGATCTTCTCCAGCTTGCGCACCAGCGCCAGGCAGCTTTCGGGGCCGCCGATGAGCGAAGAGGTCCCGAAGTAGCGGCGCACCCCGAGCGCGATGAGTTGCTCCGCCTCGACTTCGCCCACAGCCTGGTTCGGAATGTTCCCCTCGAGGTCCTTGAACACGTTCTTGCGCAGTTCCGTATGCGCCCGGAAATACTGGACCATCGGCTCATGGGCCGCCTGTCGTGCCGTCTCGTCGTCAGGGCCAACGAAGGTGTGCAGCATCAGCGTGACCTTGTGCGCGTCCGGGTCGTGCCCATTGGCGCGCAGCGCGTCGCGGTAGATTCGGATGTTCTCGGTCAGCTCCGGGATGGTGAGGCTCAGCAGCGCCGTCAGCACGTTCGCGCCGATCCGACCGGCCGCCTCGAAGGTGGCGGGGCTTCGGGTGGCGGTGATCCACACCGGCAGCTCCGGCTGGAGGGGCTTCGGTTGCAGGCGGACCTGGGATGTGTGGCCCGCACCGTTGCGTGCGGCCATCGTGCCGCCGCGCCAGAGCTCGCGCACCTGCGCGACCCCGTCGAGCATCACCTGGTACCGGTCGGCGAAATGGTCCGGCGCCAGTACGAAGTCCTCGGGCACCCACCCAGAGGCGAACGCGACGCCGACGCGCCCGCCGGAGAGATGGTCGACCACCGACCACTCCTCGGCAACCCGCAACGGATGGTGCAGCGGCAGCACGACGCTGCCCGCACGCAATTGCACGTTCTGCGTGACCATGGCCAGAGCCGAACTCAGCACGGACGGATTGGGAAACGCGGCCGCCACCTTGGTGAAGTGCCGCTCGGGTGTCCAGATGGCAGTGAAGCCGTTGCGATCCGCGAACTTCGCGCCCTCCACATACAGCCGGTAGAGCTGTTCACCCTCCTGGCCCTGATTCGCATCGGCGAAGTAGAAGAGGCCGAACCCCGGGGAGCGCGAGCGCTGGGGCAACGCCGCCTCGTCTGCGACGAGATAGGCGACAAGTCGCTTGCCGGCCGTCGAGTCTTCCCGCGCCACCACTGCGGCCTGCTTGATCAGCGGGTGCTTGATCAACTGCGCCTCGACTTCGCCGGGCTCGACCCGGAAACCCCGCAGCTTGATCTGGTGGTCGACCCGGCCCAGGTAGTCGAGCACGCCCTCTTCACTCCAGCGTGCCAGGTCGCCTGTGCGGTACATCCGCTCCCCGGGCGCCCCGAAGGGATTCGCCACGAAGCGTTCGGCAGTCAACGCGGGGCGACCGAGGTAGCCCCGCGCGAGCCCGGCGCCGGCAACGAACAGTTCGCCGACCGCGCCCGGCGGGACCGGTTGCAGCAGGGCATCCAGCACATAGACCTGCACGCCCGGCAAGGGGGTACCGATCGGCACGCTGGGCAGTCCATGGCCATCGAAGCTCTGGTTGACCCAGCCCGCCGCGTCCCAGAATTCGGAAGTGCCGTACAGGTTGACCAGCAAGGCCTGCGGCAGCACCTTCCTGAAACGCTCGGCCAGGGCTGGCGTCAACGCTTCTCCGCCGCAGGACCAGTACCGCAGGTGCGGCAGCCGGGTGCCCACCTTGAACTCGTCGTCGAGCAATGCGTCAAGCAGCGACGGAACCAGAACGATCCGGGTCACCTTCTGGGCGGCCAGCAGATCGATCAATCCGTTGATGTCCTTGCTGAGGTGCGGAGGCACGACCACCAGGCGCTGACCGCCGAAGAGCGGCATCAGCACCTCCCAGACGAAGTCGATGAAGTTGTGGGTTGTTCTCTGGGCATACACCGTCGCTTCGTCGGCCTGCTGTACGTCCCAGCGCAGCCTGTTGAGCAGTGTCCTTGCAGTCCCGGCAACGCCCTTGGGGCGTCCCGTGGAGCCCGAGGTGTACAGCACGTACGCAAGGTCGAGCGGGCTGGGCGTGCGCGTGCGCTGCGCGTCGGTCAAGTCCGCCGCTGGCAGGGCCGAGAGTTCGGCGCAAAGCGATGCGTCGTCCAGGCGCACGCCGAGTGTCTCCGCGTCCGCGAGGAGGTGGGTAACGTCGGACTTCGAGATGACGCACCGGGGCCGTGCGTCATCGAGCATGAACCGCAGGCGATCCACGGGATAGTCGAGGTCGAGCGCGAGGTACGCCGCACCTGCCTTCAGAACGGCCAGGAGGCTGACCACCAGTTCGGGCGAGCGTGGCAGCGCCAGCGCCACGATGCTGTCCGGGCCGATGCCTCGTGTACTTAGGTAGCGGGCAAGCCGGTTTGCCTGCTGATTCAGTTCCTGGTACGAGAGGTCGATTGCTTCGAATGAGATAGCGCGTGCGTGCGGGGTTGCCGCGACCTGTCGCTCGAACAGGTCCGCCAGTGTGTCGGGGAATGAGCCGGGGGCTGCGCCGTTCCAGTCCGTCAGGACGCGCTGGCGTTCCTCGGTGCTCAGGATGTCCAGCGCCGCGACGGGGATCGCCGGCTGGGCCAGGCTTGAATCGATGAAGCGCAGCAGCCGTTCCTGGTGCGCTTGCACGTCCGCCAGCGAGTAGGCGGACGCGTTCGCCGTGCAGTAGACGTCGGCGCTGCTGTCTTCGCCGATGAAGAACGAAAACGAGATGTCGGCCGCCGTGCGGGCGGAGGTGTTGAACGACTTGGACGACAGGCCTCCGAAGGAGATGCCTTCCTTGAACGGCATGACGTTGATCACGGGGCCGAAGTCGCTGCCATAGCCTCTGATCCGCTTGGCGTCCAGGTACAGGCGCGAAGCAGGATACCGTTGGTGCGCGAGCACCGTGCGGATCTCCTTGTCGACGATCCCGACGATGTCCCGCATCGTCATTTCCGGCGCAATCGACAGGTGCATCGGCAGGGTGTTCGACATCATGCACGGGATCGCCCGTGTCTCGGCGGACCGTCCCGACACTGGGAAGCCGATCGACAGTTCCCGAACACCGGTGATGCGGAACAAATAAGCGGCCACTGCTGCGATCAGCGTCCGTGCGAGAGATGTCTCGCACGCGCGTGCCAGTTCCGCGATGCCCTCGAGCGCCGGTTTTTCCATCCGGCGGCTGCTTCGGATCGGCAGGCGCGAGAAGCTGCGCGTGCCATCCCCGAAGCGGGTCGGTGCAGGAAGCACTTCAAGGTAACCATGCCAGAAATTGCGATCCGACTCGAACGCATCCGAGGACAAGTAGGCCTGCTCGATGTCCAGGAGCCGGCCCAGCGGCTCGAACCATGCGCGTGGCGCGGTGCAAGCCTCAATTGCTGCTGTATAGAGCTCCGCGACCCGGCGCGCGATAAGCGAGTAACCAAAGCCATCGATGACGATGTGGTGGTAGAGATGGTGCCACGCGAACCGGTCGGCGGAAAGCTTGAACAGGCAGAAGGAAAAGAGCTCTGGATCGGTTGGCGAAAGCGAGTTCTCCATCTTCTGGCCGATCGCGTCGAGCATCGATCGATGGGGATCCGCGTCGCCGCTCAAATCGACGAAGCTGACGCACTGCTCGCTGAGCTTTCCGCCGAGGACCTGCCGCGGCGCCGTGTCGGTCTCGATGAACGTGGTGCCTAGCGCCTGGGCCTCCTTGGCGACCGTGCGCAGGCACTGCAGGAACAATTCCGTATTCAGCGCACCGGCGATCTCGATGTATTCGCCGACATTGTGAGAGGGGTGGCTTGGATAGAACTGTCGCTCAAACCAGAGTCCGAGCTGCGCGAAAGACAGAGGCCAGCCATCTGCAGATGTCGACACCATATCGGGTCCTGTTGACTTACGTTTAGGGAAAGCCAAACGATCCGGGCCGGCTGCGCACCATGGGCGCGCCGGACGGAGAGCCGCACAGCTTTTAAGGGAAGAACCGGGGATGCAGCGCAGCGGCTGCCTATCCCTGAGCGCCCATCGCCTGGGCCAGGCTTCTCGGACGCATGTCGGTCCAGTTCTTCTCGACGAACTCCAGGCAGTCACCCTTGGCAGAAGGGCCGTGGACCTTTTTCCAACCCTTGGGGATCTCGATGAATTCGGGCCAGATGGAATGCTGGTTTTCGTCGTTGGTCAGAACCACAAATGAAGCGTCACTGTTATCGAAAGGATTGGTCATGGGGGTCTTTTCAAGAAATACGACTGCCAGATTCCAGTGCCCGCCACCAAATCTGGGAGGAAATTGGGATAACTGCAATTAGATGTGACATTCCAGCACAATGCGAATGGAGGTGCAATGTGTACGTTTCTACTAATTCGAAAAGCGAATTTCCAATCTCAATAGGGAGCAAAAAGAACTAGTTTCTGGAAAATAAGAAATTAAAATTACTTCGACGTTTGTTCAAGCTGGATTGCGAAGTTGGGCCCGGACGTGGGCGCTTAATTGAATTTGTTGTTGGTCAAATTCATTACATGGACTCTTTGTGTGGCGCCGCTTGCGCGGAACCGGTGCTGGTGGGACGCGCGGGCTCGACAACCGTTAGTGCGTGGTGTAAGCGGACTTGCTGAGTCCTGGTGTCACGCGCATTCGCGGGTCGGCGATGCCGGACCAAATCCGGGGACGCGCCGACCGGTGATCTTTTGGCGATTTCTTTCGTGCACTGAACGGCCGCGGCCTTGCTGCGGCATGGCGTGAGTCACTCTGCGCCAACGGCCACCGGTGCGACTGCTTTCTGCTCGGCGCATTCATCCGAAGCAAGAAGTCACGGACCTGCGCCTCGCTGAAACGATGGAAACGGGTGGACGCGTCGTTGCAAGTCAGTCACCGCGTCCGGTGTCCGGAGTCGTCTCAGCAACCAACAGTCATTCGGCTACAGCCTGCAATCTGCGCTTCGAGTCGCTCCAAAGAAAGCGGATCGGTCCGATGGCTCACCTCGCGTGCGTGGCTCCGCCGTCGACAATCAATGTCGAGCCGACGACATAGTCGCCAGCGCGCGACGCGAGGTACACAGCGGCACCTGCGATGTCTTCGGGTGTGCCAATGCGACCCAGGGGAATGTAGGCCGCGACGTCGTCGCCATGGTCTCGCGCGCTCTTGTTGAGGTCGGTGGCGAATGCACCAGGGGCGATGGCGCTCACGACAATGCGTTCGGGCGCGAGCCTCAGCGCCATCAATCGCGTCAACTGAATCAACCCCGCCTTGCTGGCGGCATACGAATAGGTCTCCCGGGGCCCCACCGAGATGCCATCAACCGAAGCAATGTTGATCACTTTCGGTAGGTTCTGCGTCGCAGTCTTGCGCAGCAAGGGCGCCAGGCACTGGGTCAGAAAGAAGGGTGTCTTGAGGTTCAAGTCCACCACCTTGTCCCATCCTGACTCGGGAAACTCGTCAAAGGGCGCCCCCCAGGCCGTTCCCGCATTGTTGACAAGGATGTCCAGTGCGTCTTCGCGTTTCGCGTAGGTATTCGAGAGTTCTCGCGCGCCGTCCAGCGTGGAGACATCGGCGGGCAATGAGAAAACCTCTCCATACTCCGAAAGCTCCGTCGCAGTGCGGTCGCAGTCTTCGGCACCGCGCGCCGAAATGTAGACCCGGGCGCCCTGTATCAGATAGGCCTGCGCGATGATCCGGCCGATGCCGCGCGATCCTCCCGTGATGAGCGCCGTGCGGCCCTTGAGCGAGAACAACTTTGTCAGGTCCATGGGTGTGCGATTCCAGGTAGGTAAGGATTCAATGACAGTCTTGTGCGTGACTTGACTCTGCAGAGGGAGGAGAGGAAGGCGCACTTGTTGTTTGCTCGTACCCTTCGATCTTCTGCAGATTCCACATTTGGGCGTAGCGGCCCTGCTTCGCGAGCAGTTCGGCATGCGTGCCGCGCTCGACGATCACTCCGCTTTCGAGCACCAGGATCTCGTGCGCATCGACCACCGTCGACAGCCGGTGCGCGATGACCAGCGTGGTCTTGTCCTGCGCGGCGCTCTTGAGCTCCGACTGGATGGCACGCTCGTTGGCCGAATCGAGCGCCGAGGTGGCCTCGTCGAAGATCACGATCGGCGGGTTCTTCAGCAGCGTGCGCGCGATGGCCACGCGCTGCTTCTCGCCGCCCGAGAGCTTCAGGCCG
>NZ_JBQEQC010000051.1:0-7608 GCF_052044195.1 Variovorax sp. 22077
CACGCTGGACGAGCGGATGCTGATCCTGGTGGACATCGACCGGCTCATGTCCAGCCAGGAGATGGGCCTGGTCGAGAAGATCGCCGCCTGAGCGTCCGATTCATCCCCGAACCCGCACGACGACTACAACAGAGGTTCCGAGAGGAGACAGGTACATGATGAAGAACTGGACCGTGGGGCGGCGCATGGGCGCCGTCTTCGCATGCGTGCTGGCGCTGGTGGTGCTCATCGCCGGCATCGGCGTTCTGCGGCTGCAGGCCGTGGGCGAGGCCACGCAGGCGATGGCCGGTGCATCGCTGGCCAAGGAGCGGCTCGCGGCCGCATGGCAGCTGGCCACCAACACCAACAGCGTGCGCACCTTCTCGCTGCTCAAGAGCGAAGACCCGACCGTGCAGGCCTACCTGCAGAAGAACATCTCGGCCACCAGCGCCGTCATCACCGAGACGCAGAAGAAGCTCGAGGCGGCGCTGGCGTCGCCCGAGGAACTGGCGCTGAGCGCCGACATCAAGAAGAAGCGCGGCGACTATGTCGAGCTGCGCAACCAGGTCCTCAAGCTCAAGGCCGATGGCCGCAAGGACGAGGCGACGACGCTGACCGACGCGCAGCTGATGCCTGCGCTCGATGCCTACGACGCGAGCATCCGCGCCATGGTGGACTTCCAGCAGCGGGAGATCGACAGGACCGCCGCCGCCATCGACGCGCAATACCGCACGGGTCGCACCTGGATCGTGGTCCTCGCCTGCCTCGCGCTGGCTGCCGGCACTGTGACCGCATGGCTGCTGACGCGCAGCATCGTGCAGCCCATCGGCGAAGCGCTGCTGATCGCCGAGACCGTGGCATCCGGTGACCTGAGCCAGGAATTCGAGACCGAACGCGGCGGCGACTTCGGCCGGCTGCTGCGCGGCATGGGCGAGATGGAGGACACGCTGACCGACCTGGTGACGCGCATCAAGGCGTCCACGGACTCGATCGCAGTCGCCTCGCGGCAGATCGCGGCGGGGAATCAGGATCTTTCTTCGCGGACGGAGGAGCAGGCGAGTTCGCTCGAACAAACGGCGGCCTCGATGGAGGAGCTGACCTCGACGGTCAAGCAGAACGCGGACAACGCGCGTCAGGCGAACCAGCTGGCGGTGTCTGCCTCCGAAGTCGCGGTCAAGGGCGGCAGCGTCGTGTCCCAGGTGGTCGACACCATGGGCTCGATCAATGCGTCGTCCAAGAAGATCGTCGACATCATCGGCGTGATCGATGGCATCGCCTTCCAGACGAACATCCTTGCGCTCAATGCTGCCGTCGAAGCAGCCCGGGCGGGCGAGCAGGGCCGTGGCTTCGCTGTCGTCGCTTCGGAAGTCCGCAGCCTGGCCCAACGCTCCGCTTCAGCCGCTAAAGAGATCAAGACCCTGATCGGCAACTCGGTGGAGAAGGTCGAAGAGGGCAGCAAACAGGTCGAAGAGGCCGGCCGCACGATGGAAGAGATCGTGGGCAGCGTGAAGCGTGTGACCGACATCATGGGCGAGATCACCGCGGCCAGCCAAGAACAAACGTCGGGCATCGAGCAGATCAACCAGGCAATCACGCAGATGGACCAGGTCACGCAGCAGAACGCCGCGCTGGTCGAAGAGGCTTCCGCCGCAGCCCAGTCGCTTCAGGAACAGGCCGACAGCCTCGTGCGCGCAGTCAGCACATTCAAGCTCGACGCACAAGAGGAAGCCCTGCCGGCCTGAAGATCCATGCGTACGCGTATCAGTCCCAGGCGAGCCCTGCGCATCGGCGCGCGCTTCGCCATCCTGTTGCTCCTCCTGGTCATCGCGCTGAGCCTCGGCTTCCAGGCGGGTGCCGGCTACGAGTGGGCGCAACAGACAGTGTTCGTGCTCGGCGTGGCGGCCCTGCTTACCGCGATCGCCATCGTCTGGCTCGTCATGCGTTCGGTCACCCGTTCGACCCATGACGCGGCCAAGGTGTCGGACCGGCTCGACCGGCTGCTCGAGCACGTCAACACGAAGATTTCCGAAAAAAACCTCTCCCCATGAACTCGTTTCTCAATCTCAAGATCGGCACGCGCCTCGGCGCGGGCTTTGCAGCAGTGCTTCTTCTCCTGGCCGGCATCGCGGTCCTTGGTCTCAATGCGATGACCGACATCCAGACGCGGCTGAACGGCATCGTCACCGGCAACAACGTCAAGGTGGCCTCGGTCAACAAGATGGTGGACGCGATCCGCGACATCGCCATCCTCGACGGCAACATGATCCTCCTGACCGAAGATGGCGCGATGCGCGAGGAGATGAAGAAGATCGCCGCTGCGCGCGATCGCTTCACCACGAGCCGCGCCGTGCTGGAGAAGCTGCTGACGACCGCCGAAGGCAAGACGCTCCTTGCACGCATCGACGAGAAGGTGGCCGTGCTGGTGCCCTTGAACGCGCGCCTCAGCGAGCTGGGCCTGCAGAACAACAACGAAGAGGCGACGTCGCTCTTCATCTCGAAGTTCCAACCCGCGGTGAGGTCTGTGCTCGCAGAACTCGATGCGATGGCCGAACATCAGGAAAAGCGTTCGCAGGAAGCCAACGACGAAGCCGCCGCCGGCTACGCATGGTCGCGCAACCTCATGCTGGCGCTGGGCTGCCTTGCAGTTCTCATCGGGGCAGCCATCGCATGGCTCATCACGCGCTCCATCACCCGCCCCATCGGCCAGGCCGTGCAGGTGGCCGAGAAGGTCGCGGCGGGCGATATCAGCTCGCGCATCGAGGTGGCGTCCAAGGACGAGACGGGCCGGCTGATGCATGCCCTCAAGGAGATGAACGAAAGCCTCGTGAAGATCGTCAGCGAGGTGCGCACCGGCACGGACACGATCGCGACGGCGTCGGCGCAGATCGCATCGGGCAACCAGGATCTTTCGTCGCGTACGGAAGAGCAGGCGAGTTCGCTGGAGCAGACGGCTGCGTCGATGGAAGAACTGACCTCGACCGTCAAGCAGAACGCGGACAACGCGCGTCAAGCCAACCAGCTGGCGGTGTCGGCCTCCGAAGTTGCGGTCAAGGGCGGCAGCGTCGTCTCGCAGGTGGTCGACACCATGGGCTCGATCAATGCGTCGTCCAAGAAGATCGTCGACATCATCGGCGTGATCGATGGCATCGCGTTCCAGACGAACATCCTTGCGCTCAATGCTGCAGTTGAAGCAGCCCGCGCAGGCGAGCAGGGCCGTGGCTTTGCAGTTGTCGCTTCCGAAGTGCGCAGCTTGGCTCAACGCTCCGCTGCAGCCGCCAAGGAGATCAAGACCCTGATCGGCGATTCCGTCGAGAAGGTCGAAGAAGGCAGCAAGCAGGTCGAGGAGGCCGGCCGCACCATGGACGAAATCGTCGGCAGCGTGAAGCGCGTGACGGACATCATGGGCGAGATCACCGCTGCCAGCCAAGAACAAACGTCGGGCATCGAGCAGATCAACCAGGCGATCACGCAGATGGACCAGGTCACGCAGCAGAACGCGGCGCTGGTCGAAGAGGCTTCCGCCGCAGCCCAGTCGCTGCAGGAGCAGGCCGGCAGCCTCGTCAAGTCGGTGAGCATCTTCAAGCTCGACGCAAATGCCGTCGCCACCGTGCGCCCCGGGTTCACGCGCATCACGCCGATCCCCAAGCCCGCCAGGCCCACGCCGAGGCGGTCCGCCCAGGCCCTGCCGACGCGCAAGCAGCCCTCTGCCGCGCCACAACTCGCCATGGCCGGCGACGACAAAGGTGACTGGACGGAGTTCTGAGTTAACAAATTGAAGGTCCGAGATTCCGAGGCCGATAACGGTGTGACGGTGTTGCGCATCGCGCAGGCATGGGTGCCGTCCCCTGTCATCAGAAGAGGAAGTATGAAATTCAAGGACCTGAGAATCAGCACCCGCCTGGGCCTGGGCTTTGCGGTGATGCTGTTGCTTGTGGCCTGCATGGCCGGCATCGGGCTGTGGAGGCTCGCCCACGTGAGCCAGGCCACCGAGAGGATGATGACGCAGGCGTTGACGAAGGAGCGCCTGGCCGGCGAATGGCAGAGCACTCTCAGGTCGACCTCGGTCGCCACCATCGCCATGATCAAGGCGCCGGATACCAGGCTCGAAGCCTATTTCGCCAAGCTCCAGTCGACCGGCATGGAGCGCATCTCGTCGGTTCAGAAGGAGTTCCAGTCGAAGCTGAGCACGCCCGAGGAGAAAGCGCTCTACGAACAGGTCATGGTCGCGCGAACCAAGGTGCGCGAGATCGTGACGAACCTGACCATGCTCAAGGACCGGGGCCAGATCGAAGAAGCGCAGAAGATGGTCGACACCACTTTCTCCGAGGCGCTGGCCGCCTATGGCAGCGCAGTCGACAAGGTGGACCAGCACCAGCACGACGAGATCGACGCGGCTGCCCGCGACATCGCCGAAGACTATTTTTCAGGCCGGATCATGCTTCTGTCGCTGGCTGCGGTTGCCGTCGTGCTGGGCGCGCTCTTCGCCTGGCGACTGAGTGCGGGCATCGTGCGGCCCCTGCGCCATGCAGTCGAAGCGGCAGAGACCGTGGCCTCCGGCGACCTGCGCGTGGACATCCGCGTTGAAAGCCGCGACGAGGCCGGCCGGCTCATGCAGGCGCTGAAGGACATGAACACGAGCCTCGCCAAGGTGGTCGGCGAAGTCCGCCTCGGCACGGACACGATCGCGACGGCTTCGAGCCAGATCGCGTCCGGCACCCAGGACCTGTCGTCGCGCACCGAAGAGCAGGCGAGCTCGCTTGAGCAGACCGCCGCCTCGATGGAGGAACTGACCTCGACAGTCAAGCAGAACGCCGACAGCGCCCGGCAGGCCAACCAACTCGCCGTCTTCGCCTCCGAAGTCGCCACGAAGGGCGGCATGGTGGTGTCGCAAGTGGTGGACACCATGGGCTCGATCAATGCGTCGTCCAGGAAGATCGTCGACATCATCGGCGTGATCGATGGCATCGCCTTCCAGACCAACATCCTTGCGCTCAATGCTGCCGTTGAAGCTGCACGTGCCGGCGAACAAGGCCGTGGCTTCGGAGTCGTCGCTTCGGAAGTCCGCAGCCTGGCCCAACGCTCCGCTGCGGCAGCCAAGGAGATCAAGACCCTGATCGGCGACTCGGTGGAGAAGGTCGAAGAAGGCAGCAAGCAGGTTGAAGAGGCCGGCCGCACCATGGACGAAATCGTCGGCAGCGTGAAGCGCGTGACCGACATCATGGGCGAGATCACTGCTGCGAGCCAGGAGCAGACCTCCGGCATCGAGCAGATCAACCAGGCAATCACGCAGATGGACCAGGTCACACAGCAGAACGCCGCTCTGGTCGAAGAGGCTTCCGCCGCAGCCCAGTCGCTGCAGGAGCAGGCCGGCAGCCTCGTGCAGACCGTGGGCATTTTCAAGCTGGACCCCGATGCCGGCGCCATGCGGCGCCCCAGCTTCAGCACGATCACTCCCATTGCGAAGCCCACGAAGCCGGCAAAGGCGATCTCCCCGCGCGGCGAGAAGCGGGGCAATCCCATGCACCAGTTGGTCATGAGCGGCGCCGATGGTAACGAATGGACCACTTTCTGATGACAAAGGGCTCAACTCTGGCGCGTACCTGCCGATATCAGAACGACGGTGCTGGCGCATCCATCGAATGCGGCGGCACGGTCTCACGCTAGAGAAGGAAGAAAGAGGTATGAGCTTGAAGGATCTGACAAACGGCATTCGTCCGGGCGCGGGCATCGCGGCGGCACTGCCGCCGATGGCCCTGATCCCGGGCATCGAGCGGATCAATCAGGCGATCGCGCAGATGGACCTGGTCGCGCAACAACGCCCGGCCCTGACCTGAAGAAAGACGAACGGACCATGCGCGTCAATCTTCCCGTCACCGGCATCGAGTACGAACTGTCGCCGGACGCCGCCCTGGTGTCCCGCACCGACCTGAAGGGTCGCATCACCTACGTCAACCCGGCTTTCGTCGAGGCCAGCGGCTTCACCGCGGCCGAACTCATGGGCAAGGCGCACAACATCGTGCGCCACCCCGACGTGCCGCCCGAGGCCTTCGCCGACCTGTGGCAGACGCTGGGGCAAGGGCTTCCCTGGACCGGCCTCATCAAGAATCGCCGCAAGAACGGCGACTTCTACTGGGTGCTGGCCAACGTCACGCCCATCCGCCGAGATGGCCGCACGCAGGGCTACATGTCCGTGCGCAGCAAGCCTGGGCGCGCCGAAGTGGCCGAAGCCGAGGCGCTTTACGCCCGCATCCGTGAAGGCCGCGCCAAGGACATCGAGCTGCTGCAGGGCGAAGTGATCTCGCGCGGCTGGAAGGACCCGCTGGCCCGGTTGCGCCGCATTCCCGTACGCCAGCGCGTCTTCGGCGTCACCGGCCTGGGGGCGCTGTTGTCGCTGGGCCTGGGTGTCCTCGGTTGGATGGAGGCGTCGCGGCTGGTCGCATCGGCCGGCGCGCAGAGCTGGCTGCCGGGTGCCATGGCCGCCGGAGGCGCGGGCTTCGCGCTGGCCTGGCTGGGCCTGGGCCAGTTCCTGGTCCGCACCGTGTTCCGGCCGCTCGACGAAGCGGTTCACGTGGCGCGTGCCATCGCGGGCGGCGACCTCGTGCGCTTCGACGTGCGGCGCGGCGACGAGATCACCGGGCTGCTGCGCGCGCTGAACCAGATGAGCGCGAACCTGTTCGCCATCGTCGCGGACGTGGGCTCCAATGTCACAGGCGTGATGTCGGCGTCGAGCCAGATCGCATCGGGCAACCAGGACCTGTCTTCTCGCACCGAACAGCAGGCGAGTTCGCTGGAGCAGACGGCGGCTTCGATGGAAGAGCTGACCTCGACCGTCAAGCAGAACGCGGACAACGCGCGTCAAGCCAATCAGCTGGCGGTGTCGGCTTCTGAAGTCGCAGTCAAGGGCGGCAGCGTCGTCTCGCAGGTTGTCGACACCATGGGCTCGATCAATGCGTCGTCCAAGAAGATCGTCGACATCATCGGCGTGATCGATGGCATCGCCTTCCAGACGAACATCCTCGCTCTTAATGCTGCCGTCGAAGCAGCCCGAGCAGGCGAGCAGGGCCGCGGCTTTGCAGTCGTCGCCTCCGAAGTCCGCAGCCTGGCCCAACGCTCTGCTGCAGCAGCCAAGGAAATCAAGACCCTGATCGGCGACTCGGTGGAGAAGGTCGAGGAAGGCAGCAAGCAGGTCGAGGAGGCCGGCCGCACGATGGAAGAGATCGTGGGCAGCGTGAAGCGTGTGACCGACATCATGGGCGAGATCACCGCGGCCAGCCAGGAACAAACGTCGGGCATCGAGCAGATCAACCAGGCGATCACGCAGATGGACCAGGTGACGCAGCAGAACGCCGCGCTGGTCGAGGAGGCTTCCGCCGCAGCCCAGTCATTGCAGGAACAGGCCGATGGCCTGGTGAAAGCCGTGCGCGTCTTCAGGGCCGAGGCCGCCGAGGCCGTGGCGGAACCCGCCTGAAGAAACCACGCAACCCCATTCAAACCGGAGAAGAAAAGATGCTGAACAAGGCAAGAGATCCCATGCAACAAGCCGCCTCGGGCTCTTCCGCCGCCGGCGTGAGCCGCCTGGAGGTGGTGACCTTCAAGCTGGGCGATGAAGAGTACGGGATAGACATCCAG
>NZ_JBQEQC010000052.1:0-6545 GCF_052044195.1 Variovorax sp. 22077
CCGACAGGTAGTGCCCGGCCATCCGCTCCACCGTCTCCCGGTCGAACAGCTCCGATGCATAGAGAAGCGTCGCCTCCACGCTGCCGTCCTCGAGTTCCAGCGTCTGCAGCGTCAGCTCGAACTGCGCGTCCTCTTCCTCGAAGTCCAGTCGCTGCACCGATACGCCCGGCCACTCGGCCAGCGAACGATGGTCGCGCCGGACATGGTTGAACATCACCTGGAACAGCGGGTTTGCGCTGAGGCTGCGTTCGGGCCGCAACGCCCCGACCAGTTGCTCGAACGGCAGGTCCTGGTGCGTCTGCGCACCGATCGCCGTGTCGCGCGTCTGCACGAACAACTCTGCCAGCGTCATGCGCGCATCGATACGCGCACGCAGCACCTGCGTGTTGACGAAGAACCCCACGACGCCCGCCGTCTCCGCCCGGTTGCGGTTGGCAATGGGCACGCCGACGCGCGCATCGGTCTGCCCCGTGTGCCGGAACAGCAGCGCATTGAAACCAGCGAGCAACGCCATGAACAGCGTCGCGCCCTGCCCCTGGGCCTGCTGGCGCAGGCGTGCGACGGTATCGGCCGGCAACGCGACCGTGACGCGCGCCGAGCCATAGCGGCCATCGGCCTTGCGCGGCCGGTCGGTGTGCAGGGAGATCACCGGCTGCTCGGTGCCAAGGTGATCGCGCCACCACGCGAGCTGGCGTTCGCCCTCTCCGCTTTCGAGCCACTGGTTCTGCCAGACGGCGTAGTCGGCGTACTGCACAGGCAGCGCGGGCTGGGCCATCGGACGCCCCCGCACACGTGCTGCGTACTGCGCAGCCAGTTCGTCCAGCGTGAGCTGCACGGACCATCCGTCGGACACGATATGGTGCATCACGACCAGCAACCGATGCGCCTGCGCACCGGTCTTCAGCAGCACGGTGCGCATCAGCGGGCCGCGCGTGAGGTCGAAGGGCTCGGTGCGAATGCCGCGCACCTCATGCTCGATGGCGGCCTCGCGGGCCTCGGCCTCCAACGTGCTCAGGTCGATGCAGGGCAGCGCGACCGGCAGGGTATCCAGAATGACCTGCTCCACTTCGCCATCGCCTTCCTCACGGAAGACGGTGCGCAGCGACTCGTGTCGGTCGACCAGCGCCTGCACGCTCGCGCGCAGGGCCTCGACATCCAGATTCCCCGAGAGCGCCAGGCCGCCGCTCAGGTGATAGGCCGTGCGGGCCGGGTCCAGCTTCCACAGGAACCACTGGCGGCGCTGGGCGAAGGACAGCGGTGCCCGCTCTTTCTGCGGACGCGGGGGAATGGCGCTTTCGGTTTCGCGCGTGCCGGCCACGTGCGCGCCGCGCAGCCGCTCTTTCAGCCTGGCGCGTTGTTCGGCGCTCAGGCTGGCGCGGCGTGCGGAGATATCCTGGATTTCGGGCATTGCGGTGCTTGTTTCAGACGGTGGCGGCATCGGCCGGGGCTTTGCTCTTGCTGCTTTCGCCGTTCTCGATCTCTTCGATCAGGCGGGTCTCGACCAGCAGGGCCAGGTCGGCGATGGTTGGCGCCTTGAAGAAGGCGGCCGGGTGGAGTTCGATCTCGTAGGCCTTGCGCACGCGCGCCAGGATCTGGATGGCAAGCAGCGAATCGCCCCCCAGTTCGAACAGGTTGTCGTGGATGCCGACGGCGGTGATGCCCAGCATGTCCTGCCAGACCGCCGCGAGCCCGGTTTCGAGGTCGCCATCGGGCGCAACGTAGGGTGTGTCGAGTGCAGGGCGCGGATGGTTGCGGCGGCCGGCGCGCCCCGCATGGGCCAGGGGACCGGACTCGATCAGCTCGAGCATGCCGCTGTCGAGTTCGCCGAGGCGCTGCGCCAGGTCGGTCGTGGAGATCACCACCTGCGAGAACGCAGGGCCATTGACGATACGCTCCAGCACCAGTGCACCCTCCGGGCCATCCATGCCGACGCCTTCGGGCAACACCATGCCCGCTGCCATGCCGAGGTCGCGCCAGGCGTCCCAGTTGACAGAGAAGACGGCGTGGCGGGCGCTGCGCTGCACCTGTGCCGCCAGTGCATCGAGATACGCGTTGGCAGCGGCGTAGTCGCTCATGCCCAGGCCGCCGGCCATGGCGGAAATCGACGAACAGAAGAGCACGAAATCGAGTGCGTCCTCGCGCACCGCTTCGAGCAGCGCCTGCGTGCCGCGCAACTTGGGGGCGAACACGGCGTCGACCATGGCACGGGTGCGCTGGCCGATCATCCCGCTATTGGCATGGCCCGCGGCATGGATCACGCCGTGGATGGCGCCGAAGCGCGCCCGGGCCTGCGCGGCGGCTGCCTGCATCTGCGCCTCGTCGGCCACGTCTGCCGACAGCACGAGCACTTCGCCGCCCAGCGCCTCGAGTTCCAGCAGCTGCAGCAGCTTCCGGCGCAATGCCTCCGGCTGCTCGGGCGATGCGGCCAGCGATTCCCAGGCGCTGCGCTCCGGCAGCGGGGTGCGCCCGAACAGCACCAGCTTCGCCTGCCACGACTTCGCAAGGTGCCGCGCCACGGAGAGCCCGACGCCGCCGAGGCCGCCGGTGATCAGGTAGACGCCGTGCGTGCGCAGCCGCTGCTGCGGCCCGGCGCCCGGTGCCGGCAGGGCCAGCGGCTCATAGGCCTTCACCCAGCGATGCGGTCCGCGGTATGCCACCAGCGGTTCGTCATGACGCGCCGGCATGTCGGCCGCGAGCTGCTTCACCAGCCATGCCTCCGCGTCGCTGCCGGGCACGGGCAACACCACGTCGGTCACGCGGCAGTCGATGTGCGGATACTCCTGTCCGATCACCTTGGCCAGGCTGAACAGCGTGGCCTTCTCGGGGCACAGGGGCTCCAGCCCGCTGACATCCTCCATCTGGTTGGCGACGACCTGGATCACCAGCTTGCGTTCGCTGCCGCCCGACACGGCGTCCAGCGCCTGCGCGAGAGCCAGCAGGCTGAAGAAACCGCGCTCCAGAATCTGGTCCGACTGCGAAGGTGCCGCGAGTTCGTCGTCAACACCCCACAAGTGATGGATCTTCGAGACCGGTCCCAGCTCGGCCTGCACCTTGCGCAGCACCTGCTCGTGGTCGGCACGCTCACCCGGACGCACCGCGTAGTGGCGCGGGCTGATCTCCACGAAAGCCGGCCCATGTTCCGCCCAGACCACCGGGTGCGTGTCGGCATCCTGGTGCAGGTGGCGGATGAGGCTGTCCGTGAGGCTGCGTGTCTCGCCGAACACCAGCGTGCATGTGCCGGCCGGCGCAGGGGTCTGCACGGGCAGCAGCGGTTCGGTGCGCTTCCAGGTGGGCACGTAGAACGCGTCGGTCGGCGCGCCTGTCGTACCGGCCTTGGCACCGCCCTCGAAACTGCCCGCTTCGACCCAATACGACTGGCGCTGGAACGGATAGGTAGGCAGCGGTACCTGCCGACGCGGCTGGCCTGCGCGGCAGGCGGCCCAGTCGATCTCCACGCCGGCGCACCAGAGCGCGCCGGTGACGCTGGCCAGTTGCCGCTCGTTGCGGGCCTGCTGCTGCGGATGTGCCTGGCTGGCCCAGATGCCCGCGGCCGACACAGCCAGCGGATGCTGGCGCGCGAGCCCGGTCAGCGTTTCGCCAGGGCCCACTTCGAGCACGACTCGGCCGGGCGCCTCGAACAGCACGGCCAGCCCGTCGGCGAAGCGCACGGTACTGCGCAGATGGCTCCCCCAGTAGGCAGGGTCCACAGCCTGTTCAGCAGTGATCGGCTTGCCGGTGACGTTGGAGATGAACGGGATGCGCGGCGCATGGCGCGGCACCGACGCGACCACCTGCTGCAGTTCCGCCACGATGGACTCGGTCATGGCCGAGTGCGACGCAATGGCGACATGCAGGCGGCGCGGCAGCAGGCCGCGGGCGGACAGCTGCTTCTCGGCCGCCTCGACGGCCTGCAACGGCCCCGCGAGCACGCACAGCTGCTCGCCATTGATCGCCGCGATGTCGCAGCCGGCCTGGAGGAACGGTGCGAGCTCGGCCTCGGTCAGCGCGATGGCCGTCATCGCGCCGGCGGGCATCGACTGCATCAGGCGGCCGCGCGCGGTGACGATGCGCAGCGCGTCTTCCAGGTTGAACACGCCGGCCAGGCAGGCCGCCACGTATTCGCCGAGGCTGTGGCCCAGCATCACCGCGGGCTGCACGCCGCGCGCCATCCAGGCGCGGGCCATCGCGTACTCGACGATGAACAGCACCGGCTGCGTGTATTCGATGCACGACAGCTTGTGATCGGCTGCGGCTTCGGCACCGGCCGCCGGGTACAGCAGCTGGCGCAGGTCCATGCCCATCGCATCGTTCAGCAGAGCGCAGCAGCGGTCGACTTCGCCGCGAAACACCGGGTCGTCGCGGTACAGAGCCGCGCCCATGTTGGCGTGCTGCGTGCCGCCGCCGGGAAAAAGGAAGGCAACCTCGGGTGCGGTGGCTGGCGCGCGCATCACTTGCTCGAACCCGCCCTCGGACGACAGCAGTGTCTGTGCGGCCATGGCATTGCCGTTGGCGACGATGGCCGCGCGCAACGGCTGCGCACGACGGCCGCTCTGCAGCGTGTGCGCGATGTCTGCAAGCGACTGGTCGCTCGACGCTTCGAGATGGCGGCCCAGTTGCCGGCCGGCCTGCTGCAGCGCGGAAGCGTTCTGGGCCGACAGCGGCAGCACCTGCCAGCTGGACGATCCTTCGGCCGGTTTCACAGCCGGTGCCTCTTCGAGCACCACATGCACATTGGTACCGCCGATGCCGAACGAGCTGACGCCCGCCCGTCGCGGCGTGGTGCCCGCGGGCCATGCCTTGGTGGCGGCATTGACGTAGAACGGGCTCGCCGCGAAGTCGATCTGCGGATTGGGCCGTTCGAAATGCAGGCTCGCCGGCAGCGTCCTGTGCTTCAGCGCCATCACCGTCTTGATGAGGCCGGTGACGCCAGCCGCAGCATCGAGGTGGCCTACGTTGGTCTTGACGGAGCCGATGGCGCAGTACCCGGTGCGGCCTGAATCGGCATGGAAGGCCTGCGTCAGCGCGGCCAGTTCGATGGGGTCGCCGAGCACCGTGCCGGTGCCGTGCGTCTCGATGTAGCCCACGGATTCGGCGGGCACGCCGGCGATCAGCTGGGCAGCGCGGATGGCCTCGGCCTGCCCGTTCACGCTGGGCGCGGTGAAGCCGACCTTGTCGGCGCCGTCGTTGTTGGCGGCACTGCCCTTGATGACGGCGTGGATGGTGTCGCCGTCGCGCAGCGCGTCGTCGAGGCGCTTGAGCACCACGATGCCCGCGCCGCTGCCGATCACCGTGCCCGCGGCCTTCTCATCGAAGGCGCGGCAGTGGCCATCGGGCGAAAGAATGGCTCCGGCCTGGTAGAGGTATCCGTTGTCCTGCAGCAGGTTGAGCCACACGCCGCCGGCAAGTGCCATGTCGCAGTCGTAGCCCAGCAGCGACTGGCAGGCTGTGTGCACCGCGGCAAGCGAGGTCGAGCAGGCGGTCTGCACCGTGACGGCCGGGCCACGCAGGTTGAGCTTGTAGGCCACGCGGGTGCACAGCGATCCGCCGGAGTTGCCGCTCATCAGGCCCAGCAGGTCGGCGATGCCTCGCCCGTCACCCAGGCCGAACGCCGGCAGCAGGTGCCGCATGAGGTACAGGTTGGGGCCCTCGCCCGCGTAGACGCCGATCTTGCCCGGCCAGCTGTGCGCGTCGCAGCCGGCGTGCTCCAGCGCAGCCCACGCGCACTCCAGGAAGATGCGCTGCTGCGGATCGAGATACTCGGCCTCGCGCGGCGAGTAACCGAAGAAGCCGGCATCGAACTGGTCGAAGCCCTTGAACTGGACGCCCGCCTTCACATAGGCCGGATCGTCGAGCAGCTCCTGCGAAATTCCTCGGGCGCGCAGCTGCTCGTCGGTGAAGCCGGCGACGGACTCCACGCCGTCGCGGATGTTGCGCCAGAACGCGTCGACATCGTCGGCGCCCGGGAAGCGCCCCGCCATGCCGACGATGGCGATCTCGATGCCGGTAGTGGCGGCCGCATCGGCCTGCCCGGCCTGTTCGTTGATGGTGTTCATCAGTTGACTCTTTCCGCGGATTTGCGACGTTGAAGCAAGGCGGCGCGCTGGCGCAGCGCACGGTCGTCGCCGGCCGTGGGCGAAGACGCCGCGGGTTCGGCGGCGCCGCGCTCCATCCACTGGGCCAGCGAACCGACCGTGGGGTACTTGAAAAGCTGGACCAGGGCGACGGGAGTGCGCAGCCTGTCTTCGAGCAGGCGGTGCACGCGGACCAGCAGCAGAGAGTGCCCGCCGAGGTCGAAGAAGTTGTCATGGATGCCGACCTTCTCCATCTGCAGCACTTCGGCCCAGATGGCGGCGATGGTTTCGGCGATGGGGCCTTGCGGGGCCTCGTAGGGTTTGTCGCTGGTGATGGCGGGGACGGGGAGCGCCTTACGGTCCACCTTCCCGTTCGCGTTCAGCGGCAACGCCTGCAACTCCACGATCACGCTCGGAACCATGTAGTCCGGCAGCGCCTCGCCCAGCTTCTGCTTCAGGGCTGCCGTGTCGATG
>NZ_JBQEQC010000053.1:0-6289 GCF_052044195.1 Variovorax sp. 22077
TCACCGGGTTGCCGACCGTGACGCCACCCGGGCACTCCGAGCAGGCGATGCCGCCCTGGCTGCCGATGAGTACGGTGCGCGAACCGCTGACGATCTTGCCTCCGGATACGATGTCGGTGATCCGCGCTGCTGGTTTGCCGCTCATTTGGCTTTCACTCCTGCAGAGTCCTTGTCGCTCGGGGTCGATGGTGAAGAAAGCATCGAGCTGCTAGCAGTTGAGCTTGTCCAGCGGGGACAGGATCTCGATCTGGCCGGCGGTGATCCGGATGGTGCTGGAGCCACAGCTCAGCGTGATCTCGTCGTCAGCGGAGATGGCGACCTTCTTGCCATGCAGCTGGAGCGTGTCACCCACCCTGAGCGTGTCGTTCTTGCCGATGTCGGTCTCACGCACCTGTCCGATCTGGACGGTCTGCTTTTCACCGACGTTGAGACTCTGGGTCTTGCCCACGTTGGTCATCATGCTGATGCCGATGTTCTCCATGTAGGCCATACCGATCGACATGACCTTGAAGACGCCGACGTTCTGGGTATAGCCCATTCCCACCGTCTGCATCTTGAACTTGCCGATGGAGATCGTCTCGTTGAGGTCCACGCGTTCCTTGCGGTTCTGGTGGATGGTGATGGTCTCGTCCTGGTCAACCTCTTCGGTACGCCAGCCGTGCACGTTGATCTTCTCATTGCGGTCCACGACCTCGGTGCGATCGCGATGGATCGTATTGAACTCGTCGCGGTCGATGGTCTTGCGCCGGTCGTTGCCAACCCACTTGTCCTCGTCGTGCTCGACCTCGGTGAGCTGGTCCTTCTGGGCATGCAGCCACAGTTGCTCCTGGCCGGCTTTGTCCTCGAAGCGCAGTGCGTTGGCCGTGCCCGGCGAGTCCTTCATCCCGTCGCCGGGCGTTCCTCCCTGCGAGGAACGCGTGAGGATGCCCGACTGGGTCTTGTTGGCCGGCAGCTCCCAGGGCGGCATCTGCGCCGCGTTGTAGACCCGGCCGGTGACAATCGGGTAGTCCGGATCGCCGTTGAGGAAGTCGACGATCACTTCCTGGCCGATGCGCGGCACGTGCATGGTGCCGTAGTTGCTGCCGGCCCAGGTCTGCGAAACGCGAATCCAGCACGAGGAGTTCTCGTCCATCTTGCCGTAGCGATCCCAGTGGAACTGCACCTTGATGCGGCCGTACTCGTCGGTGTGAATCTCCTCGCCCGCGGGGCCCACGACCACGGCGGTCTGCGGGCCGGTTGTGCGCGGCTTGGGCGTGACACGCGCGGCGCGGTAGCTGGCGCTGTCGGGAAGGACCTCGAAGGTCTGGCGGTAGCTCGTGCCGCTGGTGCCCTCGGCATAGGCGGCATCGGCAGCGCCGATCTGGCGCAGTGCGTTTTCCTCGAAGTCGTAGGTGACGGCTTCGATCAGGTAGCGCCGGTTCTCCTGCGAGCGTGGATGGCGCGTCAGCTCGAACAGGTAGCCTGGCGCCAAGTGTCGCAGGTTGCCGTGCCCGGTGATCACCTCACGTCGCGCGCCTTGCTGCTCGATGCGCACGCGCGCGTAGTTTTCGCCATCGCTCATCTCGGTGTAACCACCCGGCCAGTCGTAGAGCTCGTAGTGATCCCGGTCGTGGCCCGCAGGCTGCTGGCGCGTCGTATCTATCTCGGCGTTGGGCTTCTTGAAGTCGTAGTCGTCCGCCGCAAAGTGGCCCGAGGCGATGTCTTCGTAGTGGCCCCAGGTGTCGATGAAGTCCTGTTCAAGGACCTGTGCTGC
The DNA here is from genome assembly GCF_052044195.1 of Variovorax sp. 22077. NCBI lineage: Bacteria > Pseudomonadati > Pseudomonadota > Betaproteobacteria > Burkholderiales > Comamonadaceae > Variovorax > Variovorax sp. 22077. Next base: position 1,754 of record NZ_JBQEQC010000053.1, read on the forward strand.
GAGGACGCCCGCATGGTAGGGGATCTTCGCGGGACCGTGGGCCAGGCCGACGTGCGATGCCATGGAGTCGCACAGCACAAGCTTGTGGCTGCCCTGCGCGTGCTCGAAGAAGTAGTAGAGACCTTCGAGTTCCATCAGGCGGCTTGCGAAGTTGAAATCCGTCTCCGCATACTGGACGCAGTAGTCCCAGGTGCGGTAGCTGCCGCTGAACCTGTCCACGATGGGGAAGCCATAGCGGCCGAGCACCTCGTGGAGCATCTCTGGGACGGTCTTGAACTGGAAGATCTTGAAGTCCGAGCGGCGTGTCGCGTACCAGAGCCAGGGTTGCAGCACCGCCTCGTAGATGTGCATGTCGCCGTCGTCCTTGCCGACGTAGGTGAACTGCGTGACCTGCCCGTTGAGAAAGCGCTTGCCTGCACCACCGAGTTCGGTGGCCAGATCCACTTCGATGCTGATGTCCTTGCCCAGCAAGCGCTTGGCGGCGATGTCCGAGGTGTCGCTGATCAGGCGCACCCTGTACTCGAACAGCGTGGAGATCCGTTCCTGTCCGGTCATGGAACGGAACTTGAGGCGCTCGCCCAGTTCGCTGTGGGCGATGAAGCTGCGGGTCATTCCTTGGGTCTCCCTCGGCTCTGTGCGAGCCACAAACCAAGCTAGTCCTCCACCTTCTAATCTGCCAAGTGCCACGCCGCAAGTTTCAACCCGCGCTTGGCATGGGGAATGTCGGAAGCAAGTACTACCGTGTCGATGTGCTTTGCGCGTGCAGCCCACGTGCATCCGCGGATGCAGCCTTTCCTTGCAAGATCGTCTGCTCGGCCATCGAGCGCCGAGACGTTTGTCCACGCTCTGGGCAATGTGCGACGCAGCGCAGTGCGCGGCCTGTCGCCCGCATCGACTTGAGCGCCTCCAATCAAGCGAGCAAGCCAAGCAGCGAAATCCCTACTGTGCTCCCGAGAGTCCGGTCATCGCACTGACGGTCAAGCGCAGTCCGAGGCCTCTTGCGGCATGGCTTCTATTGCTTTTTGGCCTCTACGGGACTTGTGCTTGCGTTCGGGCCCATGACTGGGCTGATTGCATGGTGGGCCTGCGCATTCGGGTTCTCGGTCAAGTCCGGACGCTATTTCGGACGACCGACGAAGTGAACCAGTGTTCGCTTGGCATCTTCCGCGATGTTCCTGAAACTGTTCCGTCTTCCGGATGGAGGGGGCGCAAGCATTGACCGGCGAGCTGCCTCGCCGCCCGCTCAATCGCGCTTCAACCTGTTGCTTGCAGACAAGCGGTACATCAACCCAGATCTCGCCTCCTGCCCTGGGGACTCGTGCGGTCAATGCGCTTTCACCATCGTGAGGCGGGCCTGTGCCGTCCATTCCGCAGTGCCGCATGCCGCGGGCATTGCCACTGCGCCGGACGGCAACCTGCATCTACGAATGCCTTCATACGGCCCCGAAGCGAAATGCTCATGGTCGCTATGCAAGACACTCCAACGCGCCATGGCAAACCCGCCATTTTCGGTCGCATCACGTCATGGACACACGCTCTAGGGCTGCGCCCGTCGTCGGCGAAGCGGTGCACAAAGGCGCGGCCCCTAGAGCTTGTTTGAAGCGACGAGGTCAGGCGGCATGATCAGCGAGGAGCCCAAGCGGACAACCGCCGCTAAGGACCTGGCAACATGCCGGCGGAGCGGAAGACAGCGAGCGCGAAGGCAAAAATCAACCAGGTCCGTCGCTCGCAGCCGCGAGGAGCGGCACCAAGACGTCGCCGATCGGCGTCGGAAGGCCGTGCGTCCGGCCGCGGCGTGAGACGACGCCGTTGCGAATGTCCCATTCGAGTGGCCTGCCGGCTTCCCGATCCGTGAGGATGGACGTGCCCATGTCGGCGGGAGATGCCTGGAACTTGTCGAGGATCGACTGCGGGACCTCATCGCCGAGCTCGGCGCCCTCGGCGCGTGCCACCGCCAGACATTCCTGCAGATAGCCCAGGGTGAGCCTGGAGATGTCGGACCGGCCGAACATGCCAGAGCGGCGATGCGTGAGCGCCATGAGCCCCGCCACCGCGTTCTGCAGCAGCTTGCGCCAGGCCAGGGTTTTGAAGTCCGCCGCCAGCTCGACAAAACAGCGGGTGCCTTTCATTGCGTCGGCGATCAGGCGGGAAGCCGGCGTGTCCGGCAGGCTGAGGCGAGCGTCGCCGCGCAAGTGCACCGAACCATCGGGTTGCGCCTGTGCAGGAGACCACACGACGGCGGGCACGATCCGCCCACGTGGGCAGTGCGGAGCGACCCCCTCCAACTGCTCGACGCCGTTCTGCAGAACGCACACCACGGTTTCCGGACCGGTCAATGCGCCCAGCCAGGCCGCGGCTGCCTCGGTCTGTGTCGCCTTGACGGCCAGGAAGACGAGGTCGACCGGGTGATCGACCTGGGTGGGATCCGTCCGGACCGGACCGGGAATGGTGATGAGGCGATCGCCATCGCGCAGCGCCAGATGATCGCGTGGGGTGCGGCCGCACAGCAACGGCGTGCGGCCGAGCTCGTGCAGCGCCGCCGCGATCGTGGTGCCGATGGCACCCGGACCCACGACGGCCACGGATGGACTGCTTTCTGGATTCATGCAAAGACTCCTGCGGGCCGGTTTCAGAGCACCTGCTCATGCGGCGGTTGTCTGCTTCGGAAGAGCAATGTAATATATTCCATATGATCGATGAAGTTGGTAATGGAGTTTCTTCGGAAGAAGGGCGACTCGGGCAATGGCTGGGGAGCATCCAGGCCCGCTGCGGCGATCTGGCTGCCAGCGAAGCGAAGGTGGTGGCTCTGCTGCTCGCCGATCCCTTGTTCGTCGGTGCCAGTACCACCGCGCAGGTTGCCGCTCGTGCGGGCGTTTCGCCACCGAGCGTGGTCCGCGCCGCGCGTGCGATCGGGTTCACCGGGTTCACCGAACTCAAGATCGAGATCGCACGCGCCCGGGGCACCACCCGGTTCTTCGCGCCGCCCGAGGTGCTTGCTGCGGATGCGACGTCGGCCACGGTGCTCGAGACATCCATCCGCGCAGGCACCGACGCACTGACAGCGCTCGGCGGGGCCGTCGAACTCCCTGCGTTCGATGAAGCGGTCCGCACGATCCAGTCTGCGCGACAGGTCATCGCATTCGGGGCCGGCCCGTCGTCGACGGTCGCCGCCGACGCAGTCTTCCGTCTGCGCGCGGTCGGCGTGACGACCATCGGCATCCAGGACTACCTGTCGGCCATGATCGCGACGCGCCTCCTCGGCCCCGGCGATGTCGTCATCGCCGTCAGTTCGACCGGACGCACTTCGACCACGCTCGCCATCGCCGATGCAGCGTCGTCCGCCGGGGCTTCGCTCATCGCCATCACCAACCAGTACGGCACCCCGCTGGCGACCCTCGCGGATGTCGCGCTGGTCGTCGGCGGTGCGCCGCTGCCGGCGCAGATGGCCGCAGCAGGCAGCCGGCTGGCGCAGCTCGTCGTGATCGACGCGCTGGTCGCGATGCTCGCGTTGCGCGATCCGCAGCGCAGCCGCCTGGCAGAGCGCGCAGGCATCGACCTGCCCGACATCATCTGATGCAGCCGGGCACCGTCGCGCTGGTCCTCGCTGCGGCGGCAGCCCATGCGCTGTGGAACATCGCGTCGAAATACAAGCGCGGCGACACCTTTGTGTTTGTCTGGGCCTATACCTGCGCCTCGGCGCTGCTGTGGGTGCCGATCGGCATGGTCCTCATGGCCAAGGGGCAGCAGGTGCTCGATTGGCGGCTCGCGGTGGGCTCCGCTGTCTCGGCCGCCTTGCACATCGCCTACTCGCTGATCCTGCAGGCCGGCTACGACCGCGCGGAGCTGGGCGTGGTCTATCCGGTCGCCCGCGGCACGGGGCCCATGCTGACGATGCTGTTCGCCGTTGTCCTGTTGGGCGAACGGCTCACCACGGTGGCCCTGCTGGGCGCGTTGCTCGTCATCGCGGGCATCCTCGTCGTCGCGGGCAATCCGTTCGGAGGCCGCCGTCCGGTGCCGGGGATCCTCTGGGGGGCCGCGACAGGTGCCACCATCGCCGCATACACCCTCTGGGACAGCTACTCGGTCACCTCGTGGCACCTGGCGCCCGTGAGCTATTACGCAGGCACGCTGCTGCTGCAGGGCCTGATCCTGACACCCATCGCGCTGCTGCGGCGGCATCGGATCCCCGGGGTCCTCCGCGTCGACGCTGTGCCGATCCTCATCGTGGCCGTGTTGTCCCCGCTGGCCTACGTCCTCGTTCTCACCGCCATGCTGAGCGCACCGGTGGCACTGATCGCGCCGCTGCGCGAGTCGTCCATCGTCATCGGCGCCTTCCTCGCGTGCTGGCTCTTTCGCGAGGACCATCTCGCGCGCCGCATTGCCGGGGGAGTGATCGTGCTGGCGGGAATCGCGGCGATCAGCCTTTGATGTTCTTCGGGCCGGGGGCTTGTCGATGGATAGGTGCCCGGTTCGACGTTTGCGCGGGATCGGGCAGCCGAACGCAGAAGGAAGACAAAAACTACGCAAAGGTCGCGA
>NZ_JBQEQC010000054.1:0-5992 GCF_052044195.1 Variovorax sp. 22077
TGTCATATACTCGAGGGCTTCGCTACTGACGGCCTTGTGTTGTTGAAGCGGCTGGCGTCCTGGGATGCTGGTTGTGTGGTGAAGAAAGTCTTCGAAAAAAGTTGACCGCTTCTTAAAAAACGGTGCATAATCGAAGGCTTCGCTGAAACGACTGATTCGGCGGCTTGCGGTGAAGACTGCGGGTTGCAAAAAAAGAGGTTGGCAAATGCGAAAAGCCAAAATAGTTTGGTTGATTTGAAAAAATCGTGCTAGACTACAAGGCTCCGCTGAAATGACTTCGGCGGCTGACAATGAAAGTTGTGAGCTGCAAAAACGAAGAAATGGAAAGCGAAAAAAGTTTGGCGATTCTTTAAAAATCGTGCTAGACTACAAGGCTTCGCTGATCGCAGCAAGCAAACGAAGTAAACGACAAGTTGCTTCGATGATCGTTAAAAAATTACAGCCGATAAGCGTGGGCGTTTGAGGGTAATTGCACAAGTTCTTCGGAACAAGTCGCAAGACTTAAAACGCTCATGAGAATAGAAGTGAAGTTCACTTCAATTCCGTTTTTATGAGTTTTGCCCCGTCGCGAGATGGGGCGCAAAAATCAAGATCGAACTATAGAGTTTGATCCTGGCTCAGATTGAACGCTGGCGGCATGCCTTACACATGCAAGTCGAACGGCAGCGCGGGAGCAATCCTGGCGGCGAGTGGCGAACGGGTGAGTAATACATCGGAACGTGCCCAATCGTGGGGGATAACGCAGCGAAAGCTGTGCTAATACCGCATACGATCTACGGATGAAAGCAGGGGATCGCAAGACCTTGCGCGAATGGAGCGGCCGATGGCAGATTAGGTAGTTGGTGAGGTAAAGGCTCACCAAGCCTTCGATCTGTAGCTGGTCTGAGAGGACGACCAGCCACACTGGGACTGAGACACGGCCCAGACTCCTACGGGAGGCAGCAGTGGGGAATTTTGGACAATGGGCGCAAGCCTGATCCAGCCATGCCGCGTGCAGGATGAAGGCCTTCGGGTTGTAAACTGCTTTTGTACGGAACGAAACGGCTCTTTCTAATAAAGAGGGCTAATGACGGTACCGTAAGAATAAGCACCGGCTAACTACGTGCCAGCAGCCGCGGTAATACGTAGGGTGCAAGCGTTAATCGGAATTACTGGGCGTAAAGCGTGCGCAGGCGGTGATGTAAGACAGTTGTGAAATCCCCGGGCTCAACCTGGGAACTGCATCTGTGACTGCATCGCTGGAGTACGGCAGAGGGGGATGGAATTCCGCGTGTAGCAGTGAAATGCGTAGATATGCGGAGGAACACCGATGGCGAAGGCAATCCCCTGGGCCTGTACTGACGCTCATGCACGAAAGCGTGGGGAGCAAACAGGATTAGATACCCTGGTAGTCCACGCCCTAAACGATGTCAACTGGTTGTTGGGTCTTCACTGACTCAGTAACGAAGCTAACGCGTGAAGTTGACCGCCTGGGGAGTACGGCCGCAAGGTTGAAACTCAAAGGAATTGACGGGGACCCGCACAAGCGGTGGATGATGTGGTTTAATTCGATGCAACGCGAAAAACCTTACCCACCTTTGACATGTACGGAATTTGCCAGAGATGGCTTAGTGCTCGAAAGAGAACCGTAACACAGGTGCTGCATGGCTGTCGTCAGCTCGTGTCGTGAGATGTTGGGTTAAGTCCCGCAACGAGCGCAACCCTTGTCATTAGTTGCTACATTCAGTTGGGCACTCTAATGAGACTGCCGGTGACAAACCGGAGGAAGGTGGGGATGACGTCAAGTCCTCATGGCCCTTATAGGTGGGGCTACACACGTCATACAATGGCTGGTACAAAGGGTTGCCAACCCGCGAGGGGGAGCTAATCCCATAAAACCAGTCGTAGTCCGGATCGCAGTCTGCAACTCGACTGCGTGAAGTCGGAATCGCTAGTAATCGTGGATCAGAATGTCACGGTGAATACGTTCCCGGGTCTTGTACACACCGCCCGTCACACCATGGGAGCGGGTTCTGCCAGAAGTAGTTAGCTTAACCGCAAGGAGGGCGATTACCACGGCAGGGTTCGTGACTGGGGTGAAGTCGTAACAAGGTAGCCGTATCGGAAGGTGCGGCTGGATCACCTCCTTTCTGGAAACAGGCAATTTAATTTAAACGCCCACACTTATCGGTTGTTGGAAGAAGTCGGTTGTCTTCAATTTGAAGATGATTGTCGAATGGGTCTGTAGCTCAGCTGGTTAGAGCACCGTCTTGATAAGGCGGGGGTCGTTGGTTCGAGCCCAACTAGACCCACCAAATCTTCTGATATCTCGTGTGAGAGTTTGAGGGGGATTAGCTCAGCTGGGAGAGCACCTGCTTTGCAAGCAGGGGGTCGTCGGTTCGATCCCGTCATCCTCCACCACCAACTCGATGCTTACTCAACACCAAAGCGGCTTCGTGCAAAGGCATGAGGCTTCTTTGTTGTTGATCAGGATCTCTTGATCAATCGGCTGTTCTTTAAAAATTCATAGAGTCGAATCAGCGCTGCTGATGGAAACCGTACATTCGTAAAGGTTTAGTACGGACCGTGCCATCAGCGGCAAGAATTTTTGATTGCGTCAAAAGAAACTTCAATTTCGAATCAAATCGATTTGAAGACGGCATAACGCGTCAGGTGAAAGACCTGGCAATTCCTTGATTGACTTTGGTTTCCGTGAGGAAACGTCAAAGTTATAGGGTCAAGTGAATAAGAGCACGTGGTGGATGCCTTGGCAATGATAGGCGACGAAGGACGTGATAGCCTGCGATAAGCTTCGGGGAGCTGGCAAATTAGCTTTGATCCGGAGATTTCCGAATGGGGAAACCCACCGAAAGGTATCGTTATCTGAATACATAGGGTAACGAGGCGAACCGGGTGAACTGAAACATCTCAGTAGCTCGAGGAAAAGACATCAACCGAGATTCCGAAAGTAGTGGCGAGCGAAATCGGAGAAGCCTGTTAGTGATAGCACAAGACATAACGGAACAGCTTGGAAAGGCTGGCCATAGCGGGTGATAGCCCCGTACGTGAAATGACCTGTGTGGTACTGAGCTAACGACAAGTAGGGCGGGACACGAGAAATCCTGTCTGAATATGGGGGGACCATCCTCCAAGGCTAAATACTCATCATTGACCGATAGTGAACTAGTACCGTGAGGGAAAGGCGAAAAGAACCCCGGGAGGGGAGTGAAATAGATCCTGAAACCGCGTGCTTACAAAAAGTAGGAGCCCGCAAGGGTGACTGCGTACCTTTTGTATAATGGGTCAGCGACTTACATTCAGTGGCAAGGTTAACCGAATAGGGAAGCCGTAGAGAAATCGAGTCCGAATAGGGCGATCAGTCGCTGGGTGTAGACCCGAAACCAAGTGATCTATCCATGGCCAGGATGAAGGTGCCGTAACAGGTACTGGAGGTCCGAACCGACTAGTGTTGCAAAACTAGCGGATGAGCTGTGGATAGGGGTGAAAGGCTAAACAAACTTGGAAATAGCTGGTTCTCTCCGAAAACTATTTAGGTAGTGCCTCAAGTATTACCTTCGGGGGTAGAGCACTGTTTTGGCTAGGGGGTCATGGCGACTTACCAAACCAAGGCAAACTCCGAATACCGAAGAGTACAGCTTGGGAGACAGAGCACCGGGTGCTAACGTCCGGACTCAAGAGGGAAACAACCCAGACCGCCAGCTAAGGTCCCTAAAATTGGCTAAGTGGGAAACGAAGTGGGAAGGCTAAAACAGTCAGGATGTTGGCTTAGAAGCAGCCATCATTTAAAGAAAGCGTAATAGCTCACTGATCGAGTCGTCCTGCGCGGAAGATGTAACGGGGCTAAGCCAGTTACCGAAGCTGCGGATTTGCAATTTATTGCAAGTGGTAGGAGAGCGTTCTGTAAGCCTGTGAAGGTGCGTTGTAAAGCGTGCTGGAGGTATCAGAAGTGCGAATGCTGACATGAGTAGCGTTAAAGGGGGTGAAAAGCCCCCTCGCCGTAAGCGCAAGGTTTTCTACGCAACGTTCATCGGCGTAGAGTGAGTCGGCCCCTAAGGCGAGGCAGAGATGCGTAGCTGATGGAAAACAGGTCAATATTCCTGTACCGATTGTTAGTGCGATGTGGGGACGGATCTTAATAGGTCATCCGGGTGTTGGATATCCCGGTTTAGATGGAAGTAGGCGTGCATTAGGCAAATCCGGTGCACATATACCGAGGCCATCGATCGAGCCAGCTTGCTGGTGAAGTGATTGAACGAGGTTCCAGGAAAAGCCACTAAGCTTCAGCTAACAACGACCGTACCGCAAACCGACACTGGTGCGCGAGATGAGTATTCTAAGGCGCTTGAGAGAACTCAGGAGAAGGAACTCGGCAAATTGACACCGTAACTTCGGAAGAAGGTGTGCCCTATTAGTGTGAAGTGAACAACGGAGCATGAACGGGTTGCAAAAAATCGGTGGCTGCGACTGTTTATTAAAAACACAGCACTCTGCAAACACGAAAGTGGACGTATAGGGTGTGACGCCTGCCCGGTGCTGGAAGATTAAATGATGGGGTGCAAGCTCTTGATTGAAGTCCCAGTAAACGGCGGCCGTAACTATAACGGTCCTAAGGTAGCGAAATTCCTTGTCGGGTAAGTTCCGACCTGCACGAATGGCGTAACGATGGCCACACTGTCTCCTCCTGAGACTCAGCGAAGTTGAAATGTTTGTGATGATGCAATCTCCCCGCGGAAAGACGGAAAGACCCCATGAACCTTTACTGTAGCTTTGTATTGGACTTTGAACAGATCTGTGTAGGATAGGTGGGAGGCTTTGAAGCAGGGTCGCTAGATCTTGTGGAGCCAACGTTGAAATACCACCCTGGTGTGTTTGAGGTTCTAACCTAGGTCCATTATCTGGATCGGGGACAGTGCATGGTAGGCAGTTTGACTGGGGCGGTCTCCTCCCAAAGCGTAACGGAGGAGTTCGAAGGTACGCTAGTTACGGTCGGACATCGTGACGATAGTGCAATGGCATAAGCGTGCTTAACTGCGAGACTGACAAGTCGAGCAGATGCGAAAGCAGGACATAGTGATCCGGTGGTTCTGTATGGAAGGGCCATCGCTCAACGGATAAAAGGTACTCTGGGGATAACAGGCTGATACCGCCCAAGAGTTCATATCGACGGCGGTGTTTGGCACCTCGATGTCGGCTCATCTCATCCTGGGGCTGTAGCCGGTCCCAAGGGTATGGCTGTTCGCCATTTAAAGAGGTACGTGAGCTGGGTTTAAAACGTCGTGAGACAGTTTGGTCCCTATCTTCCGTGGGCGCTGCAGATTTGAGGAAGCCTGCTCCTAGTACGAGAGGACCGGAGTGGACACACCTCTGGTGTATCGGTTGTCACGCCAGTGGCATTGCCGAGTAGCTAAGTGTGGAAGAGATAACCGCTGAAAGCATCTAAGCGGGAAACTCGTTTCAAGATGAGATCTGCCGGGGCCTTGAGCCCCCTGAAGAGTCGTTCAAGACCAGGACGTTGATAGGTCAGGTGTGGAAGCGCAGTAATGCGTTAAGCTAACTGATACTAATTGCTCGTGCGGCTTGACCCTATAACTTTGATCAGTCAGATCAAGGTGTTATGCCAAGTTGACGCATTCAAAACAATTCGCCAAAAGCTGATTCCAAACTCTATGAATTCGTTTGACTGATCTCACCATCAGTCAGACAACCCTTTATGCCTGATGACCATAGCGAGTTGGTCCCACTCCTTCCCATCCCGAACAGGACAGTGAAACGACTCAGCGCCGATGATAGTGCGGGTTCCCGTGTGAAAGTAGGTCATCGTCAGGCTCTTACAGCCCCAAAAACCCCCGCTCAAACCGAGCGGGGGTTTTTGCTTTTACGGGCAGCAAAAAAAGAAAAAGAACAGGCGCATCACCGGTTACGCACAACCTCCGCCTCCACTTCGGCACCTCCCGCAGCTACCAACTCCTCCAACATATCTCGGGCTAGCTGA
>NZ_JBQEQC010000055.1:0-4725 GCF_052044195.1 Variovorax sp. 22077
TCTTCTCGACGATGTTGATGATGTCCAGGAACACATCCACCAGCGCCATGATGTTGCCGACGATCGGGATGCTGCCCAGCACCATCGTCAGCCGCTCCAGCGTCACGTAGCCGCCGCTGAACGAGCGCAGCCACTCGTCCACCGCCTTGCTCGCAGCGGCGACGTCCTCCTTCACGATCGTGTTCAACGGCGCTACCGCCGTCTGCGGCTCGCGCTCGGTCGGCGCCTTTTTTTCTTCCGTCCCTGCCATATGCGTTTCCGTCAGTTGATGTTGGCGCCCTGGAACTCGAGCTGCTCGAAGGTGCTGCCCGTGAAGTCCACGCTGCGTCCCTGCAGCCCCTGCGCATGCACCACGGTGCCGCTGCAGTCCAGAACGCCGACGTCGTTCCAGCTGCCGCCTGCGAAGCTGATGTCGTCCCATTGGCACTGCCTGAAAGTGCTGCTCGCGATGCTCGCGCCGTCGAAGTTCGCGCGCGTGAAGCTGCAGTTGATGAACGTGCAGCCGGTGATCGAGATGCTGCCGAAGTCGCACTCGGTGAAGCTGCAGCCCGTGAACTGGCAGCCGCTCCAGCCTGCCTGCTTGAAGCTGGTGGCCGTGAAGCTCGTGCCCGCGAAGGTCGTCGCGGCGAACTGGGCGAGGCCCAGGTCGAGCCCGGCGTAGGCAAAGCTGTCGGCCTGGCCGACGAGCCCGGCGGGAGCACCGCCTGCGCCTTTGCGCCACATGTCGTGGGCGAGGATGATGATTTGGGAAGACATATCGAAGAATCCTTGGATGACGCCGTCGACTCAACGCGAGAGCTGCTTCCGGAGGACCCGGCCAGCGCGCTTCTCGATCAGGAGGTTGGGTTCGGGCAGGCCCGGCAAGGCGCCGCGGTAGCCTTGTGGCTTGCCCTTTGCCACCCACGACGCGCTGTAGTCGCCGGATTCTTCGGCCAGGACGAGTTTGTAGTTTTCGAGCTGCAGGCCTGAAGACCTTGCATCGGCGCAGGCTGCCGCAATCGCCTGCGCCGCCAGGCCATCGACTTCGATGGTTACGTTCATTCTTTTCTCCCTTGCAAATTTAAGAGCCGCGAACTCGGGCGCCCGCAACGTCTTTAGAACCAGACTAGGTGCCGGACGTCATTACCGGCTCCCCTGCTCCCGAAGTATTTCGCCGGTGGTTTTGGAGGCGATGTACGTGATCGACAGCCCCAGCTTGCTGGCGTTGCCGAGCCCCTTTTGCCCCGGAGGCAGCTTGGCGGTGAACGCAATGCCGATGGTGTTGATTCCGTTCTCGTCTTGGCCGTTTTCCTTCTTTCTTTCTGCGATGTGAACGTTGAAATTACTCAGGTCCTGCCCGGTCTTCTCGAACAGCCTGAAGGCGTCAGCCAACGCGATCACCACCGGGGTGTTGAGTACCAGCTGATTCGGCGACTCGATCTCGAAGAGCGGCAAGACCGAACCATCGAGGCCGCTGCTCACGGATGCGAGCCCCGGGCTTTCGCGCGCGCCGCTTCGATTTCCTTCAGCAGATCGCCGGCCTCCGCATTACCGTTCTTCGCCGACTCCGCCGCCCAATGCGCGGCTCCGGCGAGGTCCTTGCCGCTCATGTAGAGGTCGTAGGCGAGGTTGTGCTGCGCGACGACGTGTCCGGCCTTGGCCGCGATCGTCAGCCAGCGGATGCGCTGAGCCTCGTCCGAAGACGCGAATGTGTAGTACAGCGAAAGGCGGAACGCGGCTTCGGCGTCACCGGTCTCGGCCTTGGCGGCCAGGTCGGCTCGCTGCGCATCCGTGAGCGAATAGGTCTGCGCACCCGAGATGGGCGAAGAGGAAGAAGAAGAGGCCGGGCCAGCGTCGGGCGTGTCCATGGTTTGGTTCTCCGTTGCGTAAGAGACTGAAAGGTTCAGAAGAAGAGGAAGAAGCAGGGCCAGCTTCGCGCCGAACCCGAGATCGATGTTCTTCATGACTTGGGATTGAAGGTATGCCAGACGCCGGGATCGGCGGTGTCCATGGTGCCGTCGGCCTTCTGGCCGGCAGGTTTGTAGGCGCCGTGGGGCCAGATCCACAGGAGCTTGTCGGGCGCCACGACAGGCGCATTGAGCTCGTTGGCCAGTTTCTGGGCGTAGGGGTCGGTACCCTTGCCGGTCTCGCACGACATCAGCTGCACCTTCTGGCCGTCCGTATATGACGGATGCGCCTTGATCCGCTGCGCCATCTGCGCGGGGGTGATGCCCTTGAGCGCCGTGTCGGTCATGATGCTCGGGTTGCCATGGGAGCCGACCGTGAAGGTGCCGGGCGGACTTGCGATGTTGTCGGCCGACTGGCGGATCGCCTCGTTGTGCGGGAACAGGTTGATGTCGACCAGCCCCAGCGGATCGATACCCCGCACGGGGTTGCCGCCGACGTAGGCATACAGGTTGAGGCCGCCCGCAAGCCCCAGCGGGTCGGGCGAGACATACCGGCCGCTCGCCGGATCGTAGTAGCGGTAGCGGTTGTAGTGCAGGCCGGTTTCGGCGTCGAAGTACTGCCCCTGGAAGCGGATGGGGTTCACGATGCCGGCACGTCGTCCCGCTTCGCTGATGACTTCGCGCGCCTCGCCCCAGGCCTTGTACTGGGCCGACCAGCCGACCCGGCCCTCGTGATCGGTCAGATCCCGGGGCGTGCCGAGGTGGTCGCACTGATAGAAGGCGATCTCGTCCGCCTCGAAGCTGCGTTGCCCCGGCTGGAGCTCGCCGTTCCACAGCGGGTCCTGCTCGATGTCGTAGGCGCCACCGTTGGCGGCCATGAGTTCCCGCACGTCGGGCGTCCTGCCCGGCACGATCGCATGCGCCTGGCGCAGCTGGACCAGCGGAGCGAAGGAGCGCGGCTCATGAACGTAGTGCACGCTCCATCCGCGCCCCTCGTCCTCCTGCTCTGCGCTGAGGCTCTGTGTGCTCTCGAAGGCGAGCGTGTCGCCATCCCAGCCGAATCTGGTGATGCTGTCTCGCGAACGCTTGGAAATGCGGCGCCCCAGCGGGTCGTAGGCGAACGAGGTTGGCGTGCCATCTTCGTCCGTGGCGGAGCTCAGGCGCCCGAAACCGTCCCACGCGAAGGTGGTCGACCGGCCGTTGCACACGCGCTCGACCATGTTTCCGTGTTCGTCATACCGATAGCGGACGCCGGCATAGGCCCTGAGCAGGTTGTCGAGCAAGGGAGCGACAGGGACGCGGGTTTCACCGGCCGCGCCGACGGGCTCGGCGATGTTGCCCGCCGGATCGAAGGCGAAGGTCTCGCGCCCCAGCCGGCTGTTGGACTCGACGAGGCGGCCGACAGGGTCGTAGCGGTAGTCGAGGTTGCCATGATGGCTGTCGCCGATGGCAATCAACTGCCCCGCCTTGTCGTAGCCGTAGGTGCGCTGCAGCCCCAGCGCGCCGGGTGCGCTGGCCTGCCCCGGCACGACCTGCTGTTCCAGTCGCCGCCCTGCGTTGTCATAGCGCAGCTTCTGGGTCAGGCCGTTGCACTGCTCGCGCACCACTTCGCGATGGAGGTCGTCGCGCTCGAAGCCGAGGATGTCGCGTCCGTCGAGCAGCAGGCCGTGCACGTGGCCCGAACCGTAGGTGAGCCACTGGGTCGTATGGCCGTCGGGGCGGATCGTGGCGACGCGCTGGTTGAGCGCGTCGTAGCGGTGCTGCCAAATCGCGGTGCGCCCGGCCTGCAGGTCATGCTGATGCTCGCGCGTCAGGTTGCCGGCCGGGTCGTAGAACCACTGCAGACGTGCATCGCTGTTCGACGCCTCGACCATGCGTCCGTTGCGGTCGAAGGCGAAGCGCTCGACCTGGCCACCGGCGGACCGCTCGGTCATCCGGCCCATCGCATCGGCCTGCAGCCGCACCGCTCGCCCGGCAGCTTCGACCTCGACGAGCCGGCCGGTGCTCTCTTCGTAGCGGTACCTCGTGGTCCTGCGCGCGAAGTCGGTCTTCTCCAGCAGTCGACCCACGGGGTCGTAGCGCAGGCTGTGGCGGCTGCCGTTCTCGTTGCGCAATTCGACAAGACGGCCCAGCAGATCCCACTGGTACCTGAGCGAATGCCCCTCGGCATCGGTGCGGCCTGCGATGAGCCCTGCACGGTTGTAGCTGTAGTGCGTGCGGCGCCCGAGTCCGTCGACATGCGCGAGCATGCGCCCCTCGGGGTCGTGCAGTTTCTGCTCGCGCGTGCCGTCGGGCAGCACGATCTCGTGGAGCAGGCCCGGCACGCTGCCTTGGGCACGCAGCACCGCGTCTTCCTGCGGACGGCTGTAGAGATGGCGCGTGACATTGCCCGCCGGATCGACGGCCGTGGCGAGCCGGCCGCGATCGTCGTAGGTCCAGCGGCTGGTCTTGCCTGAGCAATCGGTGAGGCTTGCGAGCCGGCCGCGAGGCGTGTAGCTCATCAGCTTCGTGCCGCCCTTCGCATCGGTGATGCGCACGGGCCTGCCGGCCTTGTCGTAGGCGTACTCGGTCTTGTGGCCCAGCGGATCGATCTCTTCGGTGAGATGGCCCTGCGCGTCGTAGTCGCGCTTCCACACACCACCTTCCCCGTCACGGATGCCCGTGAGCCTGTTCAGCCTGTCGTACTCGTGGTGCACGCGGCTTCCATCGGCACGCGTGTGCGTCTGCAGGTTGCCGTCGGCGTCGTAGGTGTAGTCGTCCGTCGTGCCGTCGGTGTGCACGTGACGCGTGATGTTCTTCGCGTCATCGCGGAAGAACCACTCCTGCAGCCCGTCCGGAT
>NZ_JBQEQC010000056.1:0-3828 GCF_052044195.1 Variovorax sp. 22077
CGACCACCGCGCGGCTGCTGCCCGAGGGCGTACCCACCGTGCTGCTGGACGCGCCGCAGGTGCGCGAGGCCATCGCCGCTCGCTCTCGCGCCAACCCCACCGACGCACAGCGCACGCGCCCCCTCACCCCGGCCAACCCCGCCTATGTCATCTACACCTCCGGATCCACCGGAAGACCCAAGGGCGTGGTCATCCCCCAGCAGAACGTCGTGCGCCTGCTGGGTGCCACCGAGCACTGGTATCGCTTCGGACCGGACGACGTCTGGACCATGTTCCACTCCCATGCCTTCGACTTCTCGGTCTGGGAGCTGTGGGGGCCCCTCCTGCGCGGTGGCCGCCTGGTGGTCATCCCCAACCTGCTGAGCCGCTCGCCTTCGGAGTTCCTGGCGCTGCTCGTGCGCGAGAAGGTCACGGTCCTGAACCAGACGCCTTCGGCCTTCTACCAGCTCATGCAGGCCGACCAGGAGCTGCCGCACCTGCGCGCGGGCCTGGCGCTGCGCTGCGTGATCTTCGGTGGCGAGGCCCTGGAGCTGCGCCGCCTGCAGGACTGGTACGACCGCCATGCGGACGACGCCCCGGTGCTGGTCAACATGTACGGCATCACCGAGACGACGGTGCATGTCAGCTACATCGCGCTGGACCGCCACATCGCCTCGGCCGAGGCCAACAGCCTGATCGGGCGCGGCATCCCCGACTTGCAGGTGTACGTGCTGGACGACCTGCTGCAGCCGGTGCCCGCAGGCGTGCCCGGCGAGCTCTATGTTGCGGGCGCGGGCCTGGCACGCGGCTACCTGAACCGCCCCAGCCTGAGCGCCGAGCGCTTCGTGGCCAACCCCCACGGCCCCGCGGGCAGCCGCATGTACCGCACCGGCGACCTCGCACGCTGGCGCGCCGACGGCGTGCTCGACTTCCTCGGACGCGCCGACCAGCAGGTCAAGATCCGGGGCTTCCGCATCGAGCCCGGCGAGATCGAGGCCGCGCTCACCCGACTGCCCCTCGTCGCACAGGCCGCCGTCATCGCCCGCGAGGACACTCCCGGCCACAAGCAGCTCGTGGGCTATGTGGTGACCGAGTCTGCCGATTCGAGCATCGACACACAGGCCCTGCGCCGCGCCCTGTCGGAGTCCCTGCCCGAACACATGGTCCCCGCGGCCATCGTGGCCCTGCCCGCACTGCCGCTCACACCCAACGGCAAGCTCGACCGCAAGGCCCTGCCCGCGCCGGACTTCACCCCACACAGCATCCGCGCGCCGCGCACGCCCCAGGAGGAGATCCTTGCGGCCCTCTTCGCAGAGATCCTCCACCTCCCGCAGGTCGGCATCCACGACAACTTCTTCGACCTCGGTGGCCACTCCCTGCTGGCCACCAAGCTTATCAACCGCACCCGCTCCGCCCTGGGCGTGGAGCTGGCCATCCGCACGCTGTTCGAGGCGCCCAGCGTCGCGCAACTCAGCGAGCGGATCAATGCCAAGAACCAGAACGACTCGTTCGAGACGCTGATCCCGATCCGAGCCACGGGAGATACCGCACCGTTGTTCTGCATCCACCCGGGGGGCGGATTGAGCTGGGGCTATGGGTCGCTCATTAAATACCTTGGCAACAATCGCCCGGTCTACGGCCTGCAGGCCCGAGGGTATGCCGACCTCGCGCTCATGCCGGATTCGATTGAAGCGATGGCGGCGGACTACCTGGAAGAGATCAGGAAGATTCAGCCTTCAGGCCCCTACAACCTGCTCGGCTGGTCATTCGGCGGGTATGTCGCCGTTGAAATAGCCCGCCTCGCCACTTCCCAAAGCGGGAAGGACAACCAGGTTGTCCTTCTCGATACCTATCCACCGCATGTGAACATTTTCAAGACGCCGATTCAGCAGCCCGACCTCGAACGGCTCGACTTCCCTGACGAGCGAAAAAGTGCCTATCTCCAGCAGGAGAGAATATGGAAGGGCATCACCTTCAACACGGAAAAATCCATTCTTTCGAGCCTCAGCAAGAACCACATCGAAAGAATGAACCGAGTGACCAAACACAACGTGTCACTTCTGAAAGACTACAAGCCCGAGAAGATCTCTGGCAACCTGCTGCTGTTCGTCGCCACTGAAACACCTCGCCTTCCCTCACCCGAGGTCTGGCTCCCCTATGTGACAGGCCAGGTGAATGTGTATGAAATCGCATGCCACCATGGCGCGATGACAGACCCGGAACCGATGTCCGAAATCGGCAAGGTGCTGACCTCGAAATTGGAGACGGCTCTGCGAAGCACGTCCTAGCCGGGTGGGTGTTGCCGTATGACGATGCGGCATCACCTGCTTCAAACGAACGCTCAGGGAGAAGGAGGTTCCTCGTGCGGCGAAATCACGAGCACGGACTGCGACACGGTCGAGGCGTCGCCGGTCGGGCCCGTCGAGTTGACGGCCGATGAGACCGGCATATCGAGGATCCCGCCGTTGCCTGCAGAAGACCCGGCGACGGAACTCAGGCCCGCTCTGAGCAACTCAGTGAAAGCCCTGACCACAGGTGCGGCACTTCGCTTGCTTGGATAGAAGACATTCAGGTCCAGGGAGCGAATTTCCAGGTCTTCGAGCAAACGCACCAGTTCCCCTTTGCGAACCTGGTCCCTGCACATGTGCTCAGGGAGGCAAACAATGCCCAGCCCCTGCATGGAAAGGTAACGCGCGCCGCCCAAGTTGTCGATGTTGAGCCTCGGACGCACGTCCTTGAAAACCTCGAGTTCGAACAGGTTGCCCAATCCGGGTGCGAAGTGTGTCTCCCGGTCATTGGTCGCGATGATGTCGTGCATGCCCAACTCGTCGAGGGACTGAACACCCCCGCGACGTTCTAAATAGGCTGGCGATGCGCAGAGCCAACGCGCCAGAGAGATAAATCTCGAAGACCCGGGCGGATGGGTAGGACCGCTCGAAATGGCGACATCCACGTTTTCCGAGCGAAGCTCGGCCTTCTGCATCGTGGAGCGCATCACGACGTTGACACCTTCGTACCGTTCGAGAAAGCGCGGCAGCACCAACTGCTGCACCTGTTCCTCCAGACCCGCATCCGCTGCGATGCAAACAGTCAATTGCCCCTGCGGGGCGAGGCCCAGATCACCGACATGGCCGATGGACTCGCCGATGCGCTTCATGATGTCGACGCCTCGGTCCTTGAGCACATTCCCGGCGCGGGTGAGCTTGACCTTGCGCGTGGTGCGATTAAGCAGGGGCGTGCCCATCAACGTCTCCAATCGCACGATGCTGCGGCTGACACTGGATTTGCTGATGCCTAGTTCGTCCGCTGCGGCGGAGAAACTGTAGAGGACTGCCACGTAGGTAAAGATCCGAAGATCGTTCAGATCGAGCAGATCCACCTTGTTCTGCGTTGTCGCTTCGACGTCTTGCATTCTGTGTCGTGGGACTGAGAGTGGTTATGGGGGACTGATCGTCCGGTTGCAGTCAACTAGAGTGGATGCAGGTGCGCTCGTACACCGTAAAACGGCTGCTGCATACCGGCCACACTGAGTGTGCCCTACTTCAACTGTTGCGCCTGCGCGTTCCACCTGATCCACATCTAGCGCCTTGGCAGGAAAGCCGGCAAAAACTGCCGCCCTGAACGTCACCGCTGTAGCCAATCATCACCAATGCAAAGGTCCACTCTTAGCCTCGGATTCATCAAGCACTGATAGCCATAAGGAATGCAAGGCAGGGGTTCTGTCGCATCTTCTTTCGAAGATGCCCGAAAAAGCAAAAAAGCCACCCGACTTTCGTCGGGTGGCTTCTGACTTATTAACCGAAGCTGGCTTGCGCCAGCGTCAGATTAGAAAGCGTGACGGATACCGAA
>NZ_JBQEQC010000057.1:0-3614 GCF_052044195.1 Variovorax sp. 22077
GATTTAGATGGAAATCACACGGCCAAGTGGGTCACTTCTGGATGGAAATCAACACACCTGGTATCTGGAGGCCATGAAGGCGAAGGGCCCAGTATGGACCCAGCCTTTTCTGATGAGCGATGCAAAGGAACTCGCCATCGGCCATGCGCGGCCAGCGGGGCGCGTCGACGACGAAGGCCACAAGCGCGGGCTCGTGGTCGATGCCAACGTGTCGCTGGGCCATCTGTCGAGGCTGATGCGCGTATCCGGCGCGCTGGGCAGCGGCGAGAGCGCGCTGCTGAGTGCCGATCACCACGTGATCGCGCGCAGCAACGACCCCGAGCCGGTACGCAAGCTGGAGTCGCCCGACAGCGGCGTGCTTGGAACCATCCACGCGCACATGCTCGCGGCCAGCACTGCGGGCGGCGCTGACGACATGGCTTTCTCCATCGAGCACGAGGGGCGCCGCTACCTCGTGCAGACCTCGCACCTGCCGCACACCCGCTGGCAACTGGTGAGCTGGGAACCCGAGGACCTACTGCTCGGGAGCCTGCATCGCTTGGTGCTCTGGTCGCTGCTTCTGACGGTCGGCTTCCTGGCGCTCTCGCTCTTCATCTCGCTGCGGCTGTCGAAGCTGGTGACAGGGCCGATCGAGAACCTCTCGCGTGTCGCACGCCGAATCGGGCGGCTGGAGCTGGACAACCTGCCGATCGAACCCAGCCGGGTGCTGGAGATCCAGCATCTCAACCAGGCGCTGGACGAGTCGGCGCGCAGCCTCAAGGCCTTCAGCAAGTTCGTGCCGGTGGACATCATCCGACAGCTGGTCGCCGAAGGGCACGCACTGGGGCCGAGCGGGTCGCCGCGCCGCATCACCGCGATGTTCACCGACGTCGAGGGCTTCACCAGCATCTCCGAGTCGATGCCGGCCGATCTGCTCGTGCGGCAGCTCACCGAGTACTTCAACCTTGCCGCGGGCATCTTCGCGCGGCACGGCGGCGTGATCGACAAGTTCATGGGCGACGGCATCATGGTGCTGTGGGGAGCTCCCAACGAACTCGAGGACGCGGAGTACCGCGCCTGCGTGGCGGCCATCGAGCTTTGTGCCGCGATGGATGCGCTCAACGAGAAGTGGCGTGCCGAAGGGCTGCAGGAGTTCCGCACGCGCGTGGGCATCCATACGGGCCACGTGATCGCGGGCGTGCTCGGCTCGAGCGACCGCCTGTCATACACCGCCATCGGCGACGCGATCAACGCAGCGAGCCGGATCGAGGGCGCCAACAAGGAGCTCGGCACCTGCATGCTGATCTCCGAGGCCACCTTCCAGGGACTGCGAGGCCGCCTCGCCACCCGCCGCATCGAGGAACTCGCGCAGCTGCGGGGCCGCCAGACGCGGATGGTGCTCTACGAACTGCTGGGGCCTACGCCGACCTGAGCCTTCGCGCGAAGGCATCCAGCCCGTCGATGGTGATCTGGATGTGCCGCTCGAAGCTGCTGTCCAGCGGCACTGTCGTGCCGTTGTCCCAGCGCAGGATGAAGGCCTTGTTGGCCAGTTGCGCGAGGTTGCGCGTGAGCACCGGGTGGTCGAGCGGGCGGATCGTGTGCACGCGCTCGCGCAGCTCCTCGGCCCAGGCCTGGGTGTTGTCGGCGGGCAGGGGCGAGAACTCCATCGTCAGGAAACCCAGCATCGCGGCGACCACGCAGTTGTAGGCCTCCAGCAGCGCTTCGTCCTCGAAGCCGGCATCGGCCAGCGTGGCCAGGATGCCTTCGACCAGCTCCATCGGCAGGCTGCCGTTGGACACCAGCTGCGCGCCCAGCAGCTGCGCCACGTTCGGATGGCGCCGCACTGCGGCGCGGCAGCGGCGGAAGAGTTCGGCGATCCAGTCCTTCCAGCCGAGCCTGCCAGGCGGCGGCGCGACCTCGGCCATGACCAGCGCCGCCACCTCGGCCAGCAGCGCCTCGCGAGTGCTCACATGCCAGTGCACCGTGGCCGGGTAGACGTCGAGCCGGGCCGCCACTTCACGCATGCTGAAGGCGCCAAGGCCGAATTCGTCGATCTGCGCCAGTGCTTCCTCGGCGATGCGCTGCTTCGTCAGGCCGCCGCCACCGGCGGGGCGACCGGCCGTACGGGGTTTCTGGGCCTTGGGGGGCGAATTCTTCGTCATGGTTGCGGCCATTGTGCGGCAGCCGGGTTGACTGTATAAACAAATTAAATTGAGCATTGATCAATAAATCGCGCTGCATGCAACGGGCGCACCACTCCTGAAGGACATCGCCATGGCCCACGCCGACATCGACCAGGCCCTTGCGGCCGCGCACCGCCGCTTCACCGAGGCCAACCCCGCCAGCCTGCGCCAGTTCGAGGAGCAGGCGCGCTACATGCCCGGCGCCAACAGCCGCTCGGTGCTGTTCTATGCGCCGTTCCCGCTGACCATCGCCAGGGGCGAGGGCGCGACGCTCTGGGACGCCGATGGCCATCGCTATGCCGACTTCATCGCCGAGTACACGGCCGGCGTCTACGGGCACTCGGCCCCAGAGATCCGCGAGGCCGTCGCCGAAGCCATGAAGGGCGGCATCAACCTCACCGGCCACAACCTGCTCGAAGGCCGGCTTGCCAGGCTCATCTGCGAGCGCTTTCCGCAGATCGAGCAATTGCGCTTCACCAACTCCGGCACCGAGGCGAACCTGATGGCGGTGACGGCGGCGCTGCACTTCACGGGGCGGCGCAAGATCGTCGTGTTCTCGGGCGGCTACCACGGCGGGGTGCTGGGCTTCGGCGCCAAGCCGCTGCCGACCACCGTGCCCTTCGACTTCCTGGTGCTGCCCTACAACGACGAGAAGACCGCGCGCGAGCAGATCGACAAGCACGGCCCCGAGATCGCCGCTGTTCTGCTGGAGCCGATGCAGGGCGCGAGCGGCTGCATCCCGGGCCGGCTGGAGTTCCTGCAGGCGCTGCGCGAATCGGCCACCCGAGTGGGAGCGCTGCTGATCTTCGACGAGGTGATGACTTCTCGCCTCGCGCCGCACGGCCTGGCGAACAAGCTGGGCATCCGCTGCGACCTGACCACGCTGGGCAAGTACATCGGCGGCGGGATGTCCTTCGGCGCCTTCGGCGGGCGTGCCGACGTGATGGCGTTGTTCGATCCACGCACCGGGTCGCTGGCCCACTCGGGCACCTTCAACAACAACGTGCTGACGATGGCGGCCGGCCACGCGGGGCTCACGAAGCTGTTCACGCCCGAGGCGGCAGGCGCGTTGGCAGACAGGGGCGATGCGATGCGCAAGCGGCTCAATGCGCTGTGTGCCGGCGAGGGCGTGGCGATGCAGTTCACCGGCATCGGCTCGCTGATGAACGCGCATTTCGTGGGCGGCGAGGTGCGCAGCACCGACGACCTTGCGCCCGTCGACGCGCGTCTGCGCCAGCTGCTTTTCTTCCATCTGCTGAGCGAGGGCATCTACACCTCGCCGCGCGGCTTCGTGGTGCTGTCGCTGCCGCTGAGCGACGCGGACATCGACCGCTACGTGGCCGCCATCGGCAGCTTCGTCGGCGAATACCGGGCGCTGCTGCCCGGTGCTGCGAACTAGCTAGTGTCCTGTCCCGTTAATTCATAGGCACAAGAAGTGCTTGGGATAAGGCA
>NZ_JBQEQC010000058.1:0-3202 GCF_052044195.1 Variovorax sp. 22077
CCGCTGTCATGCGGTTGAAGCCGTCCCATGCGAAGACGGTGCGCCAGCCGTTGCGTACGCGCTCGGTCATGTTGCCGCGCTCGTCGTAGCGGTAGCTGGTGCCGGCGTAGTTCTTCAGCAGGCTGTCCAGCAGCTTGCCGGCTGTGCATATCTCCTGAAACGAAACTCCATTTGGTCCCGAGCATGAATTTCAGCTCTGCCCTTTTTACTCTTTAGGCCAATACGGTCCGTGGATGTAAATCACCCAACAGCAAAAGAACGCTGCTCCAAGTGCGCTCGATCGCCTCTGCCACTTACTCGTTATTGACGACCATTGCTGGAAATCATGCCTTCAACTGACGAAAGCTTCAAAAAAAATACTTGTGTGTCATATCTTCTACTCGTTCTCGAAAAACTATAAAACTCTGCTGGCGCAAAATCTCCCTCGAGGAGAAATTTTCGAAGCAGAAATTCCGCATATTCAAATGCTTCATCGGACATAAAAAGCGTTAATCTCCCATCCCTGATTTCCAGATGATTTTCGTCTTTTCGCTTAAGCTCCATTTTCGCGGCGCCAATCGAATTTTTTTTGTACTGCAAACAATCAATCACGGTCGCATCAGTACCATGATTGAGAAAAAGTGAAACAGCATCCAGAAATCTTATAACACCTTCTCGATCGAATCGTATTGTCAATTCATCCGCACTAAACGGACCAATGTTAAAAATTATCATGGGCAACCCAAAGGAACATGAACATTTTTCGTCACCAGAAAATTTCCTGTTGGCTGGCCATTATTAATTTTTGGCGACAAAAATTCAAAATGAACATGAGGCGTGTTCGGGACATTCGGTGAGCCCATGCCATGCCCACCTGAGTAATCGCTGGGTCCAACTCTGAATTGCCGAGTGCCGTCGATGCTTCGCCATTTTCCGGGACCAACTTTCACCATTTCGTCTCCGAGAAATTTATCTCTAGCAACACCAATTGCAGATGGGCATATTCTTCGCCGCCATTCGGACAACTGTTGGGTCGAAGCCCTGCTCGAACTGTCCTTGCCAGAGACAACCGTAGGAGATCTTCCAGTTGAGACATATTTCAAGCCCAGAGGATCGATCCACTGCGTGGGGCTTGGTACATATAAATGCAGGTGCCCGCCACCGGCCAAGCCAATTGGATCGGAACTAACAAATGTTCCGCCGACCGGATCGTAGTACCGATACCTGTTGTAGTGCAGCCCCGTCTCTTCATCCCAGTACTGCCCCTGAAACCGAATCGGATTCCTGAACCCCGCCCTTCTCCCGGCTTCGCTGATCGCCTCCCGCGCCTCTCCCCATGCCCTGTACTGCGCCGACCAGGCAATGCTCCCCTCATGGTCTGTCAGCTCCTGCGGCGTGCCCAGGTGATCGCACTGATAGAACGCCATCTCCCTTCTGTCAAACGGCCGCGGCACCTGCCTCTGCTCGCCGTTCCACAGCGGATCCTGCTCGATGTCGTAGACGCCGCCGTTGGCCTCCATCAGCGCCTTCGCATCCGTCGTCTCGCTCAGCGCCATCGCGCTCGCGCGGCGCACCTGCATCAGCGGCACGAACGAGTTCGGCTCGTGGATGTAGTGCACGCTCCAGCCGTGCTCGCCGCCCTCCTCGATCGCTGAGCTGCTCTGCGTGCTCTCGAATGCGAGCACGTCGCCGTCCCAGCCGAACAGCGTCGTGGTGTCGCCCGAACTCTTGGAAAGACGACGCCCCAGCGCGTCATAACTGAAGGTGGTGGTGATGCCGCTGTGGTCGGTCGCTGCGGTCATGCGGTTGAAGCCGTCCCATGCGAATACAGTTCGCCAGCCGTTGCGCACGCGCTCGGTCATGTTGCCGTGTTCGTCGTAGCGGTAGCTGGTGCCGGCGTAGTTCTTCAGCAGGTTGTCCAGCAGCTTGCCGGCCGGGTGCCTCAGGGGATCGTTGGCTGGGGGCGGGTCGACGATGTTGCCTGCGGGGTCGAAAGCGAAGGTCTCGCGCCCGAGGCGGCTGTTGGCTTCGAGCAGGCGGCCCACCGGGTCGTAGCGGTAGTTCAGGCTGCCTCGGCGGCTGTCGCCGATGGTCACCAACTGGCCAGCCTTGTCGTAGGTGTAGCGGCGCTGGATGCCGGTGGTCGATTCGATAGCGCCTGGCCTTGTGCGGGAGATGTGCTGTTCGAGCAGCCGGCCCGCCGGGTCGTATTTCTGCCGCTGGCTCAGTCCGTTGCCTTGCTCGCGTGCGATCTCCCGGTGCAGGTCGTCGCGCTCGAAGCCGAGGATGTCCTGGCCGTCGATCATCAGGCCGTGCACATGGCCGGAGCCGTATGTCAGCCACTGGGTGACATGCCCGTCGGGCCGTACGGTGGCGACGCGATGGTTGAGTTCGTCGTAGCGGTGCTGCCAGACTGCCGTGCGCTTGCGCTCCAGGTAATGATGGTGCTCGCGCGTCAGGTTGCCGGCCGGGTCGTAGAACCACTGCAGGCGCGCATCGCTGTTGGTCGCCTCGAGCAGGCGGCCGTTGCGGTCGTAGGCGAAACGTTCGGATTGCCCGCCGGCGCGGCGTTCGCTCAGGCGGCCGAGTGGATCGAATTCGAGCTCGGTGCGGTGGCCGGCCTCGATCACTTCGGCGAGCACGCCCGTTGTCTCTTCGTGGACGTACTGGGTGGCCTTGCGGTCGAAGCCGGTTTCTTCCAGCAGTCGGCCCACCGGGTCGTAGCGGAAGTCGTAGCGGCTGCCGTTCTCGTTGTGCAGTTCGGTCAGGCGGCCCAGCAGGTCCCAGTGGTACCTGAGCGAACGGCCGGCGGCGTCGGTGCGGCCGGCGATCAGGCCGGCGCGCGTGTAGCTGTAGCGCGTGGCGCGCCCCAGCGCGTCGGTGTGCACGAGCAAGCGACCTTCGGCGTCGTGCTCGAAATGCTCGCTCGTCCTGTCGGGCTGTTCGATCTCTTCGAGCTGGCCGGCGGCATAGCGATAGCTGGTGGCGTTGCCGGCGGCATCGGTGGCCTTGACCAGGCGGCCTCGACCGTCGTATTCCCAGCGGCTGGTCTTGGCGGAGCAGTCGGTGTAGCTCAGCAGCTGGCCGGATGGGGAATAGGCGAGCACCTTGACGCCGCCCTTCGCGTCGGTGATGCGCACGGGCCTGCCGGCCTTGTCGTAGGCGTATTCGGTCTTGTGGCCCAGCGGATCGATCTCTTCGGTGAGATGGCCCTGCGCGTCGT
>NZ_JBQEQC010000059.1:0-2969 GCF_052044195.1 Variovorax sp. 22077
GGATCTCGATGCGCCCGATGGGCTGCGCGGGGTCGGCGGCGATCGCCTCGAGCACACGCTGCAGGCGGGCCACGAGCTGGTCGACCGCGTCGCGCTCGAACAGGTCGGGCCGGTAGCCCACGCGCAGCTGCAACTGCGCACCGGGGATGACCGCGATGCTCAGCGGATAGTGGGTGGTGTCGCCTCCGCCGCCACCGGCGCGAGCGATCTCCAGGCCGTTGTAGGAAGGCTGGCGCCCCCTGGAGTCCACGGGGTAGTTCTCGAAGACGAACAGCGTGTCGAACAGCGTGCTGAAGCCGCTGATGCGCTGGATGTCCGACAGGCCCAGGTGCTGGTGCGCGATGAGCGAGGACTGCTGGTCCTGCAACCGTGCGAGGACCCGCGCGGCGGGTTCATCGGATTGGAACTGCAGACGCAGCGGCAGGGTGTTGATAAACAGGCCCACCATGGCCTCCACGCCGGCGAGCTCGGGCGGGCGTCCGGAGACCGTGATGCCGAAGACCACGTCCTGGCGCCCGGTCAGGCGCGCCAGCAACGCGGCCCATGCGCCCTGCATGAGGGTGTTGAGGGTGAGGCTGTGCTGGCGTGCCTGGCGGGTGAGGGCATCGGTCAGCGCCTGCGGCAGGCTGAAGGCGAAGGAGGACTGGCGCCCCGAGGTGGAGGCCTGAGTGGTGACGAGCCGGGTGGGCTCCTGCAGTCCTGCGAGCGCGTCGCGCCATGCCTGCTCGGCGGCCGCGCGGTCCTGCTGCTTGAACCAGGCCAGGTAGTTGCGGTAGGGCGTGGCCGCAGGCAGGCTGGCGGGGTTGCCGCGGCTGGCGTACAGCGCGAACAGCTCCTTGAGCAGGATCGGCATGGACCAGCCGTCCAGCAGGATGTGGTGGCTGGTGAAGACGAAGCGAGCGCGCTGGGCGCCCAGGCGGATGAGCGCGAAGCGCAGCAGCGGAGCCTGGGCGGGGTCGAAGGGCAGCAGGCGGTCCTGCTGGAGGAAGCCGGCCAGGCGGGTCTCGCGCTCGGGTGCATCGAGTGCGGTGAGGTCGATGTCCTGCCAGGGCGGGGTGATCTGGCGCGGGATGATCTGCACGGGCTCGGAGAGGTCCTGGTGCAGGAACGCGGCGCGCAGGTGCGCGTGGCGCTGCAGCAGCGCGCTGGCGGCGGCGTGCAGGGCTCCAGCGTCCAGGGGGCCCGTGAGCTCGAAGGCCAACTGCACGACGTAGGCATCGGCCTCGTGCTCGTCGTACATGGCGTGGAACAGCAGGCCCTGCTGCAGGGCCGACAGCGGCAGGATGTCTTCGAGTGCTGGGTGCTGCTGTTCGATGCGCTCGATCTCCGCCTGGCTCAGGCTCAGCAAAGGGAAGTCCGAGGGCGTGAAGCCGCCGGCGTCGCTGCGCTGGGCGTGCGCGACCAGGGCTTCCAGGGCATCGAACCAGCCCTGGGCAAGATCGCGGATGTCTGCGTCGCTGAAGAGCTCGCCGGCCCAGGCCCAGGAAGCTTGGAGTTCGGGGCCGTCGGCCTTGTCGCGCGTGAGCGCGTCCAGCGAGATCGCATGCGCCAGCGGCGCTTCGGCATCTCCTCCGCCTCCCAATGCGCCGGCCTCCGGCGCGGCGGCCCAGTCCTGGGCCTGCGGTGCGGCGAAGCGCCCCAGGTAATTGAAGCCGATCTGCGGTGCTGCACCCGAGAGCACCTTGGCCGTCTCGGGATTGAGGTAGCGCAGCAGCCCGAAGCCCAGGCCGTTGTCGGGCAGGGCGCGCAGCCGCTCCTTGCTCTGCTTGAGCGCACGGCCCATGTGGGCGCCGCCGCGCAGGGCGTCATCGAGGTCGACGCCCTGCAGGTCCAGGTGCACGGGGAAGATGCTGGTGAACCAGCCCACGGTGCGCGAGAGGTCGATGTCCTCGAAGATCTCCTCGCGGCCGTGGCCCTCGAGGTCGAAGACCACACCCGGGGCCTGCTCGCCGGAGCGCTTGCGTCGCCACTGGGCAACTGCCAGGGCGAAGGCCGTGAGCAGCACGTCGTTGATGCGGCCGTGGAAGAGCGCGGGTACCTGCGTGAGCAGTGCGGAGGTGAGCGTGGTGGGCAGGCTCAGCGTCAGGCGCCGGGCGGTGGCGACCGTGTCGCGGGTGGCATCGAGCGCGCGGTGCGACAGCAGCGGGTCGGCGGCGTCCACGATGGAGCGCCACAGCGGCAGCTCGGTGAGCCGTCGCGGGGAGAGTGCCTCGGCGTTCAGGCGCAGCGCCCAGTGGCGCAGGGAGCTGCTGCGCGGCCCGAGCCTGGCGCGTTCGCCGCGCTGTGCGGCCTGCCAGGCCAGTTCGAGGTCGGGCACGAGGATGCGCCAGGAGACGCCGTCCACCGCGAGGTGGTGGATCGTCAGCAGCAGGCGTCCGGGCTGTGCGCTGCCGGCGTCGAACCAGGTGGCCTGCAGCATGCGTCCGGCTTCGGGGTCGAGGCGTGAGGCGGCCACGCGCGAGGTCTCGGCGATAAGCATGCGTAGGCCGTCCTCGTGCAGGCCGATCGTGTCGATACGGCGCAGGCACTCCCTGGCCTCGAAGGATGGCGCTGGGGGGATCTCCAGATGCCAGCCGGGCACAAGGCGCATGCGCAGTGCGTCGTGTTGGTCGAGCACAGCCTGTAACGCCATCACGAGATGGTCCTGCTGCAAGTCCGCAGGGACCTGCAGCAGCATCGACTGGTTGAACTGCGTCAAAGGGCCGCCACGCTCGCGCAGCCAATGGATGACCGGTGTAGGAGGCAAGTCGCCAACTGCTGGATTCCCTACTGTATCTAGCCGGCCTGCCGATGCTTCGAAACTGGACTGCGCGGCCAGCGCTTCAATGTTCGGCTGCTGGAAGATGCTGCGCGGAGTGATGAGCAGTCCGGCCTTGCGTGCGCGGCTGACGAGCTGGATGGAGCTGATGCTGTCGCCACCGAGGTCGAAGAAGTTGTCGTCGATGCCGACCTGGGGCAGGTGCAGGATC
>NZ_JBQEQC010000060.1:0-2873 GCF_052044195.1 Variovorax sp. 22077
CGTGGGGGTTGGCCACGAAGCGCTCGGCGCTCAGGCTGGGGCGATTCAGGTAGCCAAGTGCGATGAAGTCGCTGCAGATGGCCAGTTCGCCGAACACATCGGTGGGCTGGCCGTCCGGGTCGAGCAGCGCGATCTGGGTCGACTCGACGGGATGGCCGATCGGCAGGCGCATGCCGTTCGAGTTCGTCTGCGCGTCCGCGAAGAATTGCACCGTTACCGTCGATTCGGTCGGTCCCAGGCCGTTGACGAGCAGGCAGTGCGGCTCGAAATTCTTCCGCAACAGATCGAGGTCGGTCGGCGTGGCCTCTTCGCCACCCAGGACCACCAGTCTCGTCGAGGAGACCCTTTGTCCATGCAGCCCCATGGCCCCGAGGCGGAACACGGTGGGTGTCGAATGCCAGACAGTGATCTGATGCCGATCGATCCACTCGCGGATCTGGGTGAACCCGGTTTCCCGAAGATCGAGGACATGCAGCGAGGCACCGTTCAGCAGCGCTCCGTAGATGTCCATCACCGACGCATCGAAGCCATAGGAGCTGAACAGCGTCAACCTGTCGGCCGCGCTCAGGTGAAGTGCATTGGTGTAGGTGGCCATGAAGTGCAGAACGTTGCGGTCGATCTGCACCACCCCCTTGGGCTGCCCGGTCGTGCCCGAGGTGTAGAGGATGTAGGTGGGCGTGAGAGGATCGCGAGGCACCTCGCAGTGCTCGGCCGGTACGATGGTCGAGGGATCGAGAATGGGCACCTGTCGTTCGGCCCCGATGCTGCTGGCAAGCGTCGTCAGAGCGGACTCGCAGAGCAGTGCTTCCCCTTCCGAATCGGTCAGCATGAACCGCAGCCGCTCCAGTGGATGGAGAGGGTCGAGGGGCACGTAGGTCTTTCCCGCCTTTAGTACGCCGAGCATGGCGGCGATCATCTCCGCGCCATGCTCGAACAGCAGCATCACGCGGCCGGGGCCCCGGCCGAGGTTTTGGCGCAGCGCGTGAGCGATCCCGTTGGCCTTGCGGTCGAGGTCGGCATAGCTCCAGACAGCATCCTCGTGCGTGATGGCGATGGCCGCGGGGTCGCGTCGCACCTGCACTTCGAAGCGTGCCGTCAGCGATTGCTCGATGTCTTCTCGCGTGAACCGCGTGTAGGGCTGCGTGGGCCGCGGGCCGCTTGACGCCGGCGCGGCGGAAGAAGCGGGGGAGGGCAGCGGAATCTGGAACAAACGGGTGCCCGGATGGGCAGCGACTGCCCGCAGCACCGACTTCAGATGCTCGAGCATCCATGTCACGGTGGCGCGGTCGAAGAGATCGCTCGAAAACTCGACGCGGCCCGAGATACCGTTCAAGTCGCCTTGTGCGTTGCGCTCCTCCCACAGCGTGAAGGACAGATCGACCTTGGCCGAGTGGATGGCAATGGGCTCGAAGGTCGTCTCGATTCCGGGAAGCTCGACACTGGCCCTGGCGTTGTTCTGGAAGATCAGCGTGACCTGGAACAGCGGGTGGCGCGCCATGGAGCGCACGGGGTTGAGCACCTCCACCAGGCGTTCGAACGGTAGGTCCTGGTGTTCGTAGGCGTTGAGGTTGATTTCTCGCACCCGCCGCAGCAGTTCGCTGAAGCTCGGGTTGCCCGAGGTGTCGGTGCGAAGCACGAGGGTGTTGAGGAAGAAACCGACGAGATCGTTGAGCGCCTCGTCGGTGCGTCCTGCGATCGGGCAGCCCAGGGGAATGTCCGTGCCTGCGCCCATGCGGGTCAGCAGCGTTGCCAGGGCGGCCTGCAGCACCATGAACAGGCTGGCCTGTCCCTGGCGCGCGAGCGCCGTCAACCCCTTGTGCAGCTGTGCATCAAGCTGGAACGCAATGCTCTCGCCGCGGTGGCTGGAGACCGCGGGCCGGGGACGGTCGGTGGGCAGCTCGAGCTGTTCGGGCAGGTCGGAAAGGGTCTTCTTCCAATAAGCCAACTGGCGGGCGCCGGCGCTGTGCGGATCGCTTTCGTCGCCCAGCAGTTCGCGTTGCCAGAGGGTGTAGTCGGCGTACTGCACCGGCAGCGGTTCCCAGGCGGGCGGCTTGCCCTGGCGGCGCGCGGCATAGGCGGTGGACAGATCGCGCACCAGCGGTGCGAGCGACCAGCCGTCGCTGGCGATGTGGTGGCACAGCAGCAGCAGCACGTGCTGCCTGGGATCGACGCGCAGCAGCCAGGCGCGAAACGGGATCTCACGCGTCAGCTCGAAGCAGTGGTCGGCGGCCTCGGCGAGGCGTGCGGCGAGCGCGGCTTCCGAGACCTGGGCTTCTTCCAGAATGAAATGTGCTCTCTCCGGAGGAAGAATGACCTGCTGCGGCTCGTCGCTCGTGTCGGGGAAGATGGTGCGCAGGCTCTCGTGGCGTGCGACCAGATCTTCGAGGGCGAGGCGCAGTGCTGTGCCGTCGAGCTCGCCTTTCAGTCGCAGGGCCAACGGAAGGTTGTACGTGGCATTGGCACCGTCGAGGCGGTGCAGGAACCACAGGCGCTGCTGAGCGAAGGAAAGAGGAATCATCATCGGATCGGGCCAGGGTGTTGGGTTGCGCCGTCGTTCGACGGCTGCGCGGCGAATGGGAAATGCAGCGGCGTCATCGGTCTGTCGGGTTGGTGAGGCTCAGGCCGTGAGTGCTCCTTGCGTGGCGTCGGGATGCTGTTCACGGCGCATGGGGCGCAATGGCTTGCGTGCCGCGGGCGCCTCGCTGAGGCTGTGGGCCAGTTGTTGGACGGTGGGTGCTTCGAACAGCGTGCGGATGGCCAGCTCCACGCCCAGTGCGGAGCGGATGCGGCTGATGAGCTTGGTGGCCAGCAGGGAGTGGCCACCGAGGTCGAAGAAGTTGTCGTCGATGCCGACCTGGGGCAGGTGCAGGATC
>NZ_JBQEQC010000061.1:0-2685 GCF_052044195.1 Variovorax sp. 22077
CACGCTGGACGAGCGGATGCTGATCCTGGTGGACATCGACCGGCTCATGTCCAGCGAGGAGATGGGGCTGGTCGAAGCCGCCACCGTGGCCTGAACGCGGCGCAGCCGCCCCACCCTTCACCTCCAACTCCTGCACCATGAACCTGCTCTCCAACCTCCGAATCGGCAAACGGCTGGCACTGGCTTTCGCCATCGTCCTCGGCCTGACCGTGGTTTCCACCGCCATCGCCCTGGTATCGGCGCGCAACAGCGCGGAGGCGACGCGGGTCATGATGCGCAGCCCGCTCGCGAAGGAACGGCTCATCTCCGACTGGTACGTGCTGACCTATTCGGCCATCGCCCGCACCTCGATGATCGCCCGCACCACCGACGAGAGCCTGCCGGTGGTCTTCGCCGACGTCATCTCCGACAGCGTGAAGAAGGGCAGCGAGACCATCGCCAAGGTCGAGAAGCTGCTGGTGACGGACGAGGAGAAGGCCATCCTCAAGTCCATCATCGAGCTGCGCGCGAAGTACCAGGCCGCGAAGGACGACGTGGGCAAGGCCAAGGCCGGCGGCGACACGGTGGCGACCGCACGCGTCTTCAAGGAAGTCTTCCAGCCGGCGGCCAAGGCCTATGAAAGCCGCGTGCTGGACCTGCTGTCGCTGGAGCGCAAGGCCATCGACGACATGAGCGAGGCCATCGACGCAGCGAACACCCGCAGCTTCGACCTGCAGTTGCTGCTGACCGTGCTGATCGTGGTCAGCGGCGGCATCTTCGCCTATTTCATCTCGCGCAGCATCGTGCGGCCCCTGGCGCGCGCAGTGGAGGTCGCCGAGACCGTCGCCTCGGGCGACCTGAGCGCCAACATCGAGGTGCAGGGCCGGGACGAGACCGGCCAGCTCATGCTGGCGCTGCGGAACATGAACGAAAGCCTTGCCAAGGTGGTGGGCGAGGTGCGTGAAGGAACCGAAACCATCGCGACGGCGTCGAGCCAGATCGCATCGGGCAACCAGGACCTGTCTTCTCGCACCGAGCAGCAGGCGAGCTCGCTCGAACAAACGGCTGCGTCGATGGAAGAACTGACCTCGACGGTGAAGCAGAACGCGGACAACGCGCGTCAGGCGAACCAACTGGCGGTGTCTGCCTCCGAAGTCGCGGTCAAGGGCGGCAG
This sequence comes from Variovorax sp. 22077, assembly GCF_052044195.1. Classification (NCBI taxonomy): domain Bacteria; kingdom Pseudomonadati; phylum Pseudomonadota; class Betaproteobacteria; order Burkholderiales; family Comamonadaceae; genus Variovorax; species Variovorax sp. 22077. The sequence goes on from NZ_JBQEQC010000061.1 coordinate 1,154, forward strand.
CGTGGTTTCCCAGGTGGTCGACACCATGGGCTCGATCAATGCGTCGTCCAAGAAGATCGTCGACATCATCGGCGTGATCGATGGCATCGCCTTCCAGACGAACATCCTTGCACTGAACGCTGCCGTCGAAGCAGCGCGCGCAGGTGAGCAGGGCCGCGGCTTTGCCGTTGTCGCCTCCGAAGTGCGCAGCCTGGCCCAACGCTCCGCAGCAGCCGCCAAGGAGATCAAGACCCTGATCGGCGACTCGGTGGAGAAGGTCGAAGAGGGCAGCAAGCAGGTCGAAGAGGCCGGCCGCACGATGGACGAAATCGTCGGCAGCGTGAAGCGCGTGACCGACATCATGGGCGAGATCACTGCTGCGAGCCAGGAGCAGACCTCGGGCATCGAGCAGATCAACCAGGCCATTACCCAGATGGACCAAGTGACGCAGCAGAACGCCGCGCTGGTCGAAGAGGCTTCCGCAGCGGCTCAGTCGCTGAGGGAGCAGGCAGGAAGCCTGTCGCAGGTGGTCGGTGTGTTCCGACTTGGTGGCAGGCAGGCCGTCGACGAGGCCCATCGGCTGGACTTCGCTGCATCGGCAGCTTGAGAAAACTTGGAAGGCAAGACAATGCAGTGGTTCCAGAATCTTCGCGTCACCGTCCGGCTGATCCTCAGCTTCCTGGTGGTCGCGGCAATCGGCGCAGCAGTGAGCGCGCTCGGCATCTTCCACATGGGCCGCATCAGCGCGTCGACCGAGGCGCTCTATGCGAACGAGCTGCGCGCGGTGCAGGCCGTGCAGGAGGCCAACATCCGCCTGCTGTACGCCAGCCGCGCCCAGGTGACGCTGCTGTCGGCCGGCACGTTGGGAGAGCGCAATACGGGCGCGAACGAGGTCAAGGCGTCGATGGACGGGCTCGCTGCGCGTGCCGCCGAGGTCAAGTCTTTCTTCGGTGAAACCGAGGAGGGCGCAAAGCTGTTCGGCCAGTTCGAGGGGCTGGTCGGGCCGCTGACGGCGCACATGAACGACTTCGTGACCCTGCTGAAGAAGCAGCCGCTGGACAGCACCCAGTTCGACAGCCAGGTGAGCGAGGAGACCGCGCGCCTGCTGAAGGAGTCGCGCGGGCTCGAGGAAGTGCTGCAGCGCATGGTCGCCTACAGCAAGGATCACGCGCGCGAGCGTGCCGAACTGGCCGACGCAACCTACAAGACTTCGCGCGTGACGATGCTCGGGCTGGCGCTGGCCGGCATCGTGGTCAGCGTCGGCCTGGGCCTGCTGGTGGCGCGCCTGATGGGCCGGCAACTCGGCGGCGAGCCGCAATACGCAGCCGACGTGGTGGGCCGCATCGCCGACGGCGACCTGTCGCTGACGATCGAGGCCGACACAGTGCGCGACGGCAGCCTGTTGCACTCCATCCAGAAGATGCAGTCGCAGCTGACGTCGATCGTGCTGGAGATCAAGGATTCGAGCGACACCATCGCGACGGCGTCGGCGCAGATTGCATCGGGCAACCAGGACCTGTCTTCTCGCACCGAACAGCAGGCGAGTTCGCTGG
>NZ_JBQEQC010000062.1:0-2376 GCF_052044195.1 Variovorax sp. 22077
CCAGAATATGGCAGTGATGCGTGAGCCGGTCCAGCAGCGCCGTCGTCATCTTCGCATCGCCGAAGACGCTGGCCCACTCGCTGAAGCTCAGGTTGGTGGTGATCACGACGCTCGTGCGTTCGTAGAGCTTGGACAGCAGATGGAACAACAGCGCACCACCTGAAGCGCTGAATGGCAGGTAGCCCAGTTCGTCGAGCACCACCATGTCCGCGTACATCAGCCGGTGCGCGATGTGGCCAGGGTTGCCACTGGCCTTCTCTTGCTCGAGGGCATTGACCAACTCCACCGTCGAGAAGAAGCGCACCCGCCGATGATGGTGTTCGATGGCCTGCACGCCCAGCGCTGTCGCGATGTGGGTCTTGCCTGTGCCCGGCCCGCCCACGAGCACCACGTTCTGCGCGTCGTCCATGAACTCGCACCGATGCAGTTGGCGAACCAGGGCTTCATTGATCTCGCTGTTGGCGAAGTCGAAGCCGGCGAGGTCCCGGTAGGCTGGGAAGCGGGCCAGCTTCAACTGATAGGCCACCGAGCGCACCTCCCGTTCGGCCGTCTCGGCCTTGAGCAACTGCGAGAGCATCGGCTGCGCGGCCTCGAAGGCCGGCGATCCTTGCTCGGCCAGCTCCGCCACGGCTTGGGCCATGCCGTGCATCTTGAGTTCGCGCAGCATGATCACGATCGCGCCGCTGGCTGGGTCATGTCGCATGGCGCACCTCCTGGCAGCTCACCCAGTTGCGCGACCTGCTGGCGGCGCAGGCGCGCCCCCTGAGCGTGTCGTAGCGAAGCACATCGGCCTTCGGCTCGTTCACCAGGCGCAGCGCCTGCGGCGCCGTGACGGGCGCCGGCGCAATGGGCTTGGCATCGAGCAGGCGATGCAGCACGTTCAACACATGGGTCTTGCTGGCCACGCCGGCTTCCAGCGCCAGCTCGACCGCGGTCAACACGGCCTGTTCGTCATGGTGCAGCACCAGCGCCAGGATCTCCACCATCTCGCGGTCGCCGCCTGGTTGCTTCATCAACGCGGCCTGCAGCCGCCTGAAGCCTTGCGGCAGCTCGCTGAACGGCGCTCCGTTCCTGAGCGCTCCTGGCTTGCGTTGCAGCACTGCCAGGTAGTGCCTCCAGTCGTAGACGGTGTGGCCCGCGGTGTCGTGGCGCCGGCCAATGATGCGCTTGTGCTCGCAAACGATCTGGCCCTCGGCCGCTACCACCAGGCGCTCGGCATACACACGAAGACTCACCGGCCGGTTCGCGTAGGAGGCCGGCACGCTGTAGCGGTTGCGCTCGAAGTGCACCAGGCAGGTGGGGGAGACACGCTTGGTGTGCTCGACGAAGCCATCGAAGGGCCTGGGCACCGGCATGAGCAGCGCACGCTCCTGCGCCCAGACTTCGGCGATGGTGCCCGGCAGCTTGCCGTGGGCGATCTCGCCCCACAGCGCCTTGCAGCGCTCCTCCAACCAGCTGTTGAGCAGCGCCAGCGTGGCAAACGCAGGCACGGTCTGCCACAGCCGGTGCCGCGCATCGCGCACGTTCTTCTCCACCTGGCCCTTCTCCCAGCCGGAGGCCGGGTTGCAGAACTCGGCCTCGAACAGGTAGTGGCTGACCATGGCGCCGAAGCGCGCGTTGATGTCTCGCTCCTTGCCGCGGCGTACCTTGTCCACGGCCGTCTTCATGTTGTCGTAGATGCCCCGTCGCGGTACGCCGCCGAGCACCTCGAAGGCCCGGTTGTGCGCGTCGAACAGCATCTCGTGGGTCTGCAGCAGATAGGCGCGCACGATGAACGCGCGGCTGTGGCTGAGCTTGAAGTGCGCCACCTGCAGCTTGGTGCGCTCGCCGGCGATGACAGCCCAGTCCTCGCTCCAGTCGAACTGGAATGCCTCGCCAGGGCCGAAGGCCAGCGGCACGAAGGTGCCGCGTCCGGTGGTCTGCTGCACTTCGTGGCGGTGCGCATACCACTGGCGTGCAAAGGCCGCCACGCGGTTGTACGACCCCTGGTAGCCCAGCGCGGCCAAGTCGGCGTGCATCTGCTTGAGCGTGCGGCGCTGCTTGCGGGACTTGGACGCTTCGCTCTTGAGCCAGCCGCTGAGCTTCTCAGCGAAGGCGTCGAGCTTGCTCGGGCTGATGCGCTTCGCGTAGCTGGGCGCCGCCTCGCCCTCGCGAAGGTACTTGCGGATGGTGTTGCGAGACAGGCCCGTGCGCCGGGCTATCTCTCGAATGGACAGTTGCTCTCGCAGTGCCCAACGTCTGATGACACTCAGTGTCGCCACGTCAATCACTCCTGTGCTCCTGCTGCTAAAAGCAGCAGGTTAGGGTTATCACGTGGGTCAGATTTAGATGGAAATCACACGGCCAAGTGGGTCACTTCTGGATGGAAATCAACAC
>NZ_JBQEQC010000063.1:0-2292 GCF_052044195.1 Variovorax sp. 22077
ATTCGCCGACGATGCCGACGCTCTGGCCGGCCTGCACGTCGAAGCTCACGCCGTTGAGCGCCTTCACGGTGGGTGGCGGGCCGAAAAGCTTCTCGCGTGGCAGCGCGTAGTGGCGATAGAGGTTGTTCACGGCCAGCAGGGGCTGGCGGGTGTTGGCGGACTGGCTCATGAGGCGGTGGCGGTCCTTGCGGTGGATGCGGCGATTTCTCCGAGCCGCAGGCAGCGCACCACGTGCTCGCCGGGCAGCAGCGTCTCGCGCGGGCGCGTGCTCTGGCACAGGTCGATGGTGTGGGCGCAGCGGCCAGCGAATGCACAGCCGCGCGGCATGTCGACCAGCTCGGGCACGCTGCCGCGGATGGTCGGCAGCCGGCCCGCGCGCACCGCGCCGATGGCAGGGCGCGCGGCGAACAGGCCGCGTGTGTAGGGATGTGCGCGGCCGGCGAAGACCGTGTCGGTCGGACCACTCTCCACTGCGCTGCCGCCATACATCACCAGCATGCGCTTCACGCTGTTGGCGATCACGCCCAGGTCGTGCGAGATCAGGATCAGCGCCATGCCCATTTCCTTGACCAGGCCCTGGATCAGGTCGAGCACCTGCTTCTGGATGGTCACGTCGAGCGCGGTGGTCGGCTCGTCAGCGATGAGCAGGTCGGGCCCGCATGCGAGCGCCATCGCGATGCCGATGCGCTGGCGCTGGCCGCCGGAGAACTGGTGCGGGTACGCATCGAGGCGCGAGGCGGCATCGGGAATGCCCACGCGTTCCAGCAGGTTCAGCGCCTCCTTGCGGGCCTGCTCCTTGGTGAGCCCGCGATGCAGCCGCAGCGGCTCGCCGACCTGGCGCGCGATGGTGTGCACCGGGTTCAGTGCCGTCATCGGCTCCTGGAAGATCATGCCGATGCGGTTGCCGCGGATCTCGCACATCTGCTTCTCGGGCAGGCCGACGAGCTCGGTGCCGTCGAAGCGGATGCTCCCCGAGACCTTCGCGGTCGCAGGCAGCAGGCCCATGAGCGACATCACCGTGATCGACTTGCCGCAGCCCGATTCGCCGACGATGCCCAGCGTCTCGCCGCGCTCCAGCGAGAACGAAATGCCGCGCACGGCCTGCGCCGGCCCACGCTGTGTCTGCAGGCCGATCTGGAGGTTGTTGACTTCGAGGAGAGGCATGGTCAGGACAGCGGGGTCGGGATCGGACAGCCGAATGCAGAAGGAAGACAAAAACTACGCAAAGGTCGCGAAAGGAGAACAAGGAAAACCTCCTGGGTTTTCTTTCTCGCTCTTCGCGAAACCTTCGCGCCCTCTGCGTGCTTGCGCCGGCATTCGAAATGCTCGTTCATCGGCAATCCTCAACGAGCACGCGCAAGGCGCGGATCGAGCAGGTCACGCAGGCCGTCGCCCAGCAGGTTCAGCCCCAGCACCGCGAATGCGATCGCCAGGCCCGGGAAGACGGCCAGCAGCGGCTGCTGGAACATGAGGGTCTGCGCTTCGCTGAGCATGCGACCCCACGAAGGCTGCGGCGGCTGTGTGCCCAGGCCCAGGTAGGAAAGAGCGGCCTCGGCCAGGATCGCGATGGCGAAGCGGATGGTGATCTGCACGATCAGCACGGCCGAGATGTTCGGCAGCACATGCTGCATCGTGATGGAGAGCGACCCCTTGCCGCAGGCACGCGCGGCCGCAACATACTCTCGCGACCACACCGCGTTGGCCGACGCGCGCGTGATGCGCGCGAAGGTCGGAATGTTGTAGATGCCGATCGCGATGATCGCGTTGACGATGCCCGCGCCGAACACCGCCGTCATCATGATGGCCGACAGGATCGCGGGGAAGGCCAGCGAGAAATCGGCCAGCCGCATGATGGCTTCCTCGACCCAGCCGCGCTTCGCAGCGGCGAGCAGGCCGAGGGCCGTACCCACCACGAGCCCGATGCCGACGGCGATCACACCCACGAGGATCGACGCGCGTGCACCCACGAGCAGCAGCGAAGCGACGTCGCGGCCGAACGCGTCCGTGCCCAGCCAGTGCGAGCCGGACGGCGCCTGGAGCTTGTTCGCCATGTCCATGCCGTAGGGCGAATAGGGCGTCCATACATAGGACAGCAGCGCGGCCAGCACCAGCAAGGCAGCGAGCACGCCGCCGATGACGAAGCTGCGATGACGCAGCGCGCGGTGCCAGAAGCCGGGGGCCTTCAGGGCGGTGCCGGCGGGAGCTGCGGGCAGCGCGCCGGAGGTCGGGGTGATGGCGCTCATATGTCGCTGGCCTTGATGCGCGGGTCGATGACGGCGTAGAGCACGTCGA
>NZ_JBQEQC010000064.1:0-2233 GCF_052044195.1 Variovorax sp. 22077
ATTCGCCGACGATGCCGACGCTCTGGCCGGCCTGCACGTCGAAGCTCACGCCGTTAAGCGCCTTCACGGTGGGCGGCGGGCCGAAGAGCTTCTCGCGCGGCAGCGCGTAGTGGCGTACGAGGTCGGTGACCCGCAGCAGCGGCGAAGAAGCGTTGACGGTCGCGCTCATGGTGCGATGGCTCCTTCAGCGGCGATCTCTTCGAGGCGGATGCAGCGCACCGCATGGTCCTGCGGCAGCATCGTGGCCGGCGGACGCGTGGTCATGCAGGCGTCGACGGTGTAGCTGCACCGGCCCGCGAAGGGACACCCCTTCGGCAGGTCCACCAGCTCGGGCACGCTGCCCTTGATGGTGGCCAGCCGCACGCCGCGCGGCGCGCCGATGACCGGTCGCGCGGCGAAAAGGCCTTGCGTGTACGGATGCGCGCGCCGCGCGAACACCGCTTCGGTCGGCCCGCTCTCGACCACGCTGCCGCCGTACATCACGAGCATCTTCGACACTGTCTGCGCGATCACGCCGAGGTCGTGCGAGATCAGGATCAGCGCCATGCCGCGTTCGGCCACCAGGCCCTTGATCAGCTCGAGGATCTGCTTCTGGATGGTCACGTCGAGCGCGGTGGTCGGCTCGTCGGCGATGAGCAGGTCGGGCCCGCATGCGAGCGCCATCGCGATGCCGATGCGCTGGCGCTGGCCGCCGGAGAACTGGTGCGGATAGGCATCGAGGCGCGAGGCCGCGTCCGGTATGCCCACGCGCTCCAGCAGCGCGAGCACTTCCTTGCGCGCGTCGGCCTTCGAGAGCCCACGGTGCAGCCGCAGCGGCTCGCCGACCTGGCGTGCGATGGTGTGCACCGGGTTCAGCGCCGTCATCGGCTCCTGGAAGATCATGCCGATGCGGTTGCCGCGGATCTCGCACATCTGCTTCTCGGGCAGGCCGACGAGCTCGGTGCCGTCGAAGCGGATGCTCCCCGAGACCTTCGCGGTCGCAGGCAGCAGGCCCATGAGCGACATCACCGTGATCGACTTGCCGCAGCCCGATTCGCCGACGATGCCCAGCGTCTCGCCACGCTCCAGAGAAAAGTCGATGCCGCGCACCGCCTCCGCCGGCCCGCGCTGCGTCTGCAGGCCGATGTGGAGGTTGTTGACTTCGAGGAGGGGCATGGTCAGGGGGGCAGGATTGGGCAGCCGAACGCGGAAGGAAGACAAGAACTACGCAGAAGCCGCAGAAGGAAACCGGGAAGGCTTTTCATGGTTTTCCTTCGCGCCCTCTGCGTCCTTGGCCCGGTGTACGAAATGCTCGTTCATCAGCAGTCCTCATCGAGCACGCGCGAGCCGCGGGTCGAGCAGGTCACGCAGGCCGTCGCCCAGAAGGTTCAGCCCCAGCACCGCGAACGCGATCGCCATGCCGGGAAACACCGCGAGCAGCGGCGCCTGGAACATCATCGTCTGGGCCTCGCTGAGCATGCGGCCCCACGAAGGCTGCGGCGGCTGCGTGCCCAGGCCCAGGTAGGAGAGGGCGGCCTCGGCCAGGATCGCGATGGCGAAGCGGATGGTGATCTGCACGATCAACACGGCGGAGATGTTCGGCAGCACGTGCTGCATCGTGATGGAGAACGATCCCTTGCCGCAGGCGCGTGCCGCGGCCACGTACTCGCGCGACCAGATGGCGTTGGCCGATGCGCGTGTGATGCGCGCGAAGGTCGGAATGTTGTAGATGCCGATCGCGATGATCGCGTTGACGATGCCTGCGCCGAACACCGCCGTCATCATGATGGCCGACAGGATCGCAGGAAAGGCCAGCGAGAAGTCGGTGAGCCGCATGATGGCTTCCTCGACCCAGCCGCGCTTCGCAGCGGCGAGCAGCCCCAGCGCCGTGCCGACCACGAGCCCGATGCCGACCGCGATCACGCCCACCAGGATGGACGCGCGCGCACCCACGAGCAGCAGCGAAGCGACGTCGCGTCCATAGGTGTCGGTGCCCAGCCAGTGCGAGCCCGTCGGCGGCTTCAGCTTGTTGGCCATGTCCATCTCGTAGGGCGACCATGGCGTCCACACCAGCGACACGGCGGCGGCCAGCAACAGGAGCAGCGTGAGCGTGCCGCCGATGACGAAGCTGCGGTGATGCAGCGCGCGGCGCCAGAAACCCGGGACCTTGAGCGCCGCGGCGCTCGGGACTGCGGCGGTGCTCATATGTCGCTGGCCTTGATGCGCGGGTCGATGACGGCGTAGAGCACGTCGA
>NZ_JBQEQC010000065.1:0-2202 GCF_052044195.1 Variovorax sp. 22077
ACGCGAACGGGAAGGTGGACCGCAAGGCGCTGCCTGCGCCGGAGTTCACGAGCGACAGGGCGTATGAGGCCCCCGAGGGAGAGATCGAGGAGACCCTGGCAGCCATCTGGGCCGAAGTACTCGGAGTGGCTCGCGTGGGCCACAACGACAACTTCTTCGAACTCGGCGGCGACTCCATCCTCAGTCTCAAGGTGACGGCACGAGCAGCCAGGGCCGGCGTGCAGCTGAATCCCCGACAGGTGTTCGAGCACCAGAGCCTTTCACGCATCGCCCAGGCCATCGGCATCGGCCAGTCTTCAGTGACGCCGACCATCCCCGTGCTGACTGCTGAGCAGCGCGCCGGCACGCTGGCTCTTTCCCATGCACAGATGCGCCAATGGTTCCTGTGGCAGCTCGATCCGTCGAGCACCGCGTACCACATCAGCGGTGCGCTGAAGCTCGAAGGCCGGCTCGACGTGGAGGCCTTGCGCGCGAGCTTCGATGCGCTGGTGCTGCGTCACGAATCGCTGCGTACCGTGTTCCGCACCGACGCCCAGGGCCTGGCCCGGCAACTGATCCGCGAAGCCGGGCCGGTCGACATCGCCATGGTCGACCTCGTGGCACTGCACTCCCCGCAGGAGCGTGAAACGCGCAGCAGGGAAGAAGCCCTGCGCCTGAGCCACACTCCCTTCGACCTGGCCGAAGGCCCGCTGCTGCGGGTCGGCTTGATCCGCCTCGCGCCCGAGGAGCACATGCTCGTCGTGGTGATGCACCACATCGTGTCCGACGGCTGGTCGATGCAGGTCATCGTGGACGAATTCGTGGCGCACTACAGCGCGCGCGTGCAAGGCACGGAGGCAACGCTGTCGTCGCTGCCGATTCAGTACGCCGACTACGCCGCATGGCAGCGCGATTGGCTCGAGGCCGGCGAGCGTGAGCGCCAGCTGGCTTACTGGATGCAACACCTCGGCTCCGACCAGCCGACACTGCAACTGCCCACCGATCACGCCAGAAGAGCCGACGGCCGCTACAGCGCCGTGCGGCATGGCTTCGAACTGCCGGGCGACCTCGTGCAGCGGTTGTACCGGCGCCTGCAAGGCCATGGTGCGACGCTCTTCATGGGATTGCTCGCAGGCTTCCAGGTACTGCTCAGCCGCTACACCGGCGAACTGGACATTCGCGTGGGCGTTCCGGTTGCCAACCGTCACCGCGCCGAGACCGAAAGCGTGATCGGCTTCTTCGTCAACACGCAGGTTCTGCGTAACGAGCTCGATGGCCGCGAGCACCTGACGCAGGTGCTCCTGCGTGCCAAGGAGGCCGCGCTGGGCGCGCAGGCCCACCAGGACCTGCCGTTCGAGCAGCTGGTGGAAGCGCTGCAGCCTGAACGCAGCATGAGTACCAGCCCGCTGTTCCAGGTCATGTTCAACCACCAGCGTGGCGACCTGAAGGCGCTGCAGGATCTGCCGGGGCTCACGTTGACCGAATGCGACCTTGGTGCGCAGGCCGCGCAGTTCGAACTGACGTTGGAAACCAGCGAGAGCGCCGATGGCCGTGTGTGGGCGAGCTTCAGCTATGCCGAAGAACTGTTCGAGCCGCAGACCATCGAGCGCATGGCGGATCACTACCTCGCGGTGTTGGAGGCGCTGGCCGAGCGGCCGCAACAGTCGATGGGCGATGTGGCGATGCTCGGAGTGTCTGAGCAGGAACAGCTGAAGGCGTGGAGCGATAACCCGCAGCGTCATGAAGGCGTGGAGCCTGTTTATCGCCTGATCGAGCGCCAGGCGCAGCAGCACCCTGAAGCCCCCGCACTGGTGTTCGGAGAAGAGACCTTGAGCTACGGCGAACTCAACGCAAGGGCGAACCGGCTCGCACATCGGCTGATGGCCCAGGGCGTGGGCCCCGAGGTGCTGGTGGGCATCGCGGTGGAGCGCTCGGTGGAGATGGTGGTGGGGATCCTGGGGATCGTGAAGGCCGGAGGTGCGTACGTGCCGCTGGACCCGGAGTACCCGGGGGACCGGCTGGCGTACATGGTCGAGGACAGCGGCATCGGAATGCTGCTGACGCAGAGCCACCTGCGTGCACTGGTGCCTGTCGCTGGAGTGACCAAGGTGCTCGAACTCGACACGCTCGACACGTCGTCCGAGCCCGACAGCAATCCGCAAGTCGACCTGCACGGCGAACACCTGGCCTACGTGATCTACACGTCCGGCTCCACGGGCCGTC
>NZ_JBQEQC010000066.1:0-2132 GCF_052044195.1 Variovorax sp. 22077
TGCAGCTGCCCAGCCACCACATGGTGCTGGACCACACGACGCTGGACTTCCTGGTGCAGGAGATCGCGCTGATCCAGCAGGACAGGCACGATGAGCTGCCCACCCCGGTGCCCTTCCGGAACTACGTGGCGCAGGCAAGACTGGGTGTGAGCCAGGACGAGCACGAGGCGTTCTTCCGCCAGATGCTGGGGGACGTGGACGAGCCGACGGCACCCTTCAACCTGCTGGACGTGCAGGGGGACGGCACGCGGGTAGAAGAAGCCCGACTGAGGCTGGAGCCGGAGCTGGCGCAGCAGATCCGAAGAGAAGCACAGCGCCATGGGGTGAGTGCGGCGACGCTGTTCCACCTGGCGTGGGCGCTGGTGCTGGGCAAGGCCACGGGCAAGGACGACGTGGTGTTCGGGACGGTGCTGTTCGGTCGGATGCAGGGCGGGGAGGGGGCGCAGAGGGCGCTGGGGTTGTTCATCAACACGCTGCCGCTGAGGGTGAGGCTGGGAGCGAGGGGTGTGCTGGCGTGCGTGAAGGAGACGCACGAGGCGCTCACGCAGCTGCTGCACCACGAGCACGCGAACCTGTCGCTGGCACAGCGCTGCAGTGCGCTGCCGGGGGGCACGCCGCTGTTCTCGGCGCTGCTGAACTACCGGTACACGCCGGAAGAAGAGCAGACGAAGCAGCAGGCCGCACCGGATCTCGCATGGGCCGGTATCGACACGCTCGGAGGTGCCGAGCGCAGCAACTACCCCTTCGGCATGTCGGTGGACGATCTGGGCAAGGGCTTCGAGCTGGTGGCACAGGTGCATGACAGCGTCGATGCGCAGCGCGTATGTGGCTACATGCTGGCTGCCGTTCAGGGCGTGGTGACGGCACTGGTGCAGCGGCCGCAACAGCCAGCATGCGAGATCGGGATCGTTTCCGCGCAGGAGATGCAGCAACTGACGGCGTGGAGCGAGAACCCGCGCTGCCACGAGGATGCCCAACCGGTGCACCGCCAGATCGAGTCTCATGCAAGGCTCAAGCCTTCGGCACCCGCTTTGGTCTTCGACGACGAAGCCCTGAGCTACGGCGAACTCAATGCCCACGCGAACCGCCTGGCGCATCGCCTGATTTCTCTTGGGGTGGGCCCGGACGTGCTGGTGGGCATCTGCGTGGAACGCTCCGTCGAGATGATGGTGGGCATCCTGGCGGTGCTCAAGGCCGGCGGCGCCTACGTGCCCTTGGACCCAGACTACCCGGCGGACCGCCTGTCCTACATGGTGCAAGACAGCGGCATCGAACTGCTGCTGACCCAGAGCCACCTGCGCAGCCTGATCCCGGGTGCCGACTCCCTTCAAGTGCTGGAGCTCGACACCCTCGACACCTCTGCCGAGCCTGCATCCGATCCGCAAGTCCCCTTGCACGGCGAACACCTGGCCTACGTGATCTACACGTCCGGCTCCACGGGTCGTCCCAAGGGAGCGGCCATCCGGCATGCGGCGCTGTTCAGCTGCATGGCCTGGATGCAGGAGTTCTACACCCTCGCCGGAGCGGACACGGTGCTGCACAAGGCCCCCTTCGGCTTCGACGTGTCGGTGTGGGAGATGTTCTGGCCGCTGACCTCGGGAGCGAGGCTGGTGATCGCCAACCCGGGAGACCACAGGGACCCGGTGCGGCTGGTCGAGTTGATCCAGAGACACCAGATCACGACGCTGAACTTCGTGCCCTCGATGCTGCAGGCGTTCCTGGCGTACGAGGGGATCGAGGAGACGACGAAGCTCAAGCACATCATCTGCGGGGGAGAGGCCATGCCTGCGGCCACGCAGAGAGAGGCGCTGCAGAGGCTGAGCGGGGCGACGCTGCAGAACCTGTACGGGCCGACGGAGACGACGATCCATGTGACGCATTGGGCGTGCCGGGACGACGGCAGCAGCCAAGTGCCGATAGGCAGGCCGATCAGCCAGACGCAGGCGTACGTGTTGGACGGGAGTCTGAACGAGGTGCCGGCAGGGGTGGCGGGAGAGCTGTACCTGGGCGGGGTCAACCTCGCTCGGGGTTACCTGAAGCGAGCCGCATTGACCGCCGAACGCTTCATTGCAGAGGCCAACGGAAGCAGGCTGTACCGCACGGGAGACCTTGTGCGGTGGAACAACGAGGGC
>NZ_JBQEQC010000067.1:0-1982 GCF_052044195.1 Variovorax sp. 22077
TCACCGGGTTGCCGACCGTGACGCCACCCGGGCACTCCGAGCAGGCGATGCCGCCTTGGCTGCCGATGAGTACGGTGCGCGAACCGCTGACGATCTTGCCTCCGGACACGCTGTCGGTGATCCGCGCCGCCGGTTTGCCGCTCATTCGATTTCTTCCCTCAGGTGGTGATGTCGACTTGACTTCTTCGTGCGTGGCAGTACTTGGCCACGGCTAGGAGCAGTTCTTTCCTCCCCGGCCCTTGAGCGACTGTTCCTGCACGCTGATGGGCGGTGGAGGTGGTGGAGGCGGGCGCGGCGGCAGCTTGATGCCCAGCGAGAGAAACAGCACGTACACGCACACGGTCGCGTAGTCGCTCACCTTGCCCGCCACCTGCGTGCAGTCGGGGCAGTTCTTGGAACTACCGGCGGGTGGCCGTCCCGGCTCGCCGTCGATGCCGCCGGCCAGCCCCGTGCCCGACGGCGCGCCGAATAGCGGCACGTCGGCATGGGCAGCCTCCGCATACAGGCCCAGTGGATCCGATGCCTGCAGCGGGTCCTGGTGCGCATAGGCAAAACTGTTGATCCCGCCCCTGAGCCCGATGGGGTCCTGGTTGATGTACGACCCAATGGCTGGGTCATAGTAGCGATGGCGGTTGTAGTACAGGCCCGTTTCAGCATCGTGATGCTGACCTGGCAAGCGGATCGGTTGCTCGAGACCATGCGGGTTGTACTCTTGCTCCAGATGGCCCCATGGATCGTACCGGGCCGCCCATACAAGCTTTCCGGACTCGTCGGTGAGCGCCTGTGGCGTGCCGATCGGATCGCAGTGGAAGTGGTGGATCGAGACGGGCCGGACGGCCGGCTGAATGGCCTGCAGCGCTTCCTCCAGCGACGCGATCGCCGTGTCGCCGCCGGCTTGCTGCGCGAGCATGTGCTGTGTCTCAAGGGCCATGCCCTTCAGGGTCAGCGACTCAACCTCCGCTTCGAGGCCTTGGCGCATGTTCGGCGGCAAGTCATCCAATGCCTTCCGCAGGTCTTGCTGGAGCTGCAGGCTGCCAGCCTGTTCGATCAGCGCGGACAGGCCTGCAGGCCGCGGATCGCCGCGTGTGCTCAGCCGCACCAGCGGCGCGAAGCCATCGGGTTCATACACCGTGTGCGTGACTCGCCTGTCGCCGCCCGGTCCCCGGTGCTCGGTATGCACCAGCCGGTCGTTGTCCCAACCCTGGTAGAAACGGGTCGTCAGCACCTCCTGCCGGCCGTGGGAGCGCCGTGCCACGGTCTTGCACAACCGACGGCCGCGAGCGTCGTAGACGTAGCGGCTGACAAGGGCCCCCTCAGGCTTCTGCGTCTGCACCTCGACGAGCCGGTTGGCACCGTCATAGCACAGCACGAGGTGCCGGTCGCCCGGGCCCGCTGCTTCGATGCGGTTGCCTCTGCCGTCGTAACGGTAGGCGGTTTCATCACCGTGGCCGACGCGGTTGTCGTGCCAGCGCGGCTTCGCATTCACGGCCTCGGCAGCGGGCTGCGAAGCCTCACGCTGGCCCAGGACGTTGAAGCCCTGTTCCCGCCACTGGCTACGCACGCGCGCGCTCCAGCGATCTGTCTGCTTCAGGTGCCCCAGCGGTTCAGGGGCTTCTGCCGTCGGCAGGCGGTTTCCCGCCGGATCGAAGTGCCAGTGGCGCAGGCGGCTTGCCGACTGCGCGGTCACCAGGCGTCCCCGCGTGTCGTAGCGGTAGCGCTCATCGTGACCCGCTGCCTCGACGGCCGCGAGCTGTCCCAGGTCGTCGTAGAAGTAGGCGCGCGGGGCGAATGGATCCGGCGGCGGAAAAGCAGGGGCATCGTCGGGCACCGTATCCGCCGGTACCACGCCCACGATGCTCAGGCTGTCCAGGCGGCCCAGGGCATTCCATGCACGATGGGTTCGCACCGTGCGGCCATCGACGGTGGCCTGCTGCCGGCGCGTCTCGCGGTGAAGGGCGTCGCGCTCGATGTCCAGCAGGCTG
>NZ_JBQEQC010000068.1:0-1902 GCF_052044195.1 Variovorax sp. 22077
GCGGGATCGGGCAGCCGAACGCAGAAGGAAGACAAAAACTACGCAAAGGTCGCGAAAGGACCCGAAGACAAATTCTGGTTTTTCTTGTGCGACTTCTGCGTAACCTTTGCGACTTCTGCGTTCGGCTGTCCGTATTCAGAAAGCCTCGAGCGCCAGCGCCGTCACGCTCTCGGCACCGTCGACGATGCTGTCGCGGATGCCCGGCACCTTGTTGAGGATGTGCTCGGCGTAGAAGCGCGCGGTGGCGATCTTCGCCAGCATGAAGTCGGTGTCGAAGCTGCGCGAGGCGAGGTCCTGCGCAATGATCAGCGAGCGCGCCAGCTGCCAGCCGGCCACCAGATTGCCCGCCAGCATCAGGTAGGGCACGCTGCCCGCGAAGACCGCGTTGGGCGATGCCTTGGTCTGGCCCGCCACGAAGTCGACCACCTCGACGAAGGCTTCGCGCGCAGCCTTCAGGCGCTTGAGCACGGCCGCGGCAGCGGGGTTGTCGATCCTGGCCAGCTCGGCCTCGGTCTTCTCGATCTGCGCGGCGATCGCCTTCGCCGTCTGGCCGCCGTCGCGCGCCGTCTTGCGGCCCACGAGGTCGTTGGCCTGGATGGCGGTGGTGCCTTCGTAGATCGTCAGGATCTTGGCGTCGCGGTAGTACTGCGCCGCGCCGGTCTCCTCGATGAAGCCCATGCCGCCGTGCACCTGCACGCCCAGCGAGGCCACTTCGAGGCTCATCTCGGTGCTGTAGCCCTTCACCAGCGGCACCATGAACTCATAGAAGGCCTGGTTCTGCTTGCGCGCGTCGGCATCGGGGTGATGGTGCGCGGCGTCGTAGACGGCGGCGGCCACACTGGACATCGCGCGGCAGCCCTCGGTATAGGCGCGCATCGTCATCAGCATGCGCTTGACGTCGGGGTGATGGATGATCGGCGCGCTGGTGTTCATGGAGCCGTCCACCGGACGGCTCTGCACGCGCTCCCTGGCGTAGGCCACCGCGTGCTGGTAGGCACGCTCGGCGATCGCGATGCCCTGCATGCCCACCGCGTAGCGGGCGGAGTTCATCATGATGAACATGTACTCGAGGCCGCGGTTCTCCTGGCCCACCAAGTAACCGATGGCACCGCCGTGGTCTCCATACTGCAGCACGGCCGTGGGCGATGCCTTGATGCCCATCTTGTGCTCGATGCTCACGCAGTGCACGTCGTTGCGCTCGCCGAGCGTACCGTCCTTGTTGACCAGGAACTTCGGCACGACGAACAGGCTGATGCCCTTCACGCCCTCGGGCGCGCCGGCCACGCGTGCCAGCACGAGGTGCACGATGTTCTCCGCCATGTCGTGCTCGCCGTAGGTGATGAAGATCTTGGTACCGAACACCTTGTAGGTGCCGTCGGGCTGCGGCTCGGCGCGGGTGCGCACCAGGGCGAGGTCGCTGCCGGCCTGCGGCTCCGTGAGGTTCATAGTGCCGGTCCACTGGCCGCTCACGAGCTTCTCGAGGTAGGTAGCCTTGAGTTCGTCCGAGCCGGCCGTGAGCAACGCCTCGATGGCGCCGTCGCTCAGCAGCGGACACAGCGCGAAGCTCATGTTGGCCGAGTTGAGCATCTCGCCGCAGGCCGCGCCGATGGTCTTGGGCAGACCCTGGCCGCCGAAGTCCGCCGGATGCTGCAGCCCCTGCCAGCCACCCGCCACGTACTGCGCGAAGGCTTCCTTGAAGCCCGGTGTGGTGGTGACGGCGCCATCCTTGAACGATGAGGGATCGCGGTCGCCCGCCACGTTCAGCGGCGCGATCACGTCCTGGTTGAAGCGCGCGCACTCTTCGAGCACGGCCTGTGCGGTTTCGAGGCCGGCATCCTCGAAGCCGGGCAGCTTCGCGATCTCGCCGATGTTGGCCAGGTGTTCGATGTCGAACAGCATGTC
>NZ_JBQEQC010000069.1:0-1852 GCF_052044195.1 Variovorax sp. 22077
ATCCGGATGCTGCGCCGCCTCGCGCTCTATACGGCTGTGGATCGGGTCGCCGACTAAGGATGCCCGAGACTGATGTTGCGATCCCCACTGCCGCAGCTGCAGCAGTTCCGCCTCGCCCAACAGCTTCACGTCACCCACAGTCTGCTCGGGTCGCTCGGCCAATGCCTCCAGCAAAGCCAGGTAATGCCCCGCCATGCGCTCGACGGTCTGCGGCTCGAACAGCTCCGCCGCATATTTGAAGCTCGCCCGCACGCGACCGTCGGCGCCTTCGCTGGTGTCCAGCGTCAGTTCGAACTGCGCAGCCTGCGTGCCCAGGTCGTACTCGGTCATCGTGAGACCCGACAGGCTGTCGAGTGCCTTGAAATCCCCACGCTGGTGATTGAACATGACCTGGAACAGCGGGCTGGTGCTCAGGCTGCGTTCTGGCTGCAATGCCTCCACCAGTTGCTCGAACGGCAGGTCCTGGTGGGCCTGCGCGCCCAGCGCGGCCTCCTTCGCGCGCGCCAGCACCTGCGTGAGGCTCTCGCGGCTGTCCAGCACGCTGCGCAACAGCTGCGTGTTGACGAAGAAGCCGACGACGCCTTCCGTCTCCACCCGGTGACGGTTGGCGATCGGTACGCCCACGCGAATGTCGGACTGGCCGGTGTAACGGTTCAAGAGCACCTGGAAGCCCGCGAGCAAGGTCATGAACAGGGTCGCACCCTGGCCCTGCGCGCGCTTCTGCAACCCCTTGACCAGCGCCTCCGGCAATTCGAAGGCGTGGCGCGCGGCACTGTAGCGTCCGTCTGCGCGCCTGGCGTGATCTGCCGGCAACTGCAGCACAGGCTGGTCGGTACCGACGTGCGATGTCCAATAGCCGAGTTGGCGTTCGCGCTCGCCGGCCTCGAGCCAATTGCGCTGCCACACGGCGTAGTCCGCGTACTGGACCGGCAGCGGCTGCAGGTCCGCGTCTTCCGCAGCGCCCTGCACGCGCGCGCGATATTGCGCGACGAACTCGTCCACGATGATCTGCATCGACCAGCCGTCGGACACGATGTGATGCATCACCACGACGAGCATGTGCTCCTCGGGCGCAAGGCGGATGAGGCCGACCCGCAGCAACGGGCCGGTGGTCAAATCGAAGGGGGTGTCGCTCAAGCGATGCGCCTCTTCCCGAAGTCGGATCTCTCGCGAATCGCGCCCGGCAATGGCGCCGAGGTCCACGACGGCGATGTCGAACTCGACACTCTCGTGAATCACCTGTTCGGCAAGGCCGCCAGCCTGGGCCCGGAACGTGGTGCGCAGCGACTCGTGGCGCTGCACCAGCGCGTCGAAGCTCGCGCGCACGGCCGCGACATCCAGCGCACCGGTGAGCCTGAGCGCACCGCTGATGTGGTACGCGGTGCTCGACGGATCGAGCTGCCACAGGAACCATTGGCGCAGCTGTGCGTAGGAAAGATGGCAATGATCCGGCGACGACGTGTCGCGCGCCAGGATCGGAAACTGCCCGAGCGTGAGCCCCTCGGCGCGAATCTTCTGATAGACCGTGCGCCGCTGTTCAGGCGTCAGTCGCGAGAAGCGCTCCGCGATGCGACGGGTTGCAAGGGTTTCCATCAAACAGCCTCCATGCTGTCAAGCAGTGAATCGATTTCCGAAAGGGCCTGGGTGGCCGGTTTCATCAGGTTCTTGTCGGCGATGAGAGTCCCCATTTCCGTGAGTACGGGGTGCAGGAAGACATCCCTGATCGCGAGGTCCATCTGCATGGCGCTCTGGACTCGGGCGACTGTCTGGGCGGCGAGCAACGAGTGACCGCCGAGTTCGAAGAAGTTGTCGTTGCGGCCCACACGGGTCACGCCCAGCACCTCGGCCCAGA
>NZ_JBQEQC010000070.1:0-1686 GCF_052044195.1 Variovorax sp. 22077
GGTCACCAACTGGCCAGCCTTGTCGTAGGTGTAGCGGCGCTGGATGCCGGTGGTCAATTCGATGGCGCCTGGCCTGGTGCGGGAAATGTGCTGTTCGAGCAGCCGACCCGCCGGGTCGTATTCCGCCGCGCGTGCGACCTCCGGTGCAAGCCGCCGCGCTCGAAGGTCAGGATCGGTATTACCCCGGAGCGACGTCGAGCAAGTATCTATATGCGTACTCCCCAATACTCCGAACCAGTATTGGCATTAAGCCTCTTAAGCAGAAAGAGATGAAACGGCATCGGCGCCCCACTTTCACTTACATCTGGACAACTCAATACCAATCAAAAGTCTCGCTTCGGCACAGAAACACCGTGAGCTCGCAAAATCTCAATCGAGTCATTCAGGAACTTCAACGGCAACATCGAACGTTCTCCATAGGAATCAACGATGCCAACCTCTACCACGAAGTCGACCAATTTAAAAAAATCCGATCGAATATTTGAAGGAATTTTTTCTTCCAAACCCGATGGCTTAGCATCTCCTCGCCCATTAAGGGGCAAGATTGCCCCGGCTCTCTCCCACTTTCCAAAATCCAATTCACCGATCTTCTTCAAATGAGCGAGCAACATTTCAACCGAGACATCCCCCACTCCAAAATTTCGCGTAAAAGCCTCCAAGCATTTCGCCGCATAAATTTGCCTTCTAGCATTCGACCAATCAGAAAAATCCTTGTCACTCACAATTCACAACCCCAAGGCGCACGCCCTTCATCTACAAAAAGCCACTGATAAAGAGGTTTTGCATATTTTTTTAACCGAGGAAAATCCGCATTCAAAATTTCGGCGTCAAGCAAAACGATACCATGAGACTCAAATATTTCAATTATCTCAATACTAGCCTCATCATGGGCGAGGCCTCGCAAAATCGGCATGGACACCGAGCCATCGATACCCAATTGAGCCAAAAAAGCAAAAGGCCCAATCATTGAAATTCGGAGAAGATAGCTATCACCAGAAGGAAAAGATAAAATGTAGCCAAAACTTACATCATAATTTTCATCAGTATCTTCTTGCACCGTGCATTTTTTACAAATTTCGCCCACAACCTTTGCGTATCTTTTTTTTGCAATCTCGTCCAGCACGAAAGAATAATCAGGAGCCTCAAGACTTCCAAATTTATTCTCTAAAATTTTGATCCATTTTTTTTCCATATTTCCTCTATGGAGTTTCGGGGCCGGCAGGGTGTCCATGGATTTTTCCTTTTGAATCTTGATGAACTCTCACTTTGGTCTGAGTTCCTCCTCTGGGTCCTTCGCCGATCGGTTTTCCGAACTCGTAGTCCTTGACCTCGGGCCTGCCCGGCACTTGCGTGCCGTTCGCCCACGCCTCGTCTGTGTATTTGATGGCAGCATTCCAATCACAAAAACAAGATGTCGGTTTTCCCGCCTTCACTCGGTTGTCGTATTGCGGCGTCCCCTTTACGTGTCCGGCTTGTTTCTGCGATGAAAAATAGGGAGGTACGCGAGGCTGCAACCCTAAAGGGTCGATCCATTCAATAGCGTTTGATGCGTAAGCATGCAGGTTCATCCCGCCCGCTAAAGCGATTGGATCGCTTGAAGCAAATCGCCCAGCCTGCGGGTCGTAGTATCTATACCGGTTGTAGTGCAGCCCGGTCTCTTCATCCCAATACTGCCCCTGAAACCGA
>NZ_JBQEQC010000071.1:0-1575 GCF_052044195.1 Variovorax sp. 22077
TCGGGAACGAAGATATCGATGTCCTTGCTCAGGCGGTGGCGGTAACGGAACATCAACACGGTCCCGCCGCCAAAGGTCCAGAATGGATCGGCAATCCCGCCATAACGGGTGATCTCATCAATCAACGCCAGCGCGCGCGCGAACGGTTTTCGGCCTTGTTGGCGGAGAAGTCGGCAGGATCGCTCATGCGAAGCCTCGTGCGGCCGACGCAGCACGACGGTGCTGGAGCCCGTCAGCCGCAAGAGTCCGGTACATTGCCTGCCTCCCGCGTGATCGTGCGATGACCAACTACCGGTTCTGAAGGAAAGACATCCATGAGTACATCAATCGGCTTCATCGGCCTGGGCGTGATGGGTACACCGATGGCTCTCAATCTTGCGCGCAGCGGCGTGCCGCTCGTCGTCTGGAGCCGCTCCAGCACGCATTACGACACCCTGCGCAACGCAGGGGCCCTCGTGGCCGAAAGCCTGGACGCGATTTTCTCAAGGTGCGAGACCGCCGTGCTGATGCTGGCGCACGAAGAGGCGATCGACGAGGTTCTCGGCCGCCGCACGCCGCTGTTTGCACAGAGGGTGGCACAGCGGTTGATCGTGAACATGAGCACCACGTCGCCCGGTTATTCACGCGCGTTGGCCGATGAGATCCACGCATGCCAGGGGCGGTATGTCGAAGCCCCCGTTTCGGGCTCGCGCAAGCCCGCCGAGGCTGGACAGCTGGTCGTCATGCTGGCGGGCGATCCGGAAGAGGTCGATCGGGTCAGGCAGCTGGTCCAGCCCCTGTGCCGGGACAGCCTTGTTTGCGGCGACGTGCCGGCTGCGCTGACGATGAAGCTCGCGGTGAACCTGTTCCTCATCACCATGGTCACCGGCCTCGCAGAGGCCACGCATTTCGCGCTGCGCCATGGTATCGATCTGGTGCAGTTTGCGCGTGCCCTGAATGCGGGTCCGATGGCCAGCGACGTTTCCCGCATCAAGCTGGACAAACTGGTGACGCAAGATTTCTCCGTGCAGGCCGCCATCACCGACGTGCTCAAGAACAGCCGCCTGGTGGCGCAGGCAGCACGCAGCGCCGGCATCGCATCGCCGCTGCTGGATGCGAGCCATGCGCTCTATGGCGAAACCGAAACGATGGGGTACGGCGGGCTGGACATGGTGGCGGTGATCCATGCGCTCTCGCAGCGCAGCGCCCAGGAAATTGGCGAAGCACTGCCCGGCCGCTGAAAGCGGGACTTCGCATGCAAATCGGCCAAGTGTTGATTCTCATGAATCCTGACCCCTTGGGCTCAAGGTTCCATGGAAATCAATGTCGTGCCCACCCGATGCGGCCAACACTCACAGCCTCAGCCTTGATTCTTGCGTGTGCTGCCTCTTGGGCGGCCTGCCTTCTCTCATCTCGATTCTCCGTATCGCTGACGTTGGCAACTTCTTGCTGTACGTGAAATCGAGGCAGGGTCACTTGGACTTGCGGCATAAACCAGTCCAAGTTTTTATCCGCACCCCCGGGCCGAGGAAGTCGGCGACGACAGCCCGCACGCAGCGGAACCTGAACAGCCGAAGGGAGTGAACGGTGCGTTCA
>NZ_JBQEQC010000072.1:0-1516 GCF_052044195.1 Variovorax sp. 22077
GCACACCAAATGGCTCATATGGTCGCTGCCGTCAACGAAGAGGATTTAAGTTTTTCTCATATGAGATCGATCGGGTGATGCGACCCGAGCGCGCAAGCGACGATGAATCATGCTCATATCCGCGGATTGGCTACCGGCACTTCATCGATCCGTCGCGGGCCTGCCTCGCTCTAAAAGTCGTGGATCATCCTTTCGGAGCCTATGCAGCCATTACGAGGGTTGCCCTGCCGGGTGCGTGGGTCGCATCACCGAATCGATCTCGCTCATGTCGTGCCTCCTTGTGTTGCCTGCAATGGGGTGTCCGCCGCCTGAGCAACTGCCCACACGAAGCCGGTGAGTTCACGCGCCACGGCCACACACACCTTGTTCCTGTGCACTCCACGGGCGTCGAGCTTTGCGAAGCGCTGCGTCAGGCGTAGCTGCGCCGTCCAGCCAATAGCGCACAGCTGCTGGCTCAAGCCTTCCTGGCGCCGACGTGCACGCTCACCCAATCGTGGCTTGAAGCGGTAGCTCCACGCCGCCTCGCTCAGCATCCTTCTCGCATGCGCGTTGCCAGTCTTGGTGATACTGCCTCGTGCAGTGCGCTCACCGCTGGAGCGTTCCGAGGGCACCAGACCCAGGTAACCCATGAGCTTGCGCGGATGATCGAAGCGGCTGAAGTCCCCGATCTCGGCCACCAGTGCGATGGCGCAGGTCACGTCGATGCCTCGCAGCGCCTGCAGCGCCGATACCTGTGGCGCAAAGCGCCAATTCTTGACGTACTCGAGCAGTGCTGAGTTCAGGCGCTTGAGGCGTTCATCGCTAGCCTGCACAGCCATCCAGTAGTCCATAAATGCTGCCTGCGTTGCCACCTCGGAGAAGTTCAGCTTCCCGAGCCATGCATGGTGCGCCTGCGTCCAGGAGGTCTTGCCCGGGAAGCGCACGTCGTGGCGCAACAGCAGGGCCTTGAGCTGTTGGCGCAATTGGCGCCGGTCGTTCAGCGCATCTTCGCGGGCGCGTGCCAGGTCTCGAATGGCTTCGTCCTCAGGTCGAGGCACCCACACCGCGCGCAGTTGTCCCGCACGCGAGCACTCGGCCAATTGCGCGCAGTCGCGCCGGTCGGTCTTGATGCGGTCTCCGGGACTTCGAGGCATCTTCGACGGCGCAATGACCTCGCAGCTGTAACCCTTGGCCGTCAAGGCACGCTGCAGGCCCCAACCAGTGGGACCTGCCTCATAGACCACATGCACGGCTTCGGTGTTGCCTAGTTTGACGAGCAACTTCAGCAGCTTGGGAACGTCGTGCCTGATCGTGCCGATCACCTTGGCTGCCGCTCGCCCGGGCTCAGCCACTGCAACGGCAATGCTGTCCTTGTGAACGTCCAAACCCACGTGGATCTTGCTAATCTCTTGCATGGCCGGTCTCCTTTCCTTGCTGGTAGTGACCACGGTCTCCAGCATGTAGCTCGGCAAGCTCGCTTGCAACCTACGTCAGCGGAGACCGGCCGCTTCGCAAGCAGCGCGACCATGATGTCTAA
>NZ_JBQEQC010000073.1:0-1491 GCF_052044195.1 Variovorax sp. 22077
CCGCATGAGACATCCGGTGTCAACCCTCCCGAGAAATTTCGATGCGACAAGCGCTGGAGTGGATGGCCGGGTCGTAGACGGTGGCGTCGGTCCAGATGCGCCAGAGCACGCGAGTCCAGGCGCGAGCCAATATGCGCACTGCGTGCGGATGATCGCAACCGCGCTTGCGCGCGGCGTGGTAGATGCTGGCGGCCCAAGGGCTGGCGTGGCGGGAGTTGTCAGCCAGGCAGGTGATGGCGCGGCGCAATCGGTGGTTGCAGGCCCACCGGAAGGTGACGGCGCGGCTCTTGCCGGACTCGTAGGTGACGGGCACGACGCCGGCCTCCGAGCACAACTGTTCGGCACTGGCGAAGCGCTCGGGCACGTCGCCCAGTTCGGCCAGGATCTGCGCGGCGCAGATGCAGCCGGCGCGCGGAAGCGACATGACCGAGACGGCTTGAGGCAGCTGGCCCATGGCTCGGGCGATGTGGGCGTCCAGGGATTTGATCTGGGCTGCGAGCGGCTTGAGCAGGGCCACCAGGGCCAAGGCAGCCGTGGCTTGGGCCTGGGCGAGCGTGGGTTCGCAAAAGCTCGGTGCAGCGGCTTGCAGGCGCTCGAGCAGCACGCCGGGCGAACGCCTGCCGCTGTAGCCATGGCGCTTGCAGAAGGCGGCGATCTGGCGGGCGGTGAGTTTGCGCGCGGTGGGCCATTGCTCGATGAAGGCCAGCGCGATGGGCGAATCGACGGCGGCAAAGATGCCAGTGGCGCCAGGCCAGTAGGCATCCAGCAGCGCGGTGAGCTGGTTGGCCAGGCGGATGCGCGTGGTCACCAAATCGTCGCGTGTTCGCACGAGGGCGCGCAAAGCGCGGATGGCAGGCGACTGCGGCTGCACAGCGCGCCAGCGATGGCCGTCGGTACGAAGCAAGTCAGCCAGCATGAAGGCATCTGCTGCGTCGCTCTTGGCATTGCTGCTGCGGTAGCGCGGGCGGCTGGCCTTGACGGCGTTGGGGTGGATCGCAAAGACCTGATGGCCGGCTTCGAGCAGGGCGTCCACGATCAGGCCCGAGGGCCGTTCGATGGCGATGGGCAAGGCTTTGCCAAAGGCAGCGAGGGCATGCTGGAGTTCACCCAGCCCCTGGCGGTCGTGGTTGATGGTCAAGTGCTTGATCACGCTGCCCTGAGCGTCGATCACGCACACCGCGTGCGAACGGTAGGCCCAATCCAGGCCGACAAAGACACTGCGAGTCATGGACAACCTCCATCGGTTTGGGTTAAGACTGTCCGTGTCGGAAGGCATGGCGGGACGCTCATAAATCGGCGCTCCAGCTGGGTAGGCGTGGCGCTACATCCGGTGGCCCGTCGTGGCCTTCCGACACCTCGGGTGCTGCAGGTCTCATGCGGGCTGTCGAACAGCCAGCGCCGTGGGCAGTCACCACGAGGGCACGGAAGTCGGATCGCCACCTCAGCACCTGTCAAAGGCAGCGTCAAGAAGGAGGTTGCCTTATGAGCGCC
>NZ_JBQEQC010000074.1:0-1262 GCF_052044195.1 Variovorax sp. 22077
GTCTGGGCCCTCGGGTTGAACCACACGACCGCGCCGCTCGATCTGCGCGGTCGTTTCGCGTTCGCGCTCGACCAGATCGCCCCCACGCTGCAGAGCCTGCGCAGTTCCTTCGCCTCCGGCCGCCATCCCCAGGTCGAGGCCGCGATCATCTCCACCTGCAACCGCACCGAGATCTACTGCGCCTCGGAACACGCCGCGCTCGACCACACCTTCGGCTGGCTGGCCCAGAGCGGCGGCGTGGCCCCCGCCCTGCTGCGCTCGCACGCCTACACCCTGCACGACGGCGAAGCCGCGCGCCATGCCTTCCGCGTGGCCAGCGGGCTCGACTCGATGGTGCTGGGCGAAGCCCAGATCCTCGGCCAGATGAAGGACGCCGTGCGCGCCGCCGAGACGGCAGGCGCCCTCGGCAGCACGCTGAACCAGCTGTTCCAGCGCTCCTTCGCGGTGGCCAAGGAAGTGCGCACCGCCACCGAGATCGGCGCCCACTCCATCAGCATGGCCGCCGCCGCGGTGCGGCTGGCCGGCCAGCTCTTCGAAGACCTGCGCAAGACCCGCGTGCTGTTCGTCGGCGCGGGCGAGATGATCGACCTCGCGGCCACGCACTTCGCTGCGAAGGAGCCCAAGTCGATCGCCATCGCCAACCGCACGCTGGAGCGCGGCGAGAAGCTGGCCTCACGCTTCGGCGGCGAGGCGATGCGCCTGGCCGACCTGCCCTCGCGGCTGGCCGAGTTCGACATCGTCGTGAGCTGCACCGCCAGCACCCTGCCGATCATCGGCCTGGGCGCCGTCGAACGCGCACTCAAGGCCCGCAAGCACCGCCCGATGTTCATGGTCGACCTGGCCGTGCCGCGCGATATCGAGCCCGAGGTGAAAGCGCTGGAAGACATCTATCTCTACACCGTCGACGACCTCGCCCAGGTGGTGCAGCAGGGCCAGGCCAACCGCCAGGCCGCGGTGGCGCAGGCCGAGGTGATCATCGACGCCGGCGTGCAGAACTTCATGCACTGGCTGGGCCAGCGCGGCACGGTGCCGCTGATCCAGCAGCTCAACGCGCAGGCCGACGAGTGGCGCGCCGCCGAGATGGCGCGTGCGCGCAAGCTGCTGGCCAAGGGCGAGCCGATCGAGGCGGTGCTCGAAGCGATGTCGCGCGGCCTCACCCAGAAGATGATGCACGGCGCGATGGCCGAGCTGCACGCGGGCGATGCCGCCTCGCGCGAGCAGACGGCGCAGACGATCTCGCGCCTGTTCCTGCGCAAAGAGCG
>NZ_JBQEQC010000075.1:0-1250 GCF_052044195.1 Variovorax sp. 22077
CGATCTCCCCCAGCTCGATGCGGAAGCCCCGCACCTTCACCTGGTGGTCGATCCGGCCCAGGTACTCCAGCTGGCCCTCGTTGTTCCACCGCACCAGGTCCCCCGTGCGGTACAGGCGCTGCCCCTTCTCTGTTGCGATGAAGCGCTCCGCGGTCAAGGCGGCTCGCTTCAGGTACCCCCGCGCCAACCCCTCCCCACTGACATACAGCTCCCCCGCCACCCCCTGCGGCACGGGCCCCAGCTGCCCATCCAGCACCTGCATCCCCAGGTCCGGGATCGCCACACCCACCGGACTGCGCTGCTGACCCAGGTCCGCCCGCGTGATGCGCCGGTAGGTCACGTGCACCGTCGTCTCGGTGATGCCGTACATGTTGATCAGCTGCGGGCTGCCGTCCCCGTAGCGCTCGATCCAGGGCCTCAGCCGCTGCGGGTCCAGCGCCTCGCCTCCGAAGATTACCGCGCGCAGCGCCAATCCTCCCTCCAGCGCCTGCGGCAGTGCCACCAGCTGCCCAAAGGCCGATGGTGTCTGGTTCAGGATGCTCACGCGCTGCGCGCGCAGCAGCTGCAGGAAGTCCTCCGGCGAGCGGCTCACCCAGAACGGCACGACCACCAGCTTGCCCCCGGTGCACAGCGCTCCGAAGATCTCCCACACCGAGAAATCGAAGGCGTAGGAGTGGAACATCGTCCAGACATCGTCCGGCGAGAAGTCGAACCAGTGCTGCGTGGCATCCAGCAGTCGCGTCACGTTGCGATGGCACAGCTGCGCGCCCTTGGGGCGGCCTGTGGAGCCCGATGTGTAGATGACGTAGGCCAGGTTCTCGCCGTGCAGCGCGACCTGCGGGTTGCCGTCGGGCTCGGACGCGGTATCGAGCGTGTCGAGCGGCAGCACCTGGAGTGATTCAGCTCCGGGCAGTGCGCCCAGGTGGCTCTGGGTCAGCAGCAGCTCGATGCCGCTGTCTTGCACCATGTAGGACAGGCGGTCCGCCGGGTACTCGGGGTCCAGGGGCACGTAGGCACCACCGGCCTTGAGCACCGCCAGGATACCCACCACCATCTCGATGGAGCGTTCCACCGCGATGCCCACCCGGCTCTCGGGCTTCACGCCCAGGGCGATCAGGCGGTGGGCCAGGCGATTCGCCTTCGCGTTGAGTTCGCCGTAGCTCAGGGACTCATCGCCGAAGACCAGTGCAGTGGCATCCGGATGCTGCGCCGCCTCGCGCTCTATACGGCTGTGGATCGGGTCGCCGACT
>NZ_JBQEQC010000076.1:0-1204 GCF_052044195.1 Variovorax sp. 22077
CTGGCCGACTGTAGCCGGTCGCGACAGCATCGTGAACGGGCCCAAACCGGCTGTGCGGAGTTCTCCAAACCTGACCCTCAAATTGGCGCGATGCAAGCGGACTTTGGCCGCGACCGGTGAAGACGGCGGGCCTACGGTTGGTCCCCAGCCGTCGGGTCTCCCAGCCACCATCGCATGGTGCGCGCGGCAGCAATCTCGCCGTCACTCAGGCCTTCAGTCGCTTGCACAGATGCGAGCGCATCGATTGCCGCCTGCTTCCCAAGCACTCGGGCGAAATACTGGGGAAGTTGCTCGACGCTGAGGTCGTAGCTTGGCAGAGATGCTCGCATGCATTCGACCAAGTCAAATTCCTTGGTCGGCTCTGCTGTATCGAGCAATCTGCCAGCCAGCTCTTGCCGCTGAGACCGAAATTCTTTGGGCGCACCCTCGACGAAGACCGCGAACAGGCCTGCAAAAACCTCAGCGGGTGCACACCGGCTCAGCCGCGACCTGAGAAAAGCGAGTTGCTGGGGGTTGTCCGCTCCGAAGCGGTCTGCCGACTGGAGCACGGCAGCAAGAACCTCATCACGTTTCATTGGCCGCCCTTCAACTTCTGGTTATGGCCGCATTCTGCCGTCAGGCAGATGTTCGCCGTATCTCGCTAAATCGCATTCGCCGAAGGTCGCCCTGCGATTCAAGTTGACCGGATTCGACAAGCAGCCTGACCCGCTTCGCGAAGAAGGCGTCGGGAACCCCGCTTGGGAGGTCCCGCGTCGACAGCATCGCCATCCCGACCACGCGTGCGACCTTCCTCCAATCGTCGGAGACTTGCGAAAGAAGTGCCGTATCGATAAGCGCAAGTTCAGCTTGAGACAGCTTTGCAACCCGTGCGCCCTCTGCGGGCGAAAGCTCAGTGTTGTAAATTTCTTCGTTCACGGAGCTACCTGCAATGTCGTAGAAGCCCTCGGAGTCAAATCGGCAGCACCATTTGACGTGAGACCAAGTGCCCGTTGAGTTGGCCTCAACGACTCCGCGAGCAAACAGCACTTCGTGCGTGCCGTCGTCATAGAGGTTATCTTCTTGAACCTCAATAGGGAGACCTTCAACGAGTAGGACGGACGAGCCGTTGATGTCCTTCCGGAAATCAGTCTGCGACAGCATGACGAGATCGCGCTCAAGCAATTCGTTGAAATCGACTGAAAAACGAGATGTCATATCGAATGTC
>NZ_JBQEQC010000077.1:0-1200 GCF_052044195.1 Variovorax sp. 22077
ATTACAGGTCGAGGATCTTCGCCACGACGCCCGAGCCCACGGTGCGGCCGCCTTCGCGGATGGCGAAGCGCAGGCCTTCTTCCATGGCGATCGGAGCGATCAGCTTCACGGTGATGCTGACGTTGTCGCCAGGCATGACCATTTCCTTGTCCTTGGGCAGCTCGATCGCGCCGGTCACGTCCGTCGTGCGGAAGTAGAACTGCGGACGGTAGTTGTTGAAGAACGGCGTGTGACGGCCGCCTTCGTCCTTCGACAGAACGTACACCTCAGCGGTGAAGTGCGTGTGCGGCTTGATCGAGCCGGGCTTGCACAGCACCTGGCCGCGCTCGACTTCTTCGCGCTTCGTGCCGCGCAGCAGCACGCCGACGTTGTCGCCAGCCTGACCCTGGTCCAGCAGCTTGCGGAACATTTCCACGCCGGTGCAGGTGGTCTTGACCGTCGGGCGGATGCCCACGATTTCGATTTCTTCACCGACCTTGATCACGCCGCGCTCGACAGCGCCGGTCACCACAGTGCCGCGACCCGAGATCGAGAACACGTCTTCCACGGGCATCAGGAACGTGCCGTCCACGGCGCGCTCGGGCGTCGGGATGTACGTGTCCAGCGCTTCGGCCAGCTTCATGATCGAGCCTTCGCCGAGTTCGCCCTTGTCGCCTTCCAGGGCCAGCTTGGCCGAGCCGTGGATGATGGGGGTGTCGTCGCCGGGGAATTCGTACTTGTCGAGGAGTTCGCGCACTTCCATTTCGACCAGCTCGAGCAGTTCCTTGTCGTCGACCATGTCGCACTTGTTCAGGAACACGATGATGTAGCCCACACCCACCTGGCGAGCCAGCAGGATGTGCTCGCGGGTCTGGGGCATCGGGCCGTCGGCGGCCGAGCACACCAGGATGGCGCCGTCCATCTGGGCGGCGCCGGTGATCATGTTCTTCACGTAGTCGGCGTGGCCGGGGCAGTCGACGTGTGCGTAGTGGCGGTTGGCCGTCTCGTACTCGACGTGCGCGGTGTTGATCGTGATGCCGCGCGCCTTTTCTTCAGGCGCCGCGTCGATCTGGTCGTAGGCCTTGGCTTCGCCGCCGAACTTCGACGACAGCACCGTTGCGATCGCAGCCGTCAGCGTGGTCTTGCCGTGGTCGACGTGACCGATCGTGCCCACGTTCACGTGCGGCTTGGTGCGGGTGAATTTACCTTTTGCCATTTTTC
>NZ_JBQEQC010000078.1:0-1160 GCF_052044195.1 Variovorax sp. 22077
CTAGTGTCCTGTCCCGTTAATTCATAGGCACAAGAAGTGCTTGGGATAAGGCATCCTTGGAGGTGCCTGATGCCCAATGCCCATACCCGTACAACCAACCTTGAGCTGACCGAGAGTGAGCGTGCCGAGCTGACGTCAATGGCGCGGTCGCGCTCGCTGCCTGCGGCGCTGTCGCTACGCGCGCGCATCGTGCTGGCCTGCGAAGGCGCCGGCGTCGCGAGCACCGAAGTCGCCAAGCGGCTGGGACTTGACCGCAATACGGTCAACAGGTGGCGCGGGCGCTACGCGCGCGATCGGATCACGGGTCTGTACGACGAGCTGCGCCCCGGGCGGCCGCGCACGGTGGACGATGAACGCGTTGCCGAGCTGATCAACAAGACGTTGCACACCAAGCCTGCGGATGGGGCGACGCACTGGAGTACGCGCGCTCTTGCCTCAGAGACTGGCATCAGCAAGAGCACGGTGGCTCGTTACCTCAACGCGTTTCAGCTCAAGCCGCACCGCGTCGAGAGTTTCAAGCTCTCGACAGATCCGCTGTTCATCGAGAAGCTGCGCGACGTGGTCGGGCTGTACCTCAACCCTCCCGAGAACGCCTTGGTGCTATGCGTCGACGAGAAAAGCCAGTGTCAGGCGTTGGAGCGCACGCAGCCCATGCTGCCGATGGGATTGGGCTACGTCGAGGGCGTCACGCACGACTACGTTCGCCATGGGACAACGACACTGTTCGCAGCCCTGAACGTGCTCAACGGCGCAATCCTGGCCAGTTGCAAGCCTCGCCATCGGCACCAGGAGTTCCTGAGCTTCCTGCGTGAGATCGACCAGGCCGTGCCGCAGGAGCTGGACGTGCACTGCATCGTGGACAACTACGCCAGCCACAAGCATCCGAAGGTGCGCGCCTGGCTCGCGCAGCGGCCACGCTGGCACATGCACTTCGTGCCGACCTATTCGAGCTGGCTCAATCAGGTCGAACGCTTCTTCGCCGTGATCACCGACAAGGCCATCCGGCGCGGTTCGTTCAAAAGCGTCAAGGAGCTGACGAACAAGATCGACATGTTCGTCAACCAGTACAACGAGAACTGCAAGCCGTTCACCTGGACGGCCACCGCCGACTCAATCCTCGAAAAACTATCTCGCCTCTGCCGTCGAATAAACGGGACAGG
>NZ_JBQEQC010000079.1:0-1139 GCF_052044195.1 Variovorax sp. 22077
CCGTCGCGATCGTGTCCGTGCCGGTGCGCACCTCGCTGACGATCTTCACGAGGCTGTCGTTCATGCCCTTCAGCGCCTCGAGCAGTTGCCCGGTCTCGTCCGTCGTGCGGGCCTCGATGCGGCTGGTGAGATCGCCACCGGCCACCGATTGCGCCACCTTCACCGCCTCCTCCAGGGGACGGGAGACGATGCGAGCGATCCACAGCGCCAGGCCCAGGCCCAGCGCGATGCTGCCCACGAGCAGGCCCAGCACCCAGAGCCTCGCCTCCTGGTGGACGGCGTCGGCAGTCTCGCCCGCGCGGACGGCGCCCGCCAGGTTCACCTTCGTCAGCTTGTCGAGCGCCGCATTCATCTCGTTGCTGAGCTGCTGCGACTTGCCACGGATCATGTTGCTGGCCTGGTCGGTGTCCTGGGTGTGGGACACGGCGACGATCTTCCTGTGCTCCAGCTCGTATTGCGCAAGAAGTTTCTCGAATACCGGGAAGACCTCGCGCTCCTCGGGTTCGGAGATGAGCCCCGCGTACTCGGTGCGCTTCTTCTGCAGCGCCGCCCATGATTCGTCCATCGCCTTCTCGTAGGCGGCCATTTCGTTGAACGAGCCCGAGAGTGCGTGCGCCATCTCCTGGGAGCGGAAGTTCGACACCATGCCCTTGAGCTCCAGCAGCGAACGCGTGGCGGGCAGCCAGTTGGTCGAGAGGTCCGTCGATGTCTGATGGACCTTGGAGAGCTGCAGCATCGAGATCACGCCCAGGCATGCCGTGAGCAGGAGAACCGCGACGAAGGCCACGAGCAGCTTGGTCGCGATCCTGAGGTTGTAGAAGGCTTTGATGATCTTTCCTTGGGGGCCGCGAGGGCCGAGACGCTATGTGTGTGTTATCAGGTGCGTGCGAGTCAGAACTCTCGCCACTCACCGCCGCCGGCCACGGCCAGCTGTTGCGGTCTGGGCAGCGACGGTTCTTCGGCATAGGCCGCAGGTAAACTTTCAGCCTGCGTGCGGGACGCGACGTGCTTGCCGCTTGCATCGAGCTTGAAGATGCTGACCGCGCGCACCAGGCTGCCAGCCTGCTCCTGCAGGGACTGGGCCGCGGCGGAAGCCTCCTCGACCAGCGCGGCGTTCTGCTGCGTCACCTGGTCCATCT
>NZ_JBQEQC010000080.1:0-1087 GCF_052044195.1 Variovorax sp. 22077
CGGCGGCGGCGGCAACGGCCTGCTGTGGGTGCTGGTCGCCGTGGCGGTGCTGTTCGCGTTCCTGCACCCGCGCGCGCCCATGGACTGGCTGCGCCTGGTCGACTGGCAGACCGTCGGCGCGCTCGCCGGCCTGCTGGCCATCACCCAGGGCGTCGAGAAAAGCGGCATGCTGCAGGCCACCGCCCAGCGCCTGCTCGCCCGCACCCACAACCAGCGCAGCCTCGCGATGCTGCTGACGGCCAGTGCGGCCTTTCTATCCGCGCTGGTCACCAACGACGTGAGCCTGTTCCTGCTGGTGCCGCTGACACGCGTGCTCGCCACCCAGGCGCACCTGCCGCTGGCGCGGCTGGTGGTGCTGCAGGCGCTCGCGGTGAACGCGGGCTCGGCCCTCACGCCCATCGGCAATCCGCAGAACCTGTACCTCTGGCACCGCTCCGGCGAGGGCTTCGTCGCCTTCATGGGGATGATGGGCCCGACGGTCGCGGTGATGCTGTTCTGGGTCTTCGTGGCGGTGTGGCTGCTGGTGCCGCGCACGCCGATCGAGCTCAAGCCGCAGGCCGAGGCCGCGCCGGTGCAGCCGCGCATGCTGGCGCTGTCGGGGCTGCTGTTCATCGGCTTCGTGATCGCACTCGACCGGCACTGGCTGCTCGCGGGCCTGGGCGTGGTGTTCGGCGTGTTCCTGGTGAGCTATCCGCGCGTGCTGCGCGGCATCGACTGGGCGCTGCTGGCGATCATCGCGCTGATGTTCGTGGACCTGCGCCAGCTCGCGCAGCTGCCCGCGGTGGTGTCGCTGCTGGGCCACTGGCCGATCACCGAGGGCTGGCGCGCGTACCTCGCGGCGATCGTCACCTCGCAGTTCATCAGCAACGTGCCGGCCGCGATCCTGCTGGACGGCCACGTGCGCGACCTGCCCGCGCTGGCGGCCGGGGTGAGCGTGGGCGGCTTCGGCTGCGTGCTGGGCTCGCTGGCCAACCTGATCGCGCTGCGGCTGGCGAAGCTGCCCCGTGGGCTGAGCGAGTTCCATCGCATCAGCATTCCGTTCCTGGTCGTCTGCGCAGCATCGGCGCTGCTGCTGCGGCTGGGGTGA
>NZ_JBQEQC010000081.1:0-1038 GCF_052044195.1 Variovorax sp. 22077
GCCGGCGCTCGACGTGCGGCATCTCCCGGTCCAGCCAGGGCTTGACCTCCTCGAGTGCCACGGGGTGCGCGACGATCGTGCGGATGTCCTCGCGGCGGGTACCGGGTTTCGCGAGCAGGCTGTAGCCGAGCACCTTCGGGTACTCCGCCACCACCTGCACACCCGCGATCGAATCGAGCGCGAGCACGTCGTCGAGATACGGCGTGGCGCCGACCACCGAGGTCGTCACGGGCACGCATGCGCGCTCGATGGTCCCGGCGCGCAAGGCCTCGAAGAGCGTCTCGCGCTCGAGCGCGACGAGTTCCTCCTCCGCGAAGAGTTCCAGGCACGCCTGATGGGTCCAGCTGCCGGCCGGTCCCAGGTAGCCCGTGCGGGCAGCGGCCGCGGTGCAGATACTCATGGACAGCATGGTAATGACGGCGGCGCAGCGGGGAGGAATCTTCATGGTCGAAGGGGCGAGAAAAGCGAGGACGGGACGGCGCGATGATCCGGGCGTGCGGCGCCACCTGCAACGCTTGCATCTCAGGCACCGCGGCCCAGCAGCGTGGCCCCATCCCGCCGAGCGGAAGGCCCGCTGGCGTTGCACGACGCGCAATCGAAGGCCAGCCCAGTTCGATGCGCGCAGCGAAGCGGGGGTCGAGCGCTCGCGATGCGTATCACACGGCTCCCGGCGCCGCAACAACCAGCTCCCACCCGCGTCGCCGGCAGCCGTCGCCACTGCTGCGTATTCCAGGATCTGAGCACCCGTTCTGGGCACCTGGTCACCGCTCCTGCTTCCGAGCGGCACTGATTCGGGTACATGGTTAGTTGACGGACTTCGCTGCCATTAGGCTGGTACGGCTCGGAGGGGCAGGTCAGTAATTCAAGTTTTCGTCCGCCCTCCACATAACACAGCGCGCTGGGACGCCAAAGGCGCGCGGCACGCGCCTAGCACGCGAAGCGCGCGCAGAGCCTTGAATGCGAGAGCGAGGAGGTGAGCCTCTGGGCTCACAAGCAAGCCCTTCTCCCCAAACGTCCACATGATCGCCGGCGCACCGG
>NZ_JBQEQC010000082.1:0-1025 GCF_052044195.1 Variovorax sp. 22077
ATCCGGATGCTGCGCCGCCTCGCGCTCTATACGGCTGTGGATCGGGTCGCCGACTGAGGATTCCTGAGATTGGTGTTGCGATCCCCATGCCGTCAGCTGACTGCGCTCGGCATCGGAGATCACATCCAGTTCGCGAATGGGCTGCGCAGGATGCTTCTCCAGTGCAGCCACGATCCCGTCGATGGCCATGCGCATGAAGCCGCAGATACGCTGCGCACTCACCGCTTCGTGAATCTGCGCCACCAGCTCGAAGTCCTTGCCCAGATCATCCACCGACATGCCGAAGGGATAGTTGGTGCGTTCCTGTCCACCAAGATCGTCCATGCCTTCCCACATGGGCACCGCATCCTGGCCTTCGATCACCTCGGGCTCCGGGCTGTACCGGTAGTTCAGCAGCGCCGAGAACAGCGGCGTCCCGCCCGGCAGCGCACTGCAGCGCTGCGCCAGCGACAGGTTCGCATGCTCGTGGTGCAGCAGCTGCGTGAGCGCTTCATGCGTCTCCTTCACGCACGCCTGTATCTCTCTGGCTCCCAGCCTCACCCGCAGCGGCAGCGTGTTGATGAACAGCCCCAGCGCTCTCTGCGCCCCTTCCCCGCCCTGCATCCGGCCGAACAACACCGTGCCGAACACCACGTCGTCCTTGCCCGTGGCTTTGCCCAGCACCAGCGCCCACGCCAGGTGGAACAGCGTCGCCGCGCTCACCCCGTGGCGCTGTGCTTCTCTTCGGATCTCTTGTGCGAGCTGAGCATCGAGCCTCAGCCGGGCTTCTTCTACCCGCGTGCCGTCCCCCTGCACGTCCAGCAGATTGAACGGCGCCGTCGGCTCGTCCACGTCTGCCAGCATCTGGCGGAAGAACACCTCGTGCTCGTCCTGGCTCACCCCCAGCCTTGCCTGCGCCACGTAGTTCCGGAAGGGAACAGGAGCCGGCAGGTCGGCCTGCCTGTCCTGCTGGATCAGCGCGATCTCCTGTACCAGGAAGTCCAGCGTCGTGTGGTCCAGCACCATGTGGTGGCTGGGCAGCTGCA
>NZ_JBQEQC010000083.1:0-968 GCF_052044195.1 Variovorax sp. 22077
TTGATGGTGCCGTTGCTGGCGGTCAGATCGGTGGTGCTGACGTTGGTTGCGCTCAACGTGTTGATGGTGCCGTTGCTGGCGGTCAGATCGGTGGTGCTGACGTTGGTTGCGCTCAGCGTATTGATGGTGCCGTTGCTCGCGGTCAGGTCGGTGGTGCTGACATTGGTCGCGCTCAGAGTATTGATGGTGCCGTTGCTCGCGGTCAGGTCGGTGGTGCTGACGTTGGTCGCGCTCAGCGTATTGATCGTGCCGTTGCTGGCCGTCAGGTCGGTCGTGCTGACATTGGTGGCGCTGACGTTGGTGGCGCTCAACGTGTTGATGGTGCCGTTCGACGCGGTCAGGTTGGTGGTGCTGACGTTCGCCGAGCTCAGCGTGTTGATCGTGCCGTTGCTGGCCGTCAGGTTCGTCGTGCTCACGTTGGCCGAGCTCAACGTGTTGATGGTGCCGTTCGACGCGGTCAGGTTGGTAGTGCTGACGTTCGTCGAGCTCACCGTATTGATCGTGCCGTTCGAGGCCGTCAGGTTGGTGGTGCTGACGTTGGTGGAGGTCAGCGTGGCGATGCTGCCGGTGTTCGAGATCAGATTGGTGGCATCGATGTTGGTCGCCAGCACGTTCGTCGATGTGACGCCGGTCGCCATGATGTTGGTCGAGGTCAGCGACTGGATCGTGCCACTGCTCGAGGAAACGCTGCCGGTGGTCACGCTGCCCGCGCTCACGGTGTTGGCCGTGATGCTGGTGGAGCTCAGCGTGTTGATCGTGCCGCTGGTGGCGGAGACGCTGGACGTGGTCAGGTTGTTGATGGTGCCGTTGGTGGCCGAGACGTTCGTGGCGCTGACGCTGCCTGCAGACACGGTACCCGCGGTGATCGTGCCGGCGCTGATGCTGGAGGAGGTCAGGTTGGTGACCGTGCCGCTGGTGGCGGACAGGTTCGTCGCAGTGACGTTGGCCGAGGACACGGTGCCGGCGGT
>NZ_JBQEQC010000084.1:0-929 GCF_052044195.1 Variovorax sp. 22077
CTCCGCACTGGGCGTGGAGCTGGCCATCCGCACGCTGTTCGAAGCACCCACCGTCGCGCAGCTCGCCCAGCGCCTGGGCGAGGAACACGCCGCCGCGCGCACACCCCTGCGCGCCATGCC
Organism: Variovorax sp. 22077; assembly: GCF_052044195.1. Classification (NCBI taxonomy): domain Bacteria; kingdom Pseudomonadati; phylum Pseudomonadota; class Betaproteobacteria; order Burkholderiales; family Comamonadaceae; genus Variovorax; species Variovorax sp. 22077. The sequence goes on from NZ_JBQEQC010000084.1 coordinate 121, forward strand.
CAGGCCCGCACAGCTGCCGCTGTCCTTCGCGCAGCAGCGCCTGTGGTTCCTGCACCGCCTGGACGGGCCCAGCGCCACCTACAACATCCCCCTGGCCCTGCGCCTGGCCGGCCCCCTCGATGCCGAGGCCATGGCGCAGGCCCTGTGCGATATCGCCGCGCGCCACGAGAGCCTGCGCACCGTGTTCCCCGACACGGACGACGTGGCCCAGCAGGTGGTCCTCCCGCCAGAAGCCGCACGGCCCGTCCTGCAGGTGCTCGACGTGTCCGAGGCCACCCTGGCCGAGCAGCTCGCGCAGGCCGCCGGCCACGGCTTCGAACTCGCCCACGAGCTGCCGCTGCGCGCGTGGCTGTTCCGCCTCGACCCCCAGCAGCATGTCCTGCTGCTGCTGTGCCACCATATCGCCAGCGACGGATGGTCGCTCGCGCCGCTGGCGCGAGACCTGTCCACCGCCTACGCCGCTCGCTCCCAGGGCAAGGCCCCCGCCTGGACGCCACTGCCGGTGCAGTACGCCGACTACGCCCTCTGGCAGCGCGAGCTGCTGGGCGACGAGGCCGACGCCAACAGCACCGCAGCGCACCAGTTGGCCTACTGGCAACACACCCTGGCCGGACTGCCCGAGCAGCTGGAGCTGCCCACCGACAGGCCCCGCCCCGCCGTCTCCAGCTACCGCGGGCAGAGCATGGCGTTCACGATCCCCGCCGAGGTGCACCAGGGCCTGGTCGCCCTCGCCAGGGACGGGCAGGCCAGTCTCTTCATGGTGCTGCAGGCCGCACTGGCCACGCTGTTCACCCGCATGGGCGCGGGCA
>NZ_JBQEQC010000085.1:0-923 GCF_052044195.1 Variovorax sp. 22077
ACGCTGATCGGCACCCTGATCGGCGCCTCGGTCATCGTCTTCCTCGTGCTCGAGATCCTGCCCGGCAACGCCGCGCAGATGCTCATGGGCCCCGACGCCTCGCCCGAGGCCGTCGCCGCGCTGGCCACCAAGCTCGGCCTCGACCAGCCCGCATGGACGCGCTATTGGCACTGGATCGGCGGCCTGCTCACCGGCAACCTCGGCGACAGCTACGCCTACAGCTCGCCGGTGCTCGACCTGATCCTCGAACGCCTTGCCCTGACCGTGCCCCTGGCCGTGCTGGCGATGGCCTTCACCGTCGTGATCGCCCTGCTGGTGGGCGTGACCGCCGCGGCCCGCCACAACAAGCTCGGCGACGTCGGCCTCATGGGCATGGCCCAGGTCGGCATCGCCATTCCGAACTTCTGGTTCGCCATCCTGCTGATCTTGGTGTTCTCGGTGCAGCTGCAGTGGTTCTCCGCCGGCGGCTTCGAGGGATGGGGCGAAGGGATATTCGCCGGGATCAAGTCGCTGCTGCTGCCGGCGTTGTCGCTCGCGGTGGTGCAGGCGGCGATCCTGGCGCGCATCACGCGCTCGGCGGTGCTCGAGGTGATGCGCGAGGATTTCGTGCGCACCGCGCGCGCCAAGGGCGTATCGCAGCGCATGGTGCTTTGGACGCACGTGCTGCGCAACGCGATGATCCCGGTGATCACGGTCATGGGCATGCAGTTCTCCGAACTCTTGGCCGGCACGATCGTGGTGGAGAACGTGTTCTATCTTCCCGGCCTGGGCCGGCTGATCTTCCAGGCCATCAGCAACCGCGACCTGATCGTGGTGCGCAACTGCGTGATGCTGCTGGCGGCCATGGTGGTCATCGTGAACTTCGTGGTCGACGTGCTCTACGCCGTCATCGACCCGCGCATCAAGGCCAGCGACATATGAGC
>NZ_JBQEQC010000086.1:0-884 GCF_052044195.1 Variovorax sp. 22077
TGCAATCCAATCTGCCCGATGGCAAGGCTGCGGCCCACGTCTGCATGGAAGCCACCGGGACGTACCACGAGGCCCTGGCGCTGTTTCTGCATGACCAGGCGGTGGCGGTCTCGGTCGTGAACCCGCTGCAGGTGAAGCGATTCATGGAGCTCGAGGGTGTTCGCAACAAGACCGATGGCGGCGACGCGAAGGCCCTTGCACGGTTTTGTGACAAGACCGATCCGGCGTTGTGGGAGGCGCCTTCTGCGGGCGTGCGCTCGCTGCAGGCGTTGGTGGCTCGGCTGGACACGCTGCTGGAGCTCAGGCAGGCTGAGTCCAACCGCCTGGAGGTGGCCCACGACGCGGTCAGACCGTCTCTCATTGCGGTCATCGCGAGCCTGGACGACTCCATCAAGGACGTACGCATGCAGATCCGCAAGACCATCGACGACGACCCCGACCTGCGGCAACGCGGCGAGCTGCTCGCCTCGATCCCGGGCCTCGGGGACAGGACGATCCCGCAGCTGCTCGCATACATCGGGCGCCCCGAGCGATTCGGCTGCGTCAAGGCGCTGATTGCCTATGCCAGTCTCACGCCGATGATCAGACAGTCCGGCACATCGTTGGACAAGCGGCGGGGTACGCATCCTCAGGGGCATCGGGAGTTCAGGAACGCGCTTTACTTCCCGGCCATGGTGGCCGGCAGATACAACCCGCTGGTGGCCCAGTTCTGGCAGCGCCTGAAGGCGCAGAACAAGCCCGGCAAGGTCATCGTCGTGGCTTGCATGCACAAGCTCCTGGCCATCGCATACGGGGTGTTGAGGTCGGGCAAGCCCTTCGATGTGAACCATCATCCCAAGGCAGTCTGTAGTTGACAGGCAGAACGGTGTCTTTATTTCGCTGCG
>NZ_JBQEQC010000087.1:0-840 GCF_052044195.1 Variovorax sp. 22077
CAACGGAAGCAGGCTGTACCGCACGGGAGACCTTGTGCGGTGGAACAACGAGGGCCAGCTGGAATACCTGGGGCGGATCGACCACCAGGTGAAGGTGCGGGGCTTCCGCATCGAGCTGGGGGAGATCGAGGCGGGGCTGCAGGCCCAGCCTGAAGTGCGTGAAGCGGTCGTCGTGGCGAACGAGGGCCCTGCGGGCACGAGGCTGGTGGCCTATGTCTCGGGCCAAGGCATCGATACGGCAGTGCTCAAGCAGAAGCTGGGCGAGGCGCTGCCGGACTACATGGTCCCGAGCGTGATCGTGGAGCTGCAGGCGTTGCCGCTGAACGCGAACGGGAAGGTGGACCGCAAGGCGCTGCCTGCGCCGGAGTTCACGAGCGAGAGGGCGTACGAGGCGCCCGAGGGGGAGGTCGAGGAGGCTCTGGCAGCCATCTGGGCCGAGGTGCTGGGCGTGACCCGTGTGGGCCGCAACGACAACTTCTTCGAGCTCGGTGGTCACTCGCTGCTGGCGCTGAGGCTGCTGGAGAGCGTGCGCGAGCGTGGCTGGAGCGTGCAGGTGCGCACGCTGTTCCAGCACCCGCAGCTGGCGTCCTTCGCGCAGGCGCTGCTGCAGGAGCAGGGGCGGGTGGAGGTGGTCGTGCCAGAGAACGGTATTCCTGCCGACTGCGAGGCGATCCGCCCGGACATGCTCACGCTGATCGAACTGGACGAAGCACAGATCAAGCGGATCGAGGCGAAGGTCACGGGTGGAGCCCTGAACATCCAGGACATCTACCCGCTGGCGCCGCTGCAGGAGGGGATGCTGTTCCACCACCTGCTGCAGACGCAAGGGGATGCGTACAT
>NZ_JBQEQC010000088.1:0-832 GCF_052044195.1 Variovorax sp. 22077
CCGCGCTCCCCGGCCAGCTGCGCCAGGGCAACCTCGCGATGCTCGGCGACCTGCGCAAGCGCGTGGGCGACGATGACGTGAAGGGCACCGCGAGCACCTCGACCAACCCTGCCGGCTCCGATCGCCGCGCCTGGGCCCGCGTGCTCTCCACCGACATCGACATCCAGCAGGGCGGCACGGTATCGCCGTCGAGCAAGGGCCGCCTCAGCGGCTTCCAGGCCGGCACCGACCTGCTGGCCACGCCGAACTGGCGCGCAGGCATCTACGTCGGCCAGCTCGACGGCGACGCGAGCGTGCGCGGCTTCGCCAGCGGCATCCAGAACCTCGGCGTGGGCCGCAACGACCTGCGCAGCCAGTACGTGGGCGTGTACGGCACCTACACCACCGACAGCGGCTTCTACGCCGATGCCGTGGTGCAGTCGGGCCGCCATCGCTACACCGTCGAGCCGCTGGCCAGCCTGGGCGTGGGCGGCAAGGGCAACAGCCTGCTGGGCTCCATCGAGGTGGGGCAGTCCTTCGCGCTGGGCGGCAGCGGCTGGCGCATCGAGCCGCAGCTGCAGCTGATCCACCAGCACATGGACCTGGGCAACTCCGCGATCGCGGGCGCCATCGTCCAGCCGCAGGCCGACAGCGGCTGGATCGCGCGCGCGGGCGTGCGGGTCAAGGGCGAGATCGCCACGGGGCTCGGCACGCTGCAGCCGTATGGCCGCTTCAACGTCTACCGGACATCGAGCGGCGCGGACATCGCCCGTTTCGTGAACGGTGCGACCACGACCGACATCGCAGCGCCGACCGGCGGCACGAGCACCGAGCTTGCGGGCGGCTTCACGCT
>NZ_JBQEQC010000089.1:0-778 GCF_052044195.1 Variovorax sp. 22077
CCACGAGCTGGCCCGCGGCGTCGTAGCGATAGGTCTGCTGCCGCCCGTCGAAACCTTCCTTCTGGATTTGACGGTCCAGCGCATCCCAGGCGAACTGCGTGTGAGCGCCGTTCTCGTCGGTCAGGCGGACCATGCGCCCGGCGAGGTCGTAGGCGAACTGCTGCGCAAGCCCCCGGTTCCAGCGCCGGGTGACGCGCCCCCAAAGGTCGTAGGCAAAGCCGATGGCGGGCGTGGAGCCGTCGTCCCCGGGCGCCATCACTTGCACCACGCGGCCGGCCGCATCGCGGCGATAGCGCGTAACGCTGCCGTCGGGCTGGTGCAGGGCACTGAGCTCGCCGGCCATGTCGTAGTCGTAGTGGATGCTGTGGCCCAGCGCGTCCGTGTACCGGATCCTCTGCCCCCAGCGGTCGTATTGCGCTTCGCTCGCGTGTCCCGAGCAATCGACATGCCGCACGAGCTGGCCGGCATGGTTCCACGTCAGGTGCTTGATGCCTCCTCGGGCGTCGGTGACGCGCGCGGGGTGCTCGCAGGCCAGCGGCGCGTCTTCGGGCAGGGGGTACTCGCTGCGCTCAGTGCTGCCGTCGGCCAAGACCACTTCAGTCATGCGGCCAAAGGCGTCGTAGTCAAAACGCGTGACGCCCCCGGTGGCGTCGCTTACCGAGACCAGGCGTCCGGCGGCGAGGTCGTGGCCGTAGCTCCATCGCGTGCCGTCGGGCAACTGCTTGCCCAGAAGGCGGCCTTCGCCGTCATAGCGCAGCCGTGTGGTGCGCCCCAGGGG
>NZ_JBQEQC010000090.1:0-775 GCF_052044195.1 Variovorax sp. 22077
CCCCTGGGGCGCACCACACGGCTGCGCTATGACGGCGAAGGCCGCCTTCTGGGCAGCCACGATGCGGACGGCACGCGAAGCGGCCAGGACCACGATCCTGCCACCGGCCGGCTGCTGGCGATCACCGATGCCGCAGGCAGCATCACGCGATTCGTCTACGACCGCTGGGGCCGCCGCACGCAGACGGTGTGGCCCGACGGCAGTGTGGAGCGCGACGAGTACCCCGCGCCCGAAGATGCGCCGCTGACCTGCGACCTGCCCGAGCGCAGGGTGGACGCACGCGGCGGCATCGTGCAGTTCGCATGGAACCCCGCCGGCCAGTTGGTGCGCTACACCGACTGCTCGGGCCACGCCAGCGAGACTGAATACGACCGATGGGGGCAGCGCATCCGCCACACCGACCCGCTGGGGCAGAGCGTCCTCTATGAGTACGACTTCGCGGGCGATCTGCGTGCGGTGCATCGCGCGAACGGTCACACGATCCGCTATTCCCGCGACGCGGCCGGACGCGTCACGCAGCGCCAGCCGGCCGAGCAGCAGCCCGACCATGTCGCTGGGTTCGCTTACGACCTTTGGGGCCGCATCACGCGCCGCTGGCAAGGCGGACACGACGTGCAGTACGAGTACGACGCGGCCGGGCGCCTGATCCGCCTGACCAATGAGAACGGTGCGCATGCCCGCTTCGAATGGGATGCCATGGACAGGCAGGTCTGCGAAGAGGGTTTCGACGGGCGGCAGCAGACCTATCGCTACGACGCCGCGGGCCAGCTCGTGG
>NZ_JBQEQC010000091.1:0-771 GCF_052044195.1 Variovorax sp. 22077
GGGCTCACAAGCAAGCCCTTCTCCCCAAACGTCCACATGATCGCCGGCGCACCGGTGCACGGTTCGACTGGCCGCCGCGCGGCGCTTGCCCTCCTTGCAACACAGAACCATCACCGAACAGGAACATGTCCACGCTCCCGCATCGGGCGCCTTTTTGCCAGTGCAGAAGCTGCCCTCCTTTCAGAACGAACAGGGCTTTAGCCCCGGGGCTGTAAGGTCACGAGCGCTTTCGCGTTCGCTTGATGGCTACAGGCTGTCCAGGAATCGGCCGACCACAGTTACGCAGTGGTCGAAGGCCGGCGTGTAGTCCAGTGCAGCGATGGCGTCGAACGCGACGAGCAACCCGGGATGCGGCTGCCGGATCTGGGACAGGAACGCCTCTCGGTGACGCAACAGGAACGGCGTCGCCGCCAGGAGCTGTTGAGGCTCGCGCTCGACCACGAGCGCCAGATCGAACAGATCGCGCGCCGTGGCACGGTCGCCGCGGTGGTACATCTTCTTGGCGATGATTTCGACTGCCGTCTCCACTCTCACCGTGCGACCGCCGATGTCCCATGTCTCCCAGGCATCGGCCAGCAGGTTCGGGGATGCCACGAAATCGACCTCGCCGTCCTCAACTGAAGTTTGACGAACGCGCCGGGCTGCTCGGTGTAGTCCTGCGTCAGGTCCGCCGCGTGTGGCTCAATCGCGGCGTGACGAAACCGAGGTCCTGGGGATCGGGAACGAAGATATCGATGTCCTTGCTCAGGCGGTGGCGGTAACGGAACATCA
>NZ_JBQEQC010000092.1:0-702 GCF_052044195.1 Variovorax sp. 22077
CGCCGCCGGCGGGCACACCCTACGCGCTGCAATGCATGCTCGATCGCTTCGGCCGTCGCCAGCGCTACGAGCGCGATGCCTGGGGCCGCATCACTGCCATCGTCGACGGCGTGGGGCGGCGCTACGGCCTCAACCTGCGCCAGCTGTACCCCGCCAGGCCCGCCCAGGGCCTCTGGCTGGCCGACAGCGGCTGGCGCTTGACGGGCGTCGACCTCCTCAGTGATCCTTGGGTGCCCGGCGCCAGCGAGCCCATCCCGCTCGTGCGCTACGGGTACTCCGAAGCCGGCGACCTCCTCACCGTGCACGACCGCGCCGGACGCCTCGTGCGCGAGTTCGCCTGGCAAGCCCACCTCATGACCGCTCACCGCCACCTGGGCGGACCGCGCCACAGCTACCGCTACGAGCGCCTGGCACCGGGTGCTCGGGTGATCGAGCACGCCAACGAGCAGGGACTGGCCTACAGGTTCGAGTACGACCGGAACGACACCGGAAAAACCACTCGCGTCACCGACAGCCTTCAGCGCGTGGACATCTATCGCTTCGAAGGCGCGGCGGGGCTGTCGCGCCTGGTCGAACATGTGCGGGCCGACGGCACCACGGTGCGCTACGCCTACGACTCCGCCGGGCGCATGGTGCAGGCCGTCGATCCCCTGGGGCGCACCACACGGCTGCGCTATGACGGCGAAGGCCGCCTTCTGGGCA
>NZ_JBQEQC010000093.1:0-684 GCF_052044195.1 Variovorax sp. 22077
CGTGGGGGTTGGCCACGAAGCGCTCGGCGCTCAGGCTGGGGCGATTCAGGTAGCCGCGTGCGAGGCCTGCGCCTGCGATATAGAGCTCGCCGGACACCCCTGAGGGCACGGGCTGCAGTGCCGCGTCGAGCACGTACACCTGGGTGTTCCAGATCGGACGGCCGATGGGCGGGACCTCAGGCCATTCGCTCACTGCGTCGGGAAGGCTGTACGCCGTCACGACATGCGTCTCGGTCGGGCCGTAGTGGTTGTGCAGCCTTCGCTGGGGAAGGCGTGCAAACGATTTGACGACCGATGCGCTCAGCTGCAGCACTTCGCCAGCCTGAAACACCTGGAGCGAATCGCTCAAAGGGTCTTCGGAGTCCGATTCGCACAGCAGGTCGAGCACGATGTTCGGAACAAAGAAATCGGTCACGCCATTTCGCTTGCACCACTTCAGGAAATCCGACGTGTTGCTTCGAACCTCGTTCGTGGGAATGGCCAGCGTCTTGCCGGTGCACAACGTCGAAAGGATTTCCTGCGCGGAGACGTCAAAGCTCAGCGATGTGAACTGCGCGACTGTGGATGGTCCTGAGGACTTGTCTGTGCCCCTATGCCAGGAGAACAGATTCAACAGAGGTGCGACGGACATGACCACGCCCTTGGGTCTTCCGGTGGATCCGGAGGTGTAGATGACATAGGCGG
>NZ_JBQEQC010000094.1:0-678 GCF_052044195.1 Variovorax sp. 22077
CGCCGGACACCCCTGAGGGCACGGGCTGCAGTGCCGCGTCGAGCACGTACACCTGCGTGTTCCAGATCGGGTCGCCGATGGAGGGCGTGGTGCTCGCATCGTGCAGCTCGGCTGCCGTCGACCAGATCGCCGTCTCGGTGGGACCATATAGGTTGGTGAGCTTGCGCCCCGCGCCGTGCAGCAAGGCGGCCAGTTCTTGTGGCAGCGCTTCGCCACCGACAAGGATGTGCACGCCAGGCAGCTTGTCGACTGCACTCAGAAGGCTTTGCCACAGCGTGGGCGTGGCCTGCATGACCGTGATGCCGGAGTTTGCGATGAGCTGTGCCAGCGCGGGCGGGTCCAGCACGACGGACCGCGAAGCGATGGTGATACTGCTGCCGCTGAGCAAGGGCACGAAGATCTCGAGCGCGGCAATGTCGAACCCGATGGTTGTAGTGGCCAGCATCCGGTCGGTGGCTTGCAACTGCAGGCGTGCCTGCAGGGACTGCATGAAATTGCAGACGTTGCGATGGGCGATGACGACGCCCTTGGGCCTGCCGGTGGATCCGGAGGTGTAGATGACGTAGGCGGGGTTGGAGGGCGTGAGGGGCTGTGTGCGTTGCGCGTCGGTGGGATTGGCGCGAGAGCGAGCGGAGATGGCCTCGCGCACCTGAGGCGCGTCCAGCAGCACGGTGGGTA
>NZ_JBQEQC010000095.1:0-663 GCF_052044195.1 Variovorax sp. 22077
CGGCGCTCAGGCTGGGGCGATTCAGGTAGCCGCGTGCGAGGCCTGCGCCTGCGATGTAGAGCTCACCGGACACGCCTGCGGGCACCGGCTGCAGGGCCGCATCGAGCACGTACACCTGGGTGTTCCAGATCGGACGGCCGATGGGCGCGTCGTCTTTGCCGGCAGGCGCGAAGACACTGTCTCCCGTTGCCTCCGAGGAACCGTAGAAGTTCAAGAGCTGCGCGTGCGACAAGAACGTCGTGAAGCGGGTGGCCAGTTCTGTGGTCAGTGCTTCGCCGCTCACAATCCACAGTCGGCAATCCCTCAGACACGCGGTATCGCCTTGTTCGATCAAGGCAGCGAGCAGACTTGGAACGAGCGTGATGCGTTCGATCCGGTGTTGCGCGACCAGCGTGACCAGATCGTCGAGTGTCTTGGTTGCGTGGGCGCTGGCCATCACAACAGGCGCGCCAAACAACAGGGGACCTAGAAGTTCAGTTGTTCCATCAATGAATGCGATGGAGCTTTTGGCGATGGACGGTTTTCCTTCGTCATAGGCATACGCCGCATGAATCCATTTCAGCCGGTTGATGGCGCCAGCATGAGGACCCACCACGCCCTTGGGCCTGCCGGTGGATCCGGAGGTGTAGATGACATAGGCGGGGTTGGCCGGGGTGAGGGGGC
>NZ_JBQEQC010000096.1:0-636 GCF_052044195.1 Variovorax sp. 22077
TGCTGCTGGACGCGCCTCAGGTGCGCGAGGCCATCTCCGCTCGCTCTCGCGCCAACCCCACCGACGCGCAACGCACACAGCCCCTCACGCCCCCCAACCCCGCCTACGTCATCTATACCTCCGGCTCCACCGGCAGGCCCAAGGGCGTGATGGTTTCGCATGCGGGCGTTCCGAGTCTCAGCGCCAGCCAGATCGAGCAGTTGATCGTCGGCCCCGGTTCACGCGTCCTGCAGTTTGCGTCACTGAGCTTTGATGCGGCGTTCTGGGAGGTGATCCAAGCGCTCCTGTCAGGCGCGACGCTCGTTTTGGCCCGGACACAAGACCTGCTGCCCGGGGAGGCTCTTGCGTCTACTGTGACCAGGCATCGCATCACCCATCTCACCCTTCCGCCGATCGCATTAGCCGCGCAGGAGTCCACAACTCTGCCAAGAGGTATCGATCTGGTCGTGGCCGGGGAAGCCTCTACAGCTCAGTTGGTGGAATGCTGGTCTGAACAACGGCGACTGATCAACGCCTATGGCCCCACCGAATCGACGGTGTGTGCAACCATGAGTGCCACGCTGTCCGGTCAAGCATCGCCCCCCATCGGCCGTCCGATCTGGAACACCCAGGTGTACGTGCTCGATGCGGCCCTGC
>NZ_JBQEQC010000097.1:0-585 GCF_052044195.1 Variovorax sp. 22077
CCAACCCCGCCTACGTCATCTACACCTCCGGATCCACCGGCAGGCCCAAGGGCGTGATGGTTTCGCATACGGGCCTGAACAGCCTCGGCACTTCGATGACGCAGCGTTTTGTCATCGGCCGCAGCGCACGTGTGCTGCAGTTTTCCTCGAGTGGTTTCGACGCATCGGTGATGGATCTGCTGATGGCCTTTCACGCTGGTGCCACTCTGGTCCTATCAGAGCCACACCGACTGCTGGGGATAGAGCTGGCCCAACTGCTCAATCAGCAGGCTATAAGCCATGCATTGATTCCGCCAGCCGCGCTGGCAACGCTGCCGGATGGCAAATATCCGCACTTGCAGACCGTGGTTGTAGGCGGCGATGCCTGTCCGGACGAGTTGGCCGCACGCTGGTCGAAGGGACGACGCATGATCAATGCTTACGGCCCGACCGAAATCACGATCTGCGCCAGCATGAGCACTCCGATGAATGGACAAGAGCGCCCCCCCATCGGCCGTCCGATCTGGAACACCCAGGTGTACGTGCTCGACGCGGCCCTGCAGCCGGTGCCCGCAGGCGTGTCCGGTGAGCTCTACATCGCAGGCG
>NZ_JBQEQC010000098.1:0-583 GCF_052044195.1 Variovorax sp. 22077
CACGGCGAACACCTGGCCTACGTGATCTACACGTCCGGCTCCACGGGCCGTCCGAAGGGGGCAGCGAACCGTCACCGCTCGCTGCACAACCGGCTGGCGTGGATGCAGCAGGCCTATGAATTGGGTGCGACGGACACCGTGCTGCAGAAGACCCCATTCAGCTTCGACGTGTCGGTGTGGGAGTTCTTCTGGCCGCTGATGTACGGGGCGAAGCTGGTGGTGGCCCACCCCGGGGATCACCGGGACCCGCAGCGGCTGGTGGAGCTGATCGGGCGGCAGCAGGTCAACACGCTGCACTTCGTGCCCTCGATGCTGCAGGCGTTCCTGGCGTACGAGGGGGCGAAGGCGTGCACGAGCCTGAAGCGCATCGTGTGCAGCGGAGAGGCGCTGCCGGCGGAGGCCCGGGACAGGGTGTTCGCAAGGCTGCCGCAGGCGAAGCTGTACAACCTGTACGGCCCGACGGAAGCGGCGATCGACGTGACGCACTGGACGTGCCGGGACGACGGCAGCAGCCAGGTTCCGATCGGACGTCCGATCAGCCAGACGCAGGCGTACGTGCTGGACGGGAGCCTGAACGAGGTGC
>NZ_JBQEQC010000099.1:0-576 GCF_052044195.1 Variovorax sp. 22077
TGCCGGCGTCGAACCAGGTGGCCTGCAGCATGCGTCCGGCTTCGGGGTCGAGGCGGGAGGCGGCCACGCGCGAGGTCTCGGCGATGAGCATGCGAAGGCCGTCCTCGTGCAGGCCGATCGTGTCGATGCGGCGCAGGCACTCCCTGGCCTCGAAGGCCGTCACTGATGGGATCTCAAGGTGCCAGCCGGGCACAAGGCGCATGCGCAGTGCGTCGTGGTGCGTTACCAGCGCTTGCAAGGCGGTGGCCAAATGATGCTCTTGCATGTCTGCAGGTACCTGCAGCAGCATCGACTGGTTGTAGCTGCGTACCGGGCCACCGCGCTCCATCAGCCAGTGAATGATTGGCGTCGCGGAAATTGCCCCGGTGGCCTCATCCACTGTGCCATTCTGCGTCGCCAAGGGTGTGGACGCTGCCGCCAGCGCCTCGACGCTCTGGCACTGGAACACGTTGCGCGGAGTAATGAGCAGTCCTGCCTTGCGCGCGCGGCTGACGAGCTGGATGGAGCTGATGCTGTCGCCGCCGAGGTCGAAGAAGTTGTCGTGGATGCCGACCTGCGGGAGGTGGAGGATCTCTG
>NZ_JBQEQC010000100.1:0-576 GCF_052044195.1 Variovorax sp. 22077
AACGGCGTGAGCTTCGACGTGCAGGCCGGCCAGAGCGTCGGCATCGTCGGCGAATCGGGCTCGGGCAAGTCGACCATCGCGCGGCTCGTGATGGCGCTCGACACGCCGACCTCCGGCACCGTCTCGCTCGAAGGCCGCAACCTGCACGCGCTCTCCAAGGAAGAACTGCGCGTGGCGCGCCGCGACTTCCAGATGGTGTTCCAGGACCCGTACGGCTCGCTCGATCCACGCCAGACGGTCGCACGCATCGTCGCAGAGCCGCTCGAGGCCCTCGCAGCCACCACGCGGGCCGAGCAGCGCGAGCGCGCCGCCGAGACGCTGGCCGCCGTGGGCCTTCGTACCACCGACATGGACAAGTACCCGCACGAGTTCTCGGGCGGCCAGCGCCAGCGCATCGCCATCGCGCGCGCACTCATCACGCGCCCCAAGCTCATCGTCGCCGACGAGCCCGTGAGCGCGCTCGACGTGTCGGTGCAGGCCCAGGTGCTCAACCTCATGCAGGACCTGCAGCAGCAGTTCGGCATCAGCTACCTGCTCATCAGCCACGACCTCGCGGTGGTCAACCACCTCTGCGAC
>NZ_JBQEQC010000101.1:0-571 GCF_052044195.1 Variovorax sp. 22077
TTAACCGAAGCTGGCTTGCGCCAGCGTCAGATTAGAAAGCGTGACGGATACCGAAGTCGTAGCCGGTGGAGCTCTTCGGGGTGAAGCCGCCGGTGGTGATGAAGGCGGGACCACCAACGGTCAGAGCAGCACCGTTCTTGTTGCTCACACGAGCGATCGTTGCGTACAGGGCCGTGCGCTTCGACAGGTTGTGAACGTAGCCCAGGGCCAGCTTGTTAGCCTTCGGGTCGTTGTTGTTAGCCGGGTTGAAGAAGTCGAACGGCTGATTGCGGTCGTACTTGACGTGCGAGTACGAAGCGCGGATCAGGCCAGCGCCAACCGGCACGGTCACGCCGAGCAGGTAGCCGGTCAGATCGATGTCAGGACGGCCGCCCAGGAGAGGCGTCACTTCGTAGTCGATCTTGTTCTTGGCCTTCGACACTTCACCGAACAGCTTCACGGGACCGAAGTCATACGAAGCGCCCAGGTTCAGGGTGTTGACCTTGTTGGTCGTGCCGATGTAGTACTGGTCACCCACCGTGCTGCTGCCGTAAGCGATAGCAACGTCCAGAGGACCGTTGGCGTAGCCGAA
>NZ_JBQEQC010000102.1:0-561 GCF_052044195.1 Variovorax sp. 22077
CTGCTGCCGGCGCGTCTCGCGGTGAAGGGCGTCGCGCTCGATGTCCAGCAGGCTGCGGCCGTTGTAGAGCAGGCCATGCAGGTGGCCTGAGCCGTACAGGAGGAAGTCGACCTTGCCCAGGTCCTGCAGCTCGCTGGCCTGGCGATGGCCCAGCGCATCGAGGTGGTGGGAGATGGTGTGCTCGAACTCGATCTCGGGGGAGGAGGGTATCGGTGCATCGGCCGCGGCCGCGGACTCGGCGATCCTGTAGAGGCGTTGGGTCTCGGAGGTAGGCCGTCCGAGTGCATCGCGTTCGGTGAGGGCCTCGGTGTGCAGCTGCTGCAGGGGCCCGGGGCCAAGGAGGTAGCTGCGCATGGCGACCAACTGGCCGGCGGCGTTCCACTGCAGCCGCTCGATGCGCGCAGGGGCATGCGCGGTGGCCGGCACATGGATCTCGACGAGGCGGCCCATGGTATCCCAGGCGTAGTGAGTGTGCAGGCTGTCTGCGGCGGTGCCGTCGGTCGTTTCCACGAGCTGGCCCGCGGCGTCGTAGCGATAGGTCTGCTGCCGCCCGTCGAAACC
>NZ_JBQEQC010000103.1:0-559 GCF_052044195.1 Variovorax sp. 22077
CAAGGGCGAGCCCTGATCCGCGAAACGCTGCGCTCCTCGGCGCAGCCAGAGGGGATTGCAGACCTGCGGGCCATCGCGTTGCTCGGCCACCAAGGCACTGCGGGCGCTTTGCGCCTGCAGTGCTTGGAATGAGGGGGGGCAGTGGTTTGGATTGCGTGTGCTGCCGGCACTGCCAGTGGTGCTGGGCGCACTGGTGCTGTGGATGGTGCTCTTGCCGTGGGCTGCGCTCGTAGCGTTCGTGCCCGTGGTGCCGTTGATGTCGTTGATGCCGTTGGCCCAATCGATATCAGTTCCGCTCCACCCTCCCCCGCCGAGCGAAGCAAAGGCCCGTCCAGGCAACCCAGGGGCCGAGCGAAGCGATGGCACGCCCCACCCCCTTCTGGCTGTGCCGAGGAGCGCAGGCGCAGGAGGGATCAGGGCCGCAGCTGTTTGAGCGAAGCGAGTTCTGCGGACCCCCTCCTGCGCCGAGCACCGCAGGTTGCCCGTAGCGAAGCGAAGGGACACAGACAGCAGGGTCGCCTTTTCTTTGCCTACTTTCTTTTGGCGAAGCAAAAGAAAG
>NZ_JBQEQC010000104.1:0-543 GCF_052044195.1 Variovorax sp. 22077
CCCCGGGCCAACCTCCTTTTGGGAAGTTGATGCTATTGCACCAGAGCCGCTGCGGTAGGGCAAAACAATTCGCCCGAAAACCGGGGTGAAGGTTCGTTCCGTTGTGCTGAAACTACAAACCCAATCCCTGCCGATCCACCCGTATGCGTCGTCCAAACAGCATTTATTTCACAATACAAAATTGTAAGTTCGATGCAGAGGCATTCTCAAGACAGCGTAGCGGCGCTCCCCATGCGCACCCGTTTGGCGCAACGGCACTTCGATTCACGCCGCCTGCCCTCATCGGGATTTCCCCCACGACGGAAGGAGCCCCGGAACAAATGTCGTACGCGGGGTAGGAACGAGGTCCTCGGCGGGGACTCGGGTGGACACCCGGGTTTCCGCTACATATAGTCACGCACCATCGGGTGCGAGGGAATTGGATTGCGACAGGCTGTGCACGGGCGCAGCGCCCTGCGTTGCCGACTCGCACAGCCACATACATGACCGTCTGGGCCCTCGGGTTGAACCACACGACCGCGCCGCTCGATCTGCGCGGTCGTT
>NZ_JBQEQC010000105.1:0-523 GCF_052044195.1 Variovorax sp. 22077
AGGAAACCCTCGAGTACCACTACGGCAAGCACCACAACGCCTACGTGGTGAACCTCAACAACCTGCAGAAGGGCACCGAGTTCGAGTCGATGACGCTCGAGGAGATCGTCAAGAAGTCCAGCGGCGGCATCTACAACAACGCCGCGCAGATCTGGAACCACACCTTCTTCTGGAACTGCATGAAGCCGCAAGGCGGCGGCGCTCCCACCGGCGCGCTGGCCAAGGCCATCGAAGCCAAGTGGGGCAGCTACGACGCCTTCAAGGAAGCCTTCGTGAAGTCGGCCGTGGGCAACTTCGGCTCGGGCTGGACCTGGCTGGTGAAGAAGGCCGACGGTTCGGTGGACATCGTGAACACGGGCGCAGCCGGCACGCCGCTGACGACTGCAGACACCGCGCTGCTGACGGTGGACGTCTGGGAGCACGCCTACTACATCGACTACCGCAACCTGCGCCCGAAGTTCGTCGAGACCTTCCTGGCCAAGCTGGTCAACTGGGACTTCGCCGCCAAGAACTTCGGCTGATC
>NZ_JBQEQC010000106.1:0-515 GCF_052044195.1 Variovorax sp. 22077
CACACCCGATTGCGCGCCGGTCAAGCCGAAGTCATCGAGCGGGTCATGCAGGGGCTGTCCACGCTCGCCGTGATGCCCACGGGTGCGGGAAAGTCGCTGTGCTATCAGTTGCCGGCGATGTTGCTTAAAGGGCGCACGGTGGTGGTCTCGCCACTGATTGCGCTGATGAAGGACCAGTGCGACAAGCTCAGGGCCCTGGGTGTACAGGCGATCCAGGTCAACAGCGCCCTCTCGGCGGACGAACTCGCTGCGGCCGAGACGGCGCTGCGAGACGGCAGCGCGCGCATCGTGCTGACAACGCCCGAGCGGCTCGCCGACCACGCCTTCCTGCAGCAACTCGCGGCCCATCCGGTCGCCCTGGTGGCGGTGGACGAGGCGCACTGCATCTCGCAATGGGGCCATGACTTTCGGCCGGCTTTCCTGGACATCGGCCCTGCCATCCGGGCGCTGGGCAGTCCCGCCGTGCTGGCACTCACCGCCACGGCCGGCTCGGAGGTTGCCGCCGACGTGATGAA
>NZ_JBQEQC010000107.1:0-491 GCF_052044195.1 Variovorax sp. 22077
GGCGCGTCCAGCAGCACGGTGGGTACGCCCTCGGGCAGCAGCCGCGCGGTGGTCGAGTCGCTGAGCATGCACACGGGCTGGGCGTCCTGGAGCATGAAGGCCAGGCGGTCCCTGGGGTAGTCCACGTCCAGGGGCAGGTAGGCAGCTCCGGCCTTGAGGATGGCCAGCAGGCCGACGACGAGCTCGATCGACCGGGGCAGTGCGAGCGCGACGAAACGCTCGGGACCTACGCCCTGGGCGATGAGGTGGTGGGCGATCTGGTTGGCACGCGCGTTGAGCTCTGCGTAGCTCAGGCGCTGGTCCTCGAAGACGAGGGCGATGGCCTCGGGGGTGTGGGCAGCCTGCTGCTCGAAGAGGGCGGGCAGTGTGGCCTCGGGCACGGGGTGGGTGGTGTCGTTCCAGCCCACGAGGATCTGCTGGCGCTCCTCGGGCGCGAGGATCTCGATGCGCCCGATGGGCTGCGCGGGGTCGGCGGCGATCGCCTCGAGCAC
>NZ_JBQEQC010000108.1:0-491 GCF_052044195.1 Variovorax sp. 22077
GTGCTCAGCGACATCATCAGCAAGCACGGCGAGGCCGTCATGGCCCACGTGGGCACCAGGCCCGATGCGCAGACCGGGCTCATCCAGTCGCTGTGGGAGCTGAAGGACGGCCAGGTCGTGCGCCAGCTGGCTGGCTACACGCACGACGATGAACGAGACCTCGTCGCCGCACAGGACGAAGACGGCGCCAGCTGGAGCTACGCCTACAGCCACCACCTCGTGACCCGCTACACCGACCGCACCGGCCGGGGCATGAACCTGGAGTACGACGGCACGGGCCCCGACGCCAAGGCCGTGCGCGAGTGGTCCGACGACGGCAGCTTCGCGCTGAAGCTGGAGTGGGACCGCAACATCCGGCTGACCTACGTGACCGATGCGCTGGGCGGGGAGACCTGGCACTACTACGACATCCAGGGCTACACCTACCGCATCATCCATCCGGACGGGCTGCAGGAGTGGTTCTTCCGCGATGACGCGAAGAACATCACGCG
>NZ_JBQEQC010000109.1:0-484 GCF_052044195.1 Variovorax sp. 22077
AGTGCGCTGCCGGGGGGCACGCCGCTGTTCTCGGCGCTGCTGAACTACCGGTACAGCCCGGAGCCCGAGGCTGGCGAAGAGCAGAAAGCCAGCATCGCCTGGGAGGGCATGGAGGTACTGGGCGGCGAGGAGCGGACCAACTATCCGTTCGTCATGTCCGTGGACGATCTGGGCAAAGGCTTCGAGTTGGTGGCGCAGATCAGCGAGCGCGTGGACGCGCAACGTGTGTGCGGCTATATGCATTCCACGCTCCGTGGCGTGGTCGAAGTCTTGGAAGCGCGTTCGGAGCAGCTTGCATCTGACGTTCAGGTGATTTCCGGGCAAGAACTTTCGCAGCTTGCGGCGTGGAGCTGGAATCAGCGAAGCCATGGCGATGCGGAACCTGTTCATCGCCTGATCGAGCGCCAGGCGCAGCAGCACCCTGAAGCACCCGCACTGGTGTTCGGAGAAGAGACCTTGAGCTACGGCGAACTCAACGCAAGGG
>NZ_JBQEQC010000110.1:0-476 GCF_052044195.1 Variovorax sp. 22077
CTCGAGGAGGTCAAGCCCTGGCTGGACCGGGAGATGCCGCACGTCGAGCGCCGGCCCGCGGCCAGCGCGGGAGCGGCCGCAAAGCTGGTGGCCCAGGCGAGCCGCTCGGACATGGCGGCGATGGGGCCACCGAGCGCGGCACGCATCCACGCGCTGGCGTCGGTCGCGGACGGGATCGAGCAGGGGCCGCACAACACCACGCGCTGGTGGGTACTGGGACGCGTGATGCCTGCGCCCAGCGGGCGCGACAAGACCAGCTTGCTGCTGAGCGTCGACGAGGCTGGGTTCCAGCGTTCGCTGCAGGCGCTCACGGGTGCGGCCCGTGTGCTCGCCATCTACGAGCGCCCGGGGCGGAAGTCGCTCGACGGCCACCGGTATGTCATCGACATCGTCGGCCATGCGTCGCAGCCGGCCATCGCCGGGCTGCTGGCGCAGCACAGGGAATTCCGGCTGCTCGGCTCCTATCCCCGACGGTA
>NZ_JBQEQC010000111.1:0-471 GCF_052044195.1 Variovorax sp. 22077
TCTCCGAACACCAGTGCGGGGGCTTCAGGGTGCTGCTGCGCCTGGCGCTCGATCAAATGGTGAACGGGTTCCACTCCCTCGAAGCTATGACTGTTCTCGCTCCACGCCTTCAGCTGTTCTCGCTCGACCTGCGACATCACCTCCAGCTCGCGGATCGCCCGCGCAGGCTGCTGCGCCAGCGCCTGCACGAGTCCGCCGATGGCCATGTGCATGAAGTTGCAGATGCGCTGCGCATCCACGCTCTCCACGATCTGCGCCACCAAGGCGAAGCCGTCCCCGAGATCGTCCACCGACATCACGAACGGGTAGTTCGTGCGCTCCTCCGCGGACAGCACTTCCATGCCCTCCCAGGGGCGCACGGGCTCCCCTGCTGCCACGGCTGCGCCGTGGCGATAGTTCAGCAGCGCCGAGAACAACGGCGTGCCCCCCGGCAGCGCACTGCAGCGCTGTGCCAGCGACAGGTTCGCGTGC
>NZ_JBQEQC010000112.1:0-424 GCF_052044195.1 Variovorax sp. 22077
TGCAGGAGGGGATGCTGTTCCACCACCTGCTGCAGACGCAAGGGGATGCGTACATCACCTCGCACGCGCTGGGGTTCGACAGCCGGGAACGGCTGGAGGGGTTCGTGCAAAGCTTCAACCGCGTGATCGAGCGGCACGACATCCTGCGCACGGCGGTGCTGTGGGAGGGGCTGAAGGAGCCGGTGCAGGTGGTGCAGCGGCATGCCAAGCTCGAGCTGCAGTGGCTCGAAGAAGACGGATCGAATGCAGCAGACGTCCCCGCCCAGCTTCAGGCCCACGTCGACCCCGCGCACTACCGCATCGACGTGCAACAAGCTCCGATGATTCATGCGATCGCAGCGCACGACCCGGCCCAGGGTCGCTGGCTGCTGCAGCTGCCCAGCCACCACATGGTGCTGGACCACACGACGCTGGACTTCCTGGT
>NZ_JBQEQC010000113.1:0-412 GCF_052044195.1 Variovorax sp. 22077
GCTGGACATGAGCCGGTCGATGTCCACCAGGATCAGCATCCGCTCGTCCAGCGTGCCCAGCCCGATCAGGTAGTCCGCGTCCAGCACCGAGCCCATCTCCGGCGCCGGCTTGATCTGCTCGCCCGTCAGCGTGATCACGTCCGACACGCTGTCCACCACCATCCCCACCACGCGCCCGCCGATGTTCAGCACGATCACCACCGTGAACTGGTCGTACGTCGGCTCCCCAAGCTTGAACTTGATGCGCATGTCGATGATCGGAACGATGATCCCCCGCAGGTTCACCACCCCCTTGATGTATTCCGGCGCGTTCGCGATCCGCGTCACCGCGTCGTACCCGCGCAGCTCCTGCACCTTCTGGATGTCTATCCCGTACTCTTCATCGCCCAGCTTGAAGGTCACCACCTCCAGG
>NZ_JBQEQC010000114.1:0-405 GCF_052044195.1 Variovorax sp. 22077
ACATCACGGCCGTGGTGAGCGCCGACACCTTCGAGCGTCCGATCTACGCGGGCAACGCGATCGCCACCGTGCAGAGCAGCGACGCGACCAAGGTGATCACCGTTCGCACGACCGGTTTCGACGCAGCGGCTGCCACCGGTGGCAGCGCTGCAGTGGAAAACGCTGCAGGCGTGGCAGACAGCGGCAAGAGCAGCTTCGTGGGCCGCGAAGTCACGAAGAGCGAGCGCCCTGAGCTGACGGCAGCCAAGATCATCGTCTCGGGCGGCCGTGCCCTGGGCAGCGCCGAGAAGTTCACCGAGGTGATGGCACCCCTGGCCGACAAGCTCAACGCCGGCCTCGGCGCCAGCCGCGCAGCCGTCGACGCGGGCTACGCCCCGAACGACTGGCAGGTGGGCCAGACGGGCA
>NZ_JBQEQC010000115.1:0-401 GCF_052044195.1 Variovorax sp. 22077
AACCCTGCGCACCGCCATGGCCATCGGCGCCGACCGCGGCATCCTGGTGGAAACCGCTGAAGAACTGCAGCCCCTGGCCGTGGCCAAGCTGCTGAAGGCCCTGGTCGACAAGGAACAGCCTTCTCTCATCATCCTGGGCAAGCAGGCCATCGACGACGACGCCAACCAGACCGGCCAGATGCTGGCTGCGCTGGCTGACCTGCCCCAAGCCACCTTCGCCTCGAAGGTCGAAGTCGCCGGCGACAAGGCCACCGTCACCCGCGAAGTCGACGGCGGCCTGGAGACCGTGGCGCTCACGCTGCCCGCGGTCATCACCACCGACCTGCGCCTGAACGAGCCGCGCTACGTGACGCTGCCGAACATCATGAAGGCCAAGAAGAAGCAGCTGGACACGGTCAAGC
>NZ_JBQEQC010000116.1:0-400 GCF_052044195.1 Variovorax sp. 22077
AGCAGGGTCAATGGCGTGATCACGCAGATGCTGGACTTCAAGCGGCTGTTGCGGGGGCAACTGTCGAGGCTGGCGGACAAGGAGGCCCAGGCGAGCATCATGTGGCTGCTGCACAAGCTGCGGGATGCGCTGCTGAAGAAGAAGGGCCAGCGTGCCGCGATCGTGTCGCCGCACGCGGGGGCCAAGGCGGAGAAAGAAAATCCGGGCACTCCGCTCGGTCACATTTCCAAGCAGGCCGATGCCCAGGGAACCGGAGGCTGCAAGAACTGCCCCGCGCCAGCGCGCAAGGGTGCATCCATCAGCCTGAGTACCGGCAACGAGAGCTTCACCCACACCGACTTCGTGCTGTCAGCGCCGCTGCCGATCGAATGGGCGCGCACCTACGCCAGCGACCTCGACG
>NZ_JBQEQC010000117.1:0-399 GCF_052044195.1 Variovorax sp. 22077
GGCTCCACGTGCTCTGCGTCTTCGGGTCGTGCACCTTGGTCTCTGCCACTGCAGGCGTGCCCACCGTGAACAGGTCCTTCTGCCCCAGAACCCGGCGCATCACGTCCACCAGGTTGTCGATGATCTTGTCCGCGAGGTCCGCGCAGCTCTTCAGGATGCCGTCGAGCTTGGCGATCGCGCCGTCGATGAACTTGTCCAGCTCGCCCATGATGGTGGCGTTCAGGTGGCCTACCAGCGTGGTGACGATCGCCTCGCCCAGGTTGGAGGCTGCAGTCGTCAGTTGCTGCCTCACAAGATGCAGCGTCGGCCTCAGGCTCATCCGTGCCGCAGCCATGCTCGGAGGAATCGGGATCAGCCCGATCAGGTTGATGCCCAGGCTCACCCAGTTCAGGAACGCGT
>NZ_JBQEQC010000118.1:0-396 GCF_052044195.1 Variovorax sp. 22077
GACGCTCGAAGGTGTCGGCGCTCACCACGGCCGTGATGTCGCTGATCTGCGCCACATCGAGCTTGGCGGCCACGCGCGGGGCGACGTTCTTGCCGTTGGCGGTCGAGGGGAAGAGGATGTGGCTGTAGCTGCCGGCGATGGCCAGCACTTGCGCGGCGACGTTCTCGGCGAGGTTTTCAGCGAGGCTGGGGCTGTCGGCCACGATGACCTTGGCAACGCCCGCGATCTGAGCGGCGGCCTTGCCGGCTTCGGCTGCATTGGCGCCTGCGACGAGGATGTGCACATCGCCACCGCAGGCGAGTGCGGCAGTCACGGTGTTCAGGGTCGCGGGCTTGACGGTCGCGTGGTCGTGTTCGGCAATAACAAGTGCGGTCATGTTCAGATCACCTTCGCTTC
>NZ_JBQEQC010000119.1:0-395 GCF_052044195.1 Variovorax sp. 22077
ACTCATGGACAGCATGGTAATGACGGCGGCGCAGCGGGGAGGAATCTTCATGGTCAAAGGGGCGAGAAAAGCGAGGACGGGACGGCCCGATGATCCGGGCGCGCGGCGCCACCTGCAACGCTTGCATCTCAGGCACCGCAGCGCAGCACCGTGGGCCCGTCGCGCCGAGCGCAAGGCCCGCTGACGTTGCACGACGCGCAATCGACGGCCAGCCCGGTCCGATGCGCGCGCCGATGCGGGGGTCGAGCGCTCGCGATGCGTATCACACGGCTCCCGGCACCGCAACAACCAGCTCCCACCCGCGTCGCCGGCAACCGTCGCCACTGCTGCGTATTCCAGTGGATCTGAGCACCCGTTCTGGGCACCTGGTCACCGCTCCTGCTTCCGAGCGGCAC
>NZ_JBQEQC010000120.1:0-390 GCF_052044195.1 Variovorax sp. 22077
TGCTCGCGCGCGTGCGCAACACCGACCTGGCCGCCTATGCGCACCAGGACCTGCCCTTCGAGCGCCTGGTGGAGGTGCTCAATCCCACGCGTTCGATGATGCGCCATCCGCTGTTCCAGGTGGCCCTGGTGCTGCAGAACAATGCCCGCGCCAGCTTCGAGCTGCCGGGCCTGGTGGCCACGGGCGAGCCCGTGCGCAATCACACGGCCAAGTTCGACCTGTCCTTCGCCCTGTGGGAGCAGCGTGACAGGAGCGGGCAGGCCCAGGGCATCGCCGCCCGGGTGGAGTTCGCCACCGACCTGTTCGAGCTGGCCACGGTGCAGCAGCTCGTGGTGCGCCTGCAGCGTGTGCTCGAGGCGATCGCCGCCGACCCCGCGCAGCCCATCGGGC
>NZ_JBQEQC010000121.1:0-375 GCF_052044195.1 Variovorax sp. 22077
CAGCGTGCGCGCGATGGCCACGCGCTGCTTCTCGCCGCCCGAGAGCTTCAGGCCGCGCTCGCCCACGGTGGTTTCGTAGCCCTTGGGCGTCGCGGCGATGAAGTCGTGGATGCGAGCGGCGCGCGCGGCGGCTTCCACCTCTTCGCGCGTGGCGCCGGGGCGGCCGTAGGCGATGTTGTATTCGACCGTGTCGTTGAAGAGCACCGTGTCCTGCGGAACGATGCCGATGGCGTGGCGCACGCTCGACTGCGTCACTTCGCGGATGTCCTGCCCGCCGATGGTGATGCGCCCCTGCTGCACGTCGTAGAAGCGGTACAGCAGCCGCGCCAGCGTCGACTTGCCCGAGCCCGAGGGGCCGACCACGGCCACCGTCTT
>NZ_JBQEQC010000122.1:0-372 GCF_052044195.1 Variovorax sp. 22077
CCCCGACGTTCTGGAACGACACCGTGTTCGACCCGTTCGGCACCAACGGCGTTGGCACCAACCTGATCAACACTGCCAACAACAGCTTCGGCGCCTTCAACGGTACCGCTCCTACGGCTGTTCCCGGTGTGCCCAACGTGAGCACGAGCAACTACGTTCGCGCAAGCAACAGCATCGGCTACTTCCTGCCCCCGAACCTGGGCGGTTTCTATGGTCAGTTCCAGTACGCCCTGTCTGAGAAGAACAAGTACAGCCCGGGTCTGGCTACGCCTGGCGGTGACAACACCACGCGTCAAGGCCGTTACATCGGCGGCCGCTTCGGCTACGCCAACGGTCCTCTGGACGTTGCTATCGCTTACGGCAGCAGCACGG
>NZ_JBQEQC010000123.1:0-367 GCF_052044195.1 Variovorax sp. 22077
TAAGTGATGATGAGAAACTACTGGCGATTAGAATGATGTTACTCGGCGTCCAATACATCCACAAACGAGGGTATCTTCATCGAGACCTCAAGCCAGAAAATATCCTAAAGTTTTCTGATGGGCAGTACAAAGTCTCTGATTTTGGTTTAGTTAAGCACGATGACCCTAACGCAGCTTCGGCAGTACTAACGAATATTGCTGTCACCATGGGAACTGATGGGTATAAAGCTCCAGAAGTAAACAGGGGTCTGTATAGCCCTAAAACTGACATCTATGCAGCGGGTGCGATAGTGAATATTTTAAATTTAAGCCATGTGGATGGTATTGATGCTCTGATAGGCAAGGCTACAGCTTACAAACCGACTGC
>NZ_JBQEQC010000124.1:0-363 GCF_052044195.1 Variovorax sp. 22077
GACCGTCGTCATTGCTGATCGGAGCTTCGAGCCAGAAGCTGGCTGCCAGGCCACCACCCAGGTCTTCCGTACCACGGAAGCCGATGCGGCTGGAGTTGTAGCCCGAGTTAGCCAGCTGACGGCTGCTGACCTTGACCGAACCTTGGTTCAGATAGACGGGGATACCGAAAGCGTTGGGGAACACGGTCGCGCGGTTGTCGCGCGAGGTGCTCGAGTAGCCGCTGATCGACGCGTCGACCACACCGAACAGGGTCACGGACGACTGAGCCGAGGCAACACCAGCGACAGCCAGCGCAGCCAGAGCAACCAGAGATTTTTTCATTGCAAGTTTCTCCAAGGTTAAACATAGGGCTCCGGTGCGAA
>NZ_JBQEQC010000125.1:0-357 GCF_052044195.1 Variovorax sp. 22077
CCTTGGCCACCATGCTCGAAGACTGCCAGGCTGACCCGCGCCTGGTCGCGATTGGCGAGATTGGCCTGGATTTTTTTGTGCCTGGGCTCGATGCCGAGCGCCAGACCTGGTTTTACGAGCAGCAGCTGCAGCTGGCGCGCCGCTTTGACTTGCCCGTGATCTTGCATGTGCGCCGTTCGTCGGACCAGCTGCTGCGGGCGCTGCGCCGCTGGCCGGTGCAGGGCGGCATTGCGCATGCCGCCGGTGAGCAGCAGCTTGAGATTGGGCAGGCGGCGCAGCAGGCCTTCGTCGAACACCGTGCGTTCGCGCATCACGCAGATCACCTCGAAGCGCTGCAAGCGTTCGGCGAGGGTGTCA
>NZ_JBQEQC010000126.1:0-353 GCF_052044195.1 Variovorax sp. 22077
ATGTTTTATAACAGTAAGCATCGGCATGGTTCGAGCAATCAGATGTCACCGACAGAATATGAAAACCAGTATTATCAACGGCTCGGAAGTGTCTAGATTATCCGTGGCGATTCAAAATTACATCAAAAAGAGCCTTGCATTAAGTGCTGTGGTTAAAAGTAAAATGGCGACCGATGATCTCCATCAGCTTGAGTCATTAAAAGAAGAGTTAAAAGCGCAGTTTGGCGTTCCTGTGGGTGTACATATGACAGGAATTCCTTTGGCATTGAGTACCTTACTTGCTATTTTTTGCTACGCCATGCTGCAGGTTTCCCTCTGGTTGATGCTGTTTCGCTGGCTTGAATTGCCAGAGT
>NZ_JBQEQC010000127.1:0-351 GCF_052044195.1 Variovorax sp. 22077
CTCGCTTCGCCTCGTGCCGGCCCATGGAGGCGCATGCAACTGGGGGACAGTCTGCCCAGGTTGGGCGACGGCCTTGGGCGCCCGGATGCGGGACTCTCCGTGGCCCTTTTGGGGGCTAGGGGAGGGCTTGCCTGTGAGCCCTGAGGCTACCCCCTCGTTCTCGCGTTCAAGGCCCTGCGCACGCTTTGCGTGCTCGGCGCGTGCCGCGCGCCTGCGGCGGCCTTGAGCGCTGCGCTGCGACGGGGTGGCGGGGTCTCGCAGGCAATCCCGCCTGTGCCTCCCACAGGAGTTCGTCATGAACGCACCGTTCACTCCCTTCGGCTGTTCAGGTTCCGCTGCGTGCGGGCTGTC
>NZ_JBQEQC010000128.1:0-349 GCF_052044195.1 Variovorax sp. 22077
TGCCCCCGGAAGGGGGTTGGCGCAGCGACACGAAGTGCGCGCAGCCTGGGGGCGAATCTGGTCTCCGCGGAACCGGCTTCGCCGGGCCGCAGGTGTTGCCCCCGGAGGGGGTTGGCGCAGCGACACGAAGTGCGCGAAGCCTCGGGGCGAACTCAATCTTCCACGAAGGCTTCCTCGCGCTTGGCCTTGATCGCCGGCAGCAGCACGATGCCCAGCAGCAGCGCCGCGGCGATCAGGAGCCCCGCCGACAGCGGCCGCGTGACGAACACGCTCCACGCCCCGCGCGACAGCAAGAGCGCCCGGCGCAGGTTCTCTTCCATCATCGGCCCGAGGATGAAGCCCAGCAGCA
>NZ_JBQEQC010000129.1:0-347 GCF_052044195.1 Variovorax sp. 22077
GCCACCGAGGTCGAAGAAGTTGTCGTCGATGCCGACCTGGGGCAGGTGCAGGATCTCTGCGAAGAGGGCCGCGAGGATCTCCTCCTGGGGCGTGCGCGGAGCGCGGATGCTCTGTGGCGTGAAGTCCGGCGCGGGCAGAGCCTTGCGGTCGAGCTTGCCGTTGGGCGTCAGCGGCAAAGCCTCCAGGACCACGATGGCCGCGGGGACCATGTAGTCGGGCAGAGCCTCCGAGAGGCTGCGGCGCAGCGCCTGGGTGTCCAGGGCGGCGGCGTCCGAGGCCTCGGGCACCACGTAGCCCACGAGCTGCTTGTGGCCGGGAGTGTCCTCGCGGGCGATGACGGCGGCCT
>NZ_JBQEQC010000130.1:0-347 GCF_052044195.1 Variovorax sp. 22077
CCGCGCATCAACCAGATGTCCTCGCTCGGGCTGTAGACCGAGCCGCCCTCGGGCAACGGATCGAAGGTGATCACGCGTCCCATGGATGTGAACAGGATGCAGGCATCGTCGCGGAGCTCGACGTGCATCTGAGCGGGCAGGCTCCAGCCGTGACCCAGCAGGCCGCAGGGTGCGCCGTGCTCGGGGTTCACGTAGCTGCTGTACTGGCGCTGCCATACCAGGGGCATCGCGCCGGGCAGCGCGAAGTCGAGCTCGGGCTCTGCCATGAGCACCTTGGCACCCAGCGCGGGGCTCACCGGGTTGCCGACCGTGACGCCACCCGGGCACTCCGAGCAGGCGATGCCGCC
>NZ_JBQEQC010000131.1:0-346 GCF_052044195.1 Variovorax sp. 22077
TTGCATTTCCCGCGTCATACAGGAGATCGGCCGAGGTGATTTCATCCATCGTCCAGCGCATTTTCAGGCCGCTCAGCTGCGTGCCGTCGGTGACCAGCTCGGTTTTCAGGCTGATAAAACTGTGAGGATGTGCGCTGGCGGTAAAGGTGATAACCGCCAAAAATAACGCCATCGCATTTTGTTTAACTGTCTGCATCAATTCCTCACGTCAAAAATTCTGTGATGTTCGCCAGCAATCCTGAGTGAAAGGCCTGCCGGTACGCTTTTCAGCGTCGATCCTTTAGCTATTCCTACCAGACATTCACACTGGATACCCAACAGATGATGACAACGCTTGAAATTCCAT
>NZ_JBQEQC010000132.1:0-345 GCF_052044195.1 Variovorax sp. 22077
TGCCCACGTGGGCCATGACGGCCTCGCCGTGCTTGCTGATGATGTCGCTGAGCACCCGTTCGCCAGTTGCCGCAATCACATGGTCGTAGCGCAGGCCGATGGTCATGCCGTCCTTGGCCTGCTGCGCGACGAGCCTGAAGTGAGGCTGCCTGCTGTCTACGTATTCGTAGATCTCGCGCCACTCGCTCTGCTCGCCTTCGGGCAGCGGTTTGCCGAAGTCCAGCGCCAGCAGGCTCTCGCTCAGACGCGAGACGCGGACTTCCTCGATCGGGTCGAAGTAGGCCTGGCCAACGGCCAGCACCGGGTAGGCGTGGCTGCGGCCGTCGGCGGCGTGGTGGACGAGGC
>NZ_JBQEQC010000133.1:0-345 GCF_052044195.1 Variovorax sp. 22077
GCCGGCGCTCGACGTGCGGCATCTCCCGGTCCAGCCAGGGCTTGACCTCCTCGAGCGCCACGGGGTGCGCGACGATCGTGCGGATGTCCTCGCGCCGGGTGCCGGGTTTCGCGAGCAGGCTGTACCCGAGCACCTTCGGGTACTCCGCCACCACCTGCACACCCGCGATCGCATCGAGCGCGAGCACGTCGTCGAGATACGGCGTGGCGCCGACCACCGAGGTTGTCACGGGCACGCACGCGCGCTCGATGGTCCCGGCGCGCAAGGCCTCGAAGAGGGTCTCGCGCTCAAGCGCGACGAGTTCCTCCTCCGCGAAGAGTTCCAGGCACGCCTGATGGGTCCAGC
>NZ_JBQEQC010000134.1:0-343 GCF_052044195.1 Variovorax sp. 22077
GGCCACGGCGACCGCGACGCCGCCGCCGAGGATCAGGAACGTGCCGGTCGGCTGGGCGATGTCGCGGGGTCCGGCGGCGTAGAGCGCTAACGACAGCACGTTGATCAGGCTGAGCACGAGCAGGACCATGGCAGGCAGCACGAGGGCGAACCACGACCACCGGCTCGCGCCGACGCCGACGCCGATCAGCAGCATCCCGAACGCCAGCTCGCCGGGGGCGAATCCCGCCAGCGCCTGCACGATCCCCAGGGCGGCAGCCGTTCCGACGACCATCGACAGCCGCACGCTGGTGCGCCGGGTGGATGCGAGCGCCCCGGTGAGCGCACCGGCGGCGACGAGCGCG
>NZ_JBQEQC010000135.1:0-335 GCF_052044195.1 Variovorax sp. 22077
AAGGCGGACTCGAAACCCCGACCAATGCCGACATTCTTCCGGATCGTGTGGGCGTGCTCCCGGATGCCGCAGCCGAGGTCGAGGGTTCGGTGGACGACCCGGAGGCGCTGAGCACGCAGGACCTGGCCGACGAGATTGCAGCCGATTCGGAAGGCGAGGGCGAAGAGGCCGACGGCCAGGGCAGCGGACAGCGCTGATGCCTTCGACCCGATCCCCTGCCACCGCCGGGCGGCAGTCATCCTCCAGCCAGTTGAATCGAACCCTGCGCGGCGTGTTCGGCCACACCCGATTGCGCGCCGGTCAAGCCGAAGTCATCGAGCGGGTCATGCAGGGGC
>NZ_JBQEQC010000136.1:0-333 GCF_052044195.1 Variovorax sp. 22077
CACTGTGGCGAATGGCCGCTCCCTTGGGACGGCCCGTGGAGCCGGACGTGTAGATGACGTAGGCCAGGTGTTCGCCGTGCAGCTTCACCCGGGGATCTGCATCGGACTCGCAGGACGTATCCAGGGTGTCCAGTTCCAGCACCTGGAGCGCCTCGGCACCCGGGATCAGGCTGTGCAAGTGGCTCTGGGTCAGCAGCAGCTCGATGCCACTGTCCTGCACCATGTAGGACAGCCGGTCCGCCGGGTACTCGGGGTCCAGGGGCAGGTAGGCACCGCCCGCCTTGAGCACCGCCAGGATGCCCACCATCATCTCGACGGAGCGCTCCACGCAGA
>NZ_JBQEQC010000137.1:0-332 GCF_052044195.1 Variovorax sp. 22077
AGCCCTGATCCGCGAAACGCTGCGCTCCTCGGCGCAGCCAGAGGGGAGGGGAGAGGGTCGGGCCATCGCGTTGCTCGGCCTCCAAGGCACAGCAGGCGCTGCGCGCCTGCAGTGCTTGGAATGAAGTGCGGGATCGCTCCGTGTCGTTTCGAGGGACGCTTGCTGGTGGTACTCAGTGATGCCGGGAGCCGAGAGTCTTCTTGCGCACCTCGAGCGCATCAGCATCTCACCCAAGACAACGATCCTGAATGCAGGCTCGAAATCAATCCAAGGCCCGAATCCCTGGCCGAGCAAAGCGAAGGCCAGTCCAGGCTGCTCAAGAAGCCGAGCGA
>NZ_JBQEQC010000138.1:0-330 GCF_052044195.1 Variovorax sp. 22077
CAGCCTTGCGCGCCATCTCGGCCGCAAGCCAAAGCAGATTGTTGAGTTGCCGAGGTCCATCCCCGCTGCACCAGTCGATCTCTTCGCCGTGGCAGACCCACAGGAGGGCTTCGAGCTGAGTGAGGGTGTTTTCAAGAAGATCCGCCGGGTCTTGTTGGGCGGTTTCTGCGGAAGCTACCGGCGTGCGAGGCCGGGCTATAGTCTTGGTAGCCATTTTTGTGCGGTTCCTTCCAAGGTGTGTGCACGAACTTGGTTAGACGGCCGGGGTGCTAGTAACACCCTGGCCGTCGCCTTTTGATACCTCGCATCTGCATCAGTGCTTTCGCACCG
>NZ_JBQEQC010000139.1:0-319 GCF_052044195.1 Variovorax sp. 22077
GATGTTACTCGCTAGTACCTGAAACTAGTGCGTCTACCAATTCCGCCATCTGGGCTGACTCTGCTTTTCAGCAAAGACTGCGAGTATACACAATTTGTCGCGGCTGCCCGAAAAAAACGGGTCGCGCGCAAAAAATCTGGCGCTGGTCCGGCTCTTGCCTGTCCGGTTGCGCCGACCGTTCGATGCGGATTCGATCGGCAATGAAAAAAGCCACCGGAGACCGGTGGCTTGAATCGAATGACCTGGTAAGGGTCTGTTTAAACTTGGTGCCCAGAAGAGGACTCGAACCTCCACGATGTTACTCGCTAGTACCTGAAAC
>NZ_JBQEQC010000140.1:0-303 GCF_052044195.1 Variovorax sp. 22077
GTGCCTCGGATGCGGCCTGCAGCAGCTTCTCGATCTCGGCGATGGTGTTCTTCGCATGCGCTTCGTTCTGGGCCGACATCTCGTGCGCGGTCTGCGCCATGGCGTCGAGAAGCTGCTTCTGCTGGCTGCTGGTGTGCTCGCCGGCCTGCTGCCATTCCTGGCGCAGCGAGGCGGCCATGTCGGTGAGCGACTGCGTCCAGGCCGAGAGGCGCTGTTCGTCGCGCGAGGTCATCTGCGACACGATCTCTGCCGCGGCGCGCGGTGCCTCGGATGCGGCCTGCAGCAGCTTCTCGATCTCGGCGA